>NZ_JBJGZH010000032.1:0-47934 GCF_054050415.1 Geodermatophilus sp. SYSU D01180 | reverse complement strand
CTCTGCCCACGACTGTGGGCAGAGCACGACCGCGCTCAGGTGAACCGCTCCTGCAGGTGGACCGACACCTCCTGGCCCGCCGCGTCCTTGCCGATCGCCCGGCACAGCGCCTTGCGCAGCGGCAGCCAGTGCGGCCCCTCACCCGACGGCATGCAGGTGGCGGTGAACGGGTGGCCGTCGATCGTGCCGCCCACCTTGACCGCCTTGCGGGTGCCGAACAGCTCGGCCGAGCCGGGGACGGTGACGTAGGTGGGGAAGGCGCCGTCCTTCTCGATCGGCGCGGTGAACGTGGTCGCGAGGTCCTGGGGAGCCATGCCGGTCCAGACCTCCCCGGCACCCCGGACTCATCGGCGGGCCGACGATCGGGCCCGTGCCGCCTCGGCTCGTCGATGCCGCGGACGACCTGCGCCAGGCCGGCGGTGCCCAGCGGCACGGCGTCGAGCCACCCTGGGACCCGCACCTGCGCGCGGGGACGTGCCGTGCCGCCCGCGACACGGAGTCCACGACTCCCGTCCCACCCGGGAACCCCGTTGCCGCGCGGGCCGCCGCCCTGCGACCGTGGCCGGCACGGGGATCCGCTCCGCCCGACACCGGAGGCCGCCGTGACGCAGATCGACGAGGCCGTGACCGTCTACTACAAGCCGGGGTGCCCCTACAGCACCAAGCTGCGGGCGAAGATGGCCGCCACCCGCCTCCCCCACCGCGCGGTGCGGTTCACCGACGACCCGGAGGGCGCCGCCGCGGTCCGCGCGCACCACCCCGAGGGCTGGGAGGTCTCCCCCACCGTCGTCGTCGGCGGCCGGTACCTGACCAACCCGAGCCTGCGCGAGGTACGCGCGGCGATGTCCGGGCGCTGACGGCGGTCGCGGAGCACCGGGACCGTCCCCGGCCGCCGCTACGCTCCGCGCCACCCCGACCCGGAGGCGCTCGTGATCCGCACCTACCCGCACGGCGTGACCTGCTGGATCGACACCGAGCAGCCCGACCCGGCCGCCGCGGCCGCCTTCTACGGCGCCCTCTTCGGCTGGGAGTTCACCGACGCGGTGCCGCCCGGCGTGCCCGGCTCCTACCTCGTCGCGACGCTGGACGGGCAGGACGTCGCCGCCGTCGCGCCCGGCGACGGCCCACCGGCCTGGAACACCTACGTCGCGGTCGACGACGCCGACGCGACCGCCGCCGCGGTGCCCGGGCTGGGCGGCACGGTGCTCTCCGGCCCCGAGGACGCCGGGCCCGGCGGGCGGACGGCGACCTGCGTGGACCCGCAGGGGGCGGCGTTCCGGCTGTGGCAGCCCCGCCGGCGCCCGGGCGCCCAGCTCACCAACGTGCCGGGCACCTGGAACTTCTCCGACCTGCACACCTCCGACCGCGCGGCTGCGATGGCCTTCTACCGGCCGCTGTTCGGCTGGCGCGACGTCGACATGGCCCAGGACGCCGGCACGATGCTGCAGGTCCCCGGCTACGGCGACCACCTGGCCGCGACCGTCGACCCGGGCATCCACGAGCGGCAGGCGTCCGCGCCGCCCGGCTTCGCCGACGTCATCGGCGGCCTGCTGGTCACCGGCGACGAGCCGCCGCACTGGCACGTCGTGGTCACCGTCGCCGACCGGGACGCCTCCGCGGCCACCGCCGAGCGGCTCGGGGCCACCGTGCTGCGCACCGCCGAGGACACCTGGACCCGCACCGCCCTGCTGCGCGACCCGCAGGGCGCCGAGCTCACGGTCAGCCAGTTCACCCCGCCCGACGGCGACTGGTGAGCCCGCGGCCTCGCCGCGCGCATCGACCGGGACGCCCCCGGCCCGGCATGATCGGCGGGTCCCCCCGCTGACCTCCGAGAGGGGCACCGTGTCCGCACCACCCCGCACACCCACGGCGGTCCCGGCCTCCCGGCCGGCCCCGGGCGCGCTCGACGGCAGGGTCGCCGTCGTCACCGGCGCCAGCAGCGGCATCGGCGCCGCGACGGCGCGCTCGCTGGTGTCCGCCGGCTGCCGCGTCGCGCTCCTGGGCCGCCGCGGCGACCGCCTGCAGGCCGTCGCCGACAGCACCGCCGACCCCGCCCGGACGCTCACCGTCGCCGCCGACGTCTCCGACGGGCTCGACCTCGCCGACGCCCTCGACGCCCTGCACGACCGGTTCGGCCCCGCCGACCTGGTCGTGGCCGGCGCCGGCGTGCTCACCGGCGCGCCGTTCGAGGACGGCGTGCCCGCCGAGTGGATCGAGATGATCGACGTCAACCTCGGCGGCATCCTCCGCACCGCGCAGACCTTCGCCCGCGACCTGCTGGCCACCGCCGAGACCGGCCGCCCGGCCGACCTGTTCCTCATCGGCGCGCTCGCCGGCCAGGTGCGCTTCCCCGGCTACGCCGTCTACTCGGCGGTGGAGGCCGCGGTCGCCCAGCTGGCCCGGGCGCTGCGCGCCGAGTACGGCCGCCGCGGCGTGCGCGTGCACGTCGTCGCGCCCGGCCTCACCGACACCGACCTCGGCTCCGAGATCAGCCACGACGGCACCGCGCGCGGCTGGGCCGAGCACCGCGAGGTCGTCGTCCCGATGGACCCCGACGACGTCGCGCGCACCGTGCTGTTCGGCGCCGGCCTGCCGCCGCGGGTCAACGTCGCCGAGCTGCTCGTGCTGCCGACCCGCCAGGACCCCTACCTGCCCACCCGGCGCGGGACGGGGGTCCGGTGAGGGGCACCCCGCGGGGCGAGCTGGAGCGGCCCTCGGCGCTGGGGCGGGTGCTGCGGCTGGCCGACTCCGACGCCGCGGCGGCCGCCGTGCTGCTGGTCGCGACGCTGGTGGCGCTGGTGTGGGCCAACGTGCCGGGCTCCACCTACGAGGAGACCTGGCACACGCCGTTCGCCGTCAGCCTGGGCGACACGGTCCTCGAGATGGACCTGCGGCACTGGGTCAACGACGCGCTGATGGCGCTGTTCTTCTGCCTGATCAGCCTCGAGGTCAAGCGGGACCTGGTGCTCGGCGAGTTCCGCGACACCCGCCGCATCCGCATCCCGGTCGTCGCCGCGCTGGCCGGCCTGGTCGTGCCCGCCCTGGTCTTCCTCGCGGTGACCGGGCTCAGCGACCAGCCCGGCGAGGCGCGCGCCGCCTGGGGCGTGGTGATCTCCACCGACACCGCGTTCGTGCTCGGCCTGCTGGCGGTCGTCGGCCGGGCGGTGCCGGTCAACCTGCGCGCGTTCGTGCTCGCGCTGTCGGTGGTCGACGACGTCGGCGCGCTGGCCGTCATCGCCGTCGCCTACACCGAGGACCTCACGCTGCTGCCGCTGGCGGTGGCCGCCGTCGGGCTGGTCGCGGTGGTGTGGCTGCGGCGGATGCGGGTGTGGCGCGGCGGGGCGTACCTGCTGGTCGCGGTGCCGGTCTGGCTGGGCGTGCTGGCCTCCGGCGTGCACCCGACGGTGGCCGGCGTCGCGATCGGCCTGCTGCTTCCGGTGTACCCGCCCAGCGCGGACGAGGTCGACGCCGCGGAGGCCGCGGCCCGGGACTACGGGCGGACGCCGACCTCCAGCGGGGCGCACCGCGCGGTGCTGAGCCTGACCCGGTCGGTGTCGATCAACGAGCGCGGGCAGCGGCTGTTCCGGCCGTGGGTCAACCTCGCCGTCGTCCCGGTGTTCGCCCTGGCCAACGCCGGCGTCGTGCTCAGCGCCGAGACCCTGTCCGCCGCCGCGACCTCCGGTCTGACCTGGGCGATCGTGATCGGGCTCGTTGTCGGCAAGGTGGTCGGGGTGACCACCGCGTCGCTGGCCGCCGTCCGGCTCGGGATCGGCCGGCTGCCCTCGGGGTTGTTCCCGCGGCACGTGTTCGCCGCCGGCGTGCTCAGCGGGATCGGTTTCACCATCTCGCTGTTCATCATCGACCTGGCCCTCGACGACGAGGCGCTGGCCGCGCAGGCGCGGATCGGGGTGCTCGGCGCGTCGGTCCTCGCGGCGCTGCTGGCGCTGGCCGCGGTCGCCGTCGTCCGGGCGGTGGACCGGTCCCGGCTGCCCGGCCGGCAGCGGCTGGCCCGGCCGGTGAGCGCCACGCGCGACCACGTCCGCGGCCGGGTCGGCGCGCCGATGGAGCTCGTCGTCTACGCCTCGTTCGTGTTCACCAACGCCGGGCGCACCGCCGAGGTGGTCGACGAGCTGCGGCAGGTCCTCGGCGACGACCTGGTCTTCGTCTACCGCCACCTGCTCACCGACGACCCGGCCTCGGCCCGCGCCGCCGAGGCCGCCGAGGCCGCCGCCGCGCAGTCGCGGTTCTGGCCGATGCACGACGCGCTGGCCGCGCGGGCCGGGCGCCTCGACGACCGGGCGATCCGCCGCTGCGCCGTCGACGCCGGGCTGAACCTCGCCCGGGTCGACGACGCCGTGGCCTCCGGCGCGCACGCCGCGCGCGTCCGCGAGGACGACGACGACGCCCGCGCGATGGCCCTGGACGAGCCGCCGCGGTTCTTCGTCAACGGCCAGCTCTACGACGGCCCGCTCGACGTCGGGCCGATGCGGACCGCGCTGGAGCAGACCGCCGGGCGGTCGCGGGCGCGGGCGGCGGCCCCGGCGGACGCGCCGGCCGAGGACGCGCTCCCGGTGCGCTCGCCGGCGGTGCGCGAGACCGCCGACGCGGAGCCGGTGGCGTGACCGCGCCGGGAGGGGTGCGGCCGGTCGCCGGCCGCCGCGCGGTCGTCATCGGGCTGCCGCTGATCGCCGACGCGGTGGTCGCCGAGCTGACCGCTGCGGGGGCGGTGGTCGAGCAGGTCGGCTCCGCGCGCGACGTGCTCGACGCCGCCGACGGCGTGCGCGAGCGGCTGGGCGGCGTCGACCTGGTGGTGGCCGTGCTGGGCGGCGTCGGCGGCGGCCCGTTCGGGCTGTCGCCGGCCGAGCGGTGGGCGGAGATCATCGAGCAGGGCGCCGGTGACGCGGTGCTGGCCGCGCGCGCGTTCCTCGACGACCTGCTGACCGCGGCGGCCAACGACTCCGCGGCCGACCTGGTGCTGGTCGGGTCGGCGGCGGCGTCGGAGCTCGTGCCCGCGTTCGCCGTGCACGCCGCCACGGCCGCCGGCGCCGCCCAGCTCGCCCGCACGCTGCGGCTGGAGCTGGGCGGCACCCTGGTCCGGGTGCGGCACGTCGCCGTCGGCTGGGTGTCCCCGACCGCCGCGGCCGACGGCGGGAACGCGCTGCTCCCGGAGGACGTCGCGCAGACCGTGCTGTTCACCCTCACCCTGCCGCCGACGACGAACGTCGCCGAGGTGTCGCTGCTGGCCACCCGCAGCGGCTGAGCGATGAGTGCGGGGACCGGCGCCGGTCTCCCCTGCACCCACGGCAGGAGGAGGCGGACGGTGGACGAGCGGTTCAGGGCGACCCTGCGGAAGAGCCCGGCACCTGGCGGGTGGACGTACCCGGTGTGGCCGGAGTCGGTGCGGGTGCTCGGCACGCGCGGGCGGGTGGAGCAGGCCGGCGACGAGGTCGAGGTGCACCTGCTCGAGCGGATCGGGACCCGGTGAGCGGGGTGGCGCCGGGGCGGGTCGCGGCCGCGTCCGCGGCGGCGTTCGTGGCGAGCACGGCCTGGTACACGGCCTTCGGCGAGCGGCTGGCCCGCCTCGACGAGGTCTACGCGCAGCCCGGCCCGTCCCCGGCGGCCGTCGCCCCGGTGGAGCTGGTCCGCAGCGGGGTGGTCGCCGCCGCGGTGTCGGTGCTCGCCGACCGGCTGCCGGCCCGTGGTCCGCGCGCGGCGCTCAGGCTCGGCGCCGGGCTGTGGGCGGCGTTCCCGCTGGTGCTGCTCACCGGGTCGGTCGTCCACGAGCGGGTGCCCTGGCAGCAGGCCGCGATCCACGCCGGCGACTGGCTGGTCAAGCTGCTGCTCGTCTCCGCCGTCGTCGGCCGCGACGGCTGAGCGGTCAGCCGGCGGCGGCCCCCGCCCGGGAGCGGTCCCGCCACTCCCGCGGGCTGACGCCGTACCCCGCCCGGAACCGGCGGGCGAAGTAGGAGGCGTCGGTGAAGCCCCAGCGCCGGGCGACCGCGGCGATCGAGCGGTCGCCCGGCCGGGCCAGCTCGGCCCGGGCGCCCTCCAGCCGCTGCGCGATGACCTCCTGCTCGAGGCTGAATCCGGCCGCGGCGCAGATCCGGTACAGCTGCCGCACCGACACCGCGTGCGCCCGGGCGATGCGCTCGGCGTCCAGGTCCGGCTCGGTCAGGTGCCGGCGCACGTAGCCGCGCACCCGGGCCGGCAGGGTCTCGCCGAGCACGTCGTCGGCACCGCGGGCGCCGTCGGCGGCCGAGGCCAGCAGCGCGCGGGCCAGGTCGACGGTCGCCGACGCCAGCGAGTGCACCAGCGGCTCGGCGGCGAGCAGCGCGACGTCGCGGGTCAGCTGGGTGACGTGTGCGCGCACCAGGCCGTACAGCGGGCTGCGGGCGGCGACCGGCAGGGCCCGCCGGACGGTGTCGATCGGCAGGCCGAGGGAGGCGGCCGGGATGCGCAGCGCCCGGCACACGCCCCGCCCGGACCACGCGTACCGGTAGGCCGAGGACACCTCGCTGAACGACAGCTCGCCGGCGGCCACCAGCCGGCGGTGACCGAACTGCTCCTGGCGGGCGGTGCCGGTCTCCTGCACGGCGAGGGAGAGCACCGGCTCCGGGTCGGCACGCGCGTGGCGGGCGGTGCGCAGCAGGGTCACGTCGCCGGTCAGGTCCAGCCGCAGGACGGAGATCCCCGCCAGGTCCCAGCCGTCGAGCCGGGCCCGGGCCGGCGCCGAGGGGTCGGGGAAGCGGATCCGCGAGGACATCGTGGCCTCGAGCAGGTCGGCCACCCGCGCGGGACGGCGGTCGGCGGCGGCGAGGGCGTCGGTGTCGACGAGGGTGGCCACGGGGCCTCCAGGGTCGGCAGCGGATCGGGGGCGGGTCGGCGGCGTCGCCTCCGGGCCGATCCTGGCCGGGGACGCGAGGCGGCGGAAGGCCGTCGCCCCGGCGAGCCCGGCAGCCTGGGTCCGGTACCGGTCACGCAGGGCACAGCCCGGCCGCGGGAGCGCCCCTAGCGTCCGCGGCGTCCGCGGCCCGGCCGGGTGGCCGCGCCCCTCCCCCGGAGGCCCGCCGTGACCGCTGCCGCCCCCGTCCCCGTCGTCTTCGTGCACGGCCTGTGGCTGCACGCCACCAGCTGGACGCCCTGGGTGGAGCTGTTCGCCGCCCGCGGCTACGACCCGGTCGCGCCGGGCTGGCCGGGCGAGCCGGCGACCCCCGAGGAGGCGCGGGCGCGCCCCGAGGCGGTCGCCGGCCTGGGCATCGCCGACGTCACGCGGCACTACGCCGACGTCGTCGCGCGGCTGCCCGCGGCGCCGGTGGTGGTGGGCCACTCGTTCGGCGGGCTGGTCGCGCAGCAACTGCACGGGATGGGCCTGACCCGCGCCTGCGTGGCGCTGTCCCCCGCCCAGTTCCGCGGCAACCTCGCGCTGCCCCCGGCGCAGCTGCGCACCGCCTGGCCGGTGCTGTCCCGCCCCGGCCTGCGCACGCGCACCTGGGCGCACACGCGCGACAGCTTCGCCCGCGGCTTCGCCAACGGGGTGTCCCGCGCGGAGTCCGACCGGCTGTACGAGGCGTTCGCGATCCCGTCCCCCGCGCGGCCGCTGTTCCAGGCCGCGCTGGCCGCGTTCTCCCCGCGCAGCGAGGCCGCCGTCGTCACCCGCCGCGAGCGCGGGCCGGTGCTGCTCGTGGCCGCCGGGCTGGACCGCACGGTGCCGGCTGCGAGCACCCGCGCGGCGTACCGCATCCAGCGGCGGCACGGCACCGGCGTCACCGAGCTGGTCACCTTTCCCGACCGCGGCCACTCCCTCGGCGCCGACCCCGGGTGGGCGGAGGTGGCCGGCGTCGCCCTGGACTTCCTCGCCCGCCAGGGCGCCGGCGCGCCGTCCACGGAGCCGGTCGAGGGGGTGCACTGAGGTCCGGGCCGCCGCCCGGGCTCCTGTGATCGGCACGGGTGGCGCCGGGACGACCGGGGTAGGGCCGCCCGGACGGCAGCGCCGGGCCACCCGGCCCGGCCCCGAGAAGTGGGGAGGCGACCATGGCACTGCCCGAACGGGACTCAGTTGTCGACTGGGTCGGCAGGACGGTGGTCGACCGGCACGGCGCGGAGATCGGCACGGTGACACACCTGCTCGCCGACGAGGAGACCGGCCGGCCGGAGTGGCTGTACGCGGACATGGCCGGCGCGACGGTCGTCGTCCCGCTGTTCGACGCGACCGGCGAGGGCGACCGGGTGCAGGTGGTTGTCGACCGCGGGCTGGTCGACGGCGCACCGCGCTTCGGCGAGAGCCGCGAGCTGACCACCGAGCAGGAGGCCGCGCTCTACCGCCACTACGGCATCGAGGCGACCACCGAGACCTCCGAGACCCTGCTGCCGGCGCCCGACGCGGAGCCGCCGGCGACCACCGCCGTGGCGGTGTCCGGCGAGGAGGTGGCGCCCCTGCCCACCCCCGACGCCGACGAGGAGCTCCCGCCCCCGCCGCCGGTGGCCCAGCCCGGCGACCGCGACTTCGGCCGCGCCGACCAGCCGCAGGGCCGGTCGCCGGCCGCCCGCGCGGGCGGGGCCGCGGGCGGGCTCGCCGCGCTGCTGGCACTCGGCGGCCTGCTGTTCGCGGTGCTGCGGCGGCGCCGGCAGCCGGCCACGCCGGTGTCCCGCCGCGCGCGGCGCGGCGCGAAGGCCGCCAAGCGCACCGGCCAGAAGGCCGCGAAGCGCACCGGGCGGAAGGCCGCCCGGCAGGCGCGCGCGGTGCCGGCGGCCGGCCGGGCACGGGTGGAGCACCTCGTGGCGGCGGCCGCGCCGGTCGTCGCCGACGCCGCCTCGTCGGTGCGGGAGGCCGCCCGCGGCGGCGCGTCCGCGGCCGGGCCCGCCGTGGCCAACGCCGCGCACCTCGTGAGCGAGGCCGCCCGCGGTGTCGGCGAGGCCGCCCGCGGCGGCGCGTCCGCGGCCGGGCCGGTCCTGGCGACCGCCGCCCAGCGCGTCGGCGAGGTGACCCGGACCGGCGCCGCGGCGGCCGCTCCCCTGCTGGCCACCACGGGCCACGCGCTGCAGACCGGCGCCAGCGCCGGCGCAGAGGCCGCGAAGCAGGCCCTCGACGCCCTCCCGGAGCTCACCTCCACGGTGGTCTCCCGGGCCACCGAGGCCGGCGCCGAGATCGGGCAGGCCGCCCTCCGCGCGGCCGCACGGGTCAGCGGCGCGGTCGAGGCGGTGCCCGAGGAGGTCGCCGAGGTCGGCCACCGCATCCGCAAGCGCGGCCGGCGCGTCGCCCGGCTGACCTCGCTCGGCGCCGGCCTGGGCACCGGCTACGTCGTCGGCGCCCGCTACGGCGACTACGGGCAGCTCCAGCAGGCCGCCGCGCGCGTCACCGGCCGGGCCTGACCGTCGCACGGTGCCCCCGGGTGCAGGCTCCGTCCTGCACCCGGGGGCACCGCCTCGTTGTGCCGCGGATCACATGAGCCCTAGCCTCCGGGGCGGTCCCTGCTCGACTCCCCCGAGGTCAGGTGCACGATGAAGAAGCTCATCAACGACCCCGCCGACGTCGTCTCCGACGCCCTCCGCGGCATGGAGCTGGCACACCCGGACCTGCTCCGGGTCGACCACGAGAACCGGGTGGTGTTCCGCCGCGACGCGCCCGTGCAGGGCAAGGTCGGCATCGTCTCCGGCGGCGGCTCCGGCCACGAACCCATGCACGGTGGCTTCGTCGGCCGCGGCATGCTCGACGCCGCCTGCGCCGGGGAGGTGTTCACCTCGCCGGTGCCCGACCAGATGCAGGCGGCGACCGCAGGCGTCTACAGCGGCGCCGGCGTGCTGCACATCGTGAAGAACTACACCGGCGACGTCATGAACTTCGAGATGGCCGCCGAGCTGGTCGCCGCCGAGAGCGGCATCGAGGTGGCCACCGTCGTCGTCGACGACGACGTCGCCGTCACCGACAGCCTCTACACCGCCGGCCGCCGCGGCGTGGGCACCACGGTGCTGCTGGAGAAGATCGTCGGCGCCGCCGCCGAGGAGGGCCGGCCGCTGATCGAGGTGGCCGACCTGGCCAAGCGGGTCGACGACGCCGGCCGCAGCATGGGCATGGCGCTCACCTCCTGCACCGTGCCCGCCGCCGGGACGCCGACCTTCTCCCTCGGCGACGACGAGATGGAGATCGGCATCGGCATCCACGGCGAGCCCGGCCGGCGCCGCGAGAAGCTGGCCCCGGCCCGCGAGGTGGCCGCGATGCTGGTCGAGCCGATCCTCGGCGACCGCAGGTACACCGACGGCGTCATCTGCTTCGTCAACGGCATGGGCGGCACCCCGCTGATCGAGCTCTACGTCGTCTACGCCGAGGTGGCCGCGATCCTGGAGAAGGCGGGGATCGGGATCGCCCGGTCGCTGGTCGGGCCGTACATGACCAGCCTGGAGATGGCCGGCTGCTCGGTCACCCTCCTGCAGGCCGACGACGAGATGCTGCGGCTGTGGGACGCGCCGGTGGTCACCCCGGGCCTGCGGTGGGGGGCCTGAGCGTGGCGGTGGGCACGGAGGACCTCACCGCCTGGCTGCGCCGGTTCGCGGAGTCCGTGCACGAGCAGCGGGACCGGCTGACCGCGCTCGACGCCGCCATCGGCGACGCCGACCACGGCGCCAACATGGACCGCGGCATGACCGCCGTCGTCGCCACGCTGGACGAGGCCCCGCCGGCCGACGCCGCGGCAATGCTCAAGAAGACCGGCGCCACCCTGGTGAGCAAGGTCGGCGGGGCCAGCGGCCCGCTGTACGGGACGCTGTTCCTGCGGATGGCCGGCGCGGCCGGCGGCGGCGACCTCGACGACGCCGCGTTCGCCCGGGCGCTGCGGGCGGGCCTGGACGGCGTGGTCGCCCGGGGCAAGGCCGAGGCCGGCGACAAGACGATGGTCGACGCGCTGGGCCCGGCCTGCGACGCCCTCGACGCCGCGGTGGAGGCGGGCAAGCCGCTGGCCGACGCGCTCGCCGCGGCGGCGGACGCGGCGGCGCAGGGCCGGGACGCGACCGTGCCGATGGTCGCCCGCAAGGGCCGGGCCAGCTACCTCGGCGAGCGCAGCGCCGGGCACCAGGACCCGGGGGCGACGTCGACGGCGCTGCTGGTCGAGGCCGCCGCGGCGACCCTGGGACGGTCGTGAGCGTCGGCCTCGTCGTCGTCTCGCACAGCCGGGCGCTGGCCGACGCCGCCGTCGAGCTGGCGCGGCAGATGCTGCCCGGGCGGGAGCTGGCGATCGCCGTCGCCGCGGGCACCGAGGACGGCGGGCTCGGCACCGACGCCGCCGCGGTGGCCGACGCGATCGCGGAGGCCGACTCCGGCGACGGCGTCGTCGTGCTCATGGACCTCGGCAGCGCGGTGCTCTCGGCCGAGACCGCGCTGGAGTTCCTCGACGACGACGTCCGGTCGCGGGTGACCCTCTCCCCGGCGCCGCTGGTGGAGGGGCTGGTCGGCGCGGTCGTGCTGGCGTCGACCGGCGCCTCCCGCGAGCAGGTCGCCGCCGAGGCCGAGCGCGGGCTGGCGCCCAAGCAGGCGCACCTGGCGTGACGCCTGGGACACGCGGGACGGCGGCCTTCCCGCGGCGACGTGGTCGGCCGATGAGCCGGGCATGCGCGCCAGCCACGTCGCCACCGCACTCGCCGCCTTCACCGCCGGCCTGACCGCCGCGTCCGCGCTGCACCGCCGCGCCGGCCGCCCGGCCCCGGCTCCCGCCGCCGACACCGCCGTCGGCACCGCCGTCGAGCCGGCCGCGCCGGCCCCCACGCGGGACGCCGTCGTCCTGCCCTTCCCCCGCCCGGCACTGCCCGCCGAGCGGGTCGTCGAGGCGCCCGCCGCCCGGCCGGCCCGCTGCGGCGACACCGGCGGCGTGACGAGGGCCGGCGCGCCGTGCGCCGCCCGCGCCACCAGCGGCGGCCGCTGCCACCACCACCCGCTGGCGGCCTGATCCCGCCGCCTGCGGCTACACCCTGTCGTCGATCACGTTGACGTAGCCCTCCCGGCCGAGCACCCGGTAGCAGAGGTACCCGTTCGCGTTGCGGTCGAGGTCGGCGAAGGCGGCCTCGACGTCCGCCACGACCGCCCTCCGCGGCAGGTCGGGGTTCAGCTCCACCAGCACGGCGACCAGCTCCCGTTCGCCGGCCAGGTCGAGGCCGGCCGAGCAGGTGCCCGGCTGCGGGGGCGCGGCCACGGCCGGACCGGCGAGGGCGGCGACGGCGAGCACGCCGGCGGTGACGACGGCAGCGCGGATGGACGTGCGCACGAGGACCTCCGTGGTGTCGCCCGGATCGTGCGTGTGACCCGGGTCACTCCTCCTGGGAGGCCGGACCGTAACGCCTGACGTGCAGGAACGGAGTGCTCGTCGTCGTCCCCCTGCGGTAGACAGCGCTCGTGGGCCGGGGTGCGGGAGCCGGGGTGCTGGACCGGCGCGCGCTCGGCCGCGCCACGCTCGCCCGGCAGTTGCTGCTGCGGCGGGACGGGCGCGGCGCCCTCGACGCGGTCGGCCACCTGGTCGGCCTGCAGGCGCAGGAGCCGCAGGAGCCGTTCGTCGGGCTGTGGTCGCGGTTGACGGCGTTCCGTCCGGACGGGCTCGACGGTCTGCTGGAGTCGCGCCGCGTCGTCCGCACGCTGCTCATGCGCCGGACGCTGCACCTGGTCACCGCGGGCGACTGCCTGCGCCTGCGGCCGGTGCACCAGGCGATGCTCGTCGCCCGGGCGCGCGGCACGCTGGGGCGCCGGCTGCCCGGCGTGGACCTCGGCGAGCTCGCCGCGGCCGGGGAGCCGCGGTTCGCCGAGGCGCCGCGACTGCTGTCCGAGGTGGGCCGGCTGGTCGGCGACCGCTGGCCGGACGCCACCGCCCGCGACCTCGGCGACGCGCTGTCCAGCCTGGTGCCGCTGGTGCAGGTCCCGCCGCGCGGGCTGTGGCGGCAGCGCGCCCCGGCCCGGAACACCACGGTGCGCGCCTGGCTGGGGCGCGCCCCGGAGGACGGGCCGCCCGACGCCGTCCTCGACGACCTGGTGCTGCGCTACCTGCGCGCGTACGGGCCGGCGGCGACCGCGGACCTGCGGTCCTGGTCCGGGCTGAGCGGCCTGCCCGCGGTGGTCGCCCGGCTCCGGCCGCGGCTGCGGACCTCCCGGGACGAGCGCGGCCGCGAGCTTCTCGACGTCCCCGACGGTGTCCTCCCCGACCGCGACGAGCCCGCGCCGGTGCGCTTCCTGCCCGCGTTCGACAACGCGGTCCTCGGCTACGACGACCGGTCCCGGGTGATCGCCGACGAGCACCGCGGCCTGAGCGTGGCCGGCGCCCGCGTCGTCCTCGTCGACGGCACCGTGGCCGCCACCTGGACGACCCGCGACCGGGACGACGGCGGTGTCGCGGTGACCGTGCAGCCGCTGCGGCGGCTCACCGCGGCCGAGCGGGACGAGGTCGAGGCCGAGGGCGCCGGCCTCGCCGCCTTCCTCGGCGACGGCGTGCCGGGACCGGTCGCGGTGACCGGCTGATCAGGCGGCCGGGTCCCGCAGCTCGCGCTCGAGCCCGTCGAGCACGAGGTCGAGGCCGTAGCCGAACTCCGCCCCGTAGTCGTAGCCGGGCCGCAGTACGTGCTCGGTGGTGAACTCCGCGAGGTGCGGGTAGCTCTCGGCGAACCGGACCATCAGCTCGGCCGCGAGCTCCGCGGTCTCGGCCGGCGTCTGGAACGGCAGCGCGCGCTCCTGCAGCGCGAAGCCGTACACGTAGCTGTCGATGGCCGAGTAGGCGTGCGCGGCCAGCACCACGGGGAAGCCGGCCGCGCGCAGGCAGCCGAGGACGGCGTCGTGGTGGGCGAGCGTCGCGTGCCCGGGCGAGCGCCGGGACTCCAGGAGCCCGACGGCCCACCGGTGCCGCGCCAGCGCCGCCCGCATGGCGTCGGCGCGCTCGCGCATCGCCGTCCGCCAGCCGGCCCCGGTGCCGGGCACCGGCACCTCGGCGAAGACCAGGTCGACCATGCCGTCGAGCAGGTCGTCCTTGCCGCTGACGTGGTGGTACAGCGACATCGCCTCCACCCCGAGGGCCTCCCCGAGCCGCCGCATGGTCAGCGCGCCGACGCCGTGCTCGTCGGCGAGCGCCACGGCGGCCTGCAGCACCCGGTCCCGGCTCAGCGCCTTCCCGTTCGAACGACGTCCCGGCACCTTGACGACCTTACGCCGTAAGGTGCAGCCTTACGGCGTAAGTCACTCCGTCGAGGAGGAGCCATGTCCGGACAGTCCGCCGTCGTCCCGTCCGTCATGACCGCGGTGGCGCAGCAGCGCTACGGGCGCGATCCCGAGGGCCTGCTCGCCGTCGGGGAGGCGGCCGTGCCGCGGCCCGGCGAGGGCGAGGTCCTCGTGCGCGTGCTCGCCTCCAGCGTCGACCGCGGCACCTGGCACCTCATGGCCGGCCTCCCCTACCCCATGCGGGCGGTGTCGGGCCTGCGCCGGCCGAAGGCGCCGAACCCGGGCCTGAACCTGGCCGGGGAGGTCGTCGCCACGGGCAGCGGGGTCGCCGGCCTCGCCCCCGGCGACCGGGTGTACGGGATCGGCCGGGCCACGTTCGCCGAGTACGCCGTGGCGCCCGCCCGGAAGCTCGCGCCGCTGCCGCCCGGCCTCACCCCCGAGCAGGCCGCCACCGTGCCGGTGTCCGGGCTCACCGCCCTGCAGGCGGTGCGCGACCACGGCCGCGTCGAGGCCGGGCAGCGGGTCCTGGTGCTGGGTGCCTCCGGCGGCGTGGGCGGCTTCGCCGTGCAGGTCGCCCGGGCCGCCGGCGCCGAGGTGACCGGGACGGCGAGCACCGCCAAGTGCGACCTCGTCCGCGGGCTGGGCGCGCACACCGTCGTCGACCACACCCGGCAGGACCCGCTGGACGGCGGCGTCCGCTACGACGTCGTCGTCGACACCGGCGGCAACCGCCCGCTCCGGGCGCTGCGCCGCGCGCTCACGCCGCACGGGCGGCTGGTGATCATGGGCGGGGAGAACGGCGGCCGGTGGCTCGGCGGGACGGACCGCCAGCTGCGTGCCCAGGCGCTCTCGCCGTTCGTCGGGCAGCACCTGGGCACGTTCGTCTCCCGGGAGGACGGTGACGGCCTCCGGGCCCTGTCGGCCCTGGTGGAGGCCGGCGCGCTTACCCCCGCCGTCGACCGGGTGTTCCCGCTGGTGGAGACGTCCGCCGCCGTCCGGCACCTCCTGGACGGCGGCGCGCGGGGCAAGGTCGGCATCCGCGTCACCGGCTGACCTCGCAGGCGGCGGCCGCCTCCGCGGCCGGGACCGCGCGCCGACCCCGGGTTGCCGGGGAGCGGGGACTGGGCCAGGGTCGCCTCGCGGTCCGGCCGGAGGAGGGTGCCCGTGGAAGCCGACGTGATCGTCGAGATCCCCAAGGGCTCGCGGAACAGGTACGAGTACGACCACCGGCTCGGCCGCATCCGGCTGCTGCGGATGCTGTTCACCGCCACCGGCTACCCCGGCGACTACGGGTTCGTCCCGGACACCCTCGCCGAGGACGGCGAGCCCATCGACGCCCTGCTGCTGCTCGGCGAGCCGACCTTCCCCGGCTGCCTCGTGCGCGCCCGGGTCATCGCCGTGTTCTGGGTGCACGACGAGCGCGGCCCGGACGCGAAGCTGCTGTGCGTGCCGGCGAGCGACCCGCGGATGGAGCACCTGCAGGAGCTCGAGGACGTCCCCATCCACCAGGTCGCGGAGATCTGGCACTTCTTCGAGATCTACGAGGCGCTGACGCCGGAGAAGTCGGCCGAGACCCGCGGGTGGGAGCGCCGGGCGCAGGCCGTCGCGGCGCTGGAGGACGCGCAGCGGCGGTTCGCCGAGCGGGCCGCCGGTGAGCCGGACGGATGACGGGGGCTTCCGCCGCGACCGCCCGGCCGCCAGGGTGACCGGGTGACCCGGGAGCTGCGGCTGACCACCACCCTCGCCCCGCGTGGCCCGGCGGCCGCCATCGTGCTGACCGACGAGCAGGCCGCCGGCCTGGGCGGGGGCGCCAAGGCGTTCCCCGTCCGGGTCACCGTCGGCGGGGTGACCGTGGAGGGGCGGGTCGCGCGGATGGGCGGCGAGAACCTCATCGGGCTGAGCAAGGAGCGCCGGGCCGCCCTCGGCGTGAGCACCGGCGACACCGTCGACGTCGTCGTCGCCCTCGACCGGGCCGAGCGCACCGTCGAGGTGCCGCCGGACCTGGCCGAGGCGCTGGCCGCGGCGGGCGTGCGGGAGGCCTTCGACCGGCTGTCCCACACGCACCGCAAGGAGCACGCGCGGTCGGTGGCCGACGCGAAGAAGCCCGAGACCCGCGCCCGCCGGGTGAGCGCCGTGGTGGCCGCCGTCTCCGCCTGAGGGCCCCGCACCCTTACGGACGATCTCGTCTCACGAAGGGCGGGCGGTCGCGCGCGCACGGTGACGGGCACACCCGTCCGGATCCGGGCGGTGGTCGGGTGCTCCCCGGACCGGCCCGCGCGCTCCCACACTGGGCGCGCGCCCTGCGTCGGGCACCTGCCGCACCGGCGGCAGTTCCTCAGAGCCGAGGTGCTCCCGATGACGCAACCCACCCCCTGCCCGATCCTCGACCTGAACCTCGGGCCGCTGGACCTGAACCTGCTGGGCCTGCACGTGCACCTCAACGAGGTGGTGCTGGACATCGAGGCCATCCCCGGCCCGGGCAACCTGCTGGGCAACCTGCTGTGCGCGATCGCCGGGCTGCTCGACGGCGTCGACCTCGGCGGCGTCCTGGGCAACCTGCTGCAGGAGCTCATCGACGCGCTCATCCGCCTGCTCGAGGGCATCGGCGGGGGTGGCGGCGGGGGCGGCGGCACCGCGCCGGTCGCGCGGCAGGCGGCGGCGTGACCGGCCCGCAGGACCCCGCGCCCGCGGCGGCCGCCGCGGAGGAGCTGGAGCGGCTCCAGGAGCTGCTCCGGCGGGCCGGCCGGGACCGGGCCGACCCCGGTGAGGTGGCCCGGGCGGTCGGGGCCTACTGGCGCGACCACGGCCCGGCGCTGCGGTCGGCGGCGGCCGCCCTCGGCGACTCCGCGCGCGGGCAGGTGCTGGCCGAGCTGTACCGCATGCGGGACGAGCTCGGCCGGCAGCTGCAGGGCCAGCGGGCGTCGGCGCACCGCCCACCGGAGCCGGGAACCGGGGACGAACCGGGCTGAGGGCGCTCAGAGCGAGAGGACCCGCCCGCGGCGCGGGTCGGCGTCGCCGTCCAGCAGCGCCGCCCACGCCCCGGTGACCGCGTCGGCGCCGGTGCGGTGCTCGACGGTCAGCAGCCCGGGCGCCCGGGTCGCGGCGAACTCCGGCCAGGCGGCACCGATCCGGCGGGCGGACGACGGGTCCAGGGCGGCCGCCGCGTCCGGCGCGGAGAACACCTCCGGCTCGGGCCCGGGCAGACCGCTGCTCGCGAAGGAGGCCCGCGGCCAGTGCGTCGCGCGGACCACGACCGAGGCGCGCAGGACGCCGGCAGTGGCGCGGTGCACCGCGGCGCGCAGGTCCGGGTCGCCGGCGAGGTCGACCAGCACGACGCCGCGGTCCGCCGGCAGGGCGCCGACCTCCTCGTAGGCCAGCACCCGGTCGTACAGGCCGAGCGCCGCCGTGGCCGCGGCGTGCCGGGACGACGTCAGCCCGACCAGCTCCGGCGGGTCCCCGTGCGCCCGGACCGCCGCCGCGGTGCACACGGCGGTGCGGCTGGACGCCGACGTCAGGACCACCACCCCGGCCCCGGCCCGGGCCACGCGGTCGGCGAGCAGCCATCCGGTCTGGAACAGCGGCCGCAGCACCGCCGCGACGTCGTCGTGCCCGGGGAGGAACCCGGCCTCGGGCACGGCGCGGGCGTAGCGGGTGTAGGCCCGGGCGAGGGAGGCGCGGGCGGCCGAGCGGTCGGCCAGGCCGCCCGGGCCCGCGGCCACCTCGAGGGTGACCCGGCTCGACATGGGCCAGAAGCCGAAGAAGCGGTCCCCCGCCGCGACGCCGTCGACACCGGAGGCCGTGACCCGGCCGAAGCCCCAGACCGGGACCCGGCCCCAGCCCTCCGGCGCCGGGAAGTGGTCCCAGTACCGCCAGGAGTCGCCCAGGACGGCGTAGGTGAGGTTGTTCGCGGTCAGCCCGAAGCGCTCGACGGCGAACTGCACCGCGCCCCGCGGCACCTCGGTCCGCGGCGGCTCCCCCGGGTCGCAGCGCACGGTCCGCAGGTCGTCGCGCCGGACGAGGACGTCGACCACGTCGTCCCTCCCCTCTCCGTGCCGGCCGGCGCCGGACTCCTCCGGCGCCGGCCGGGAGCTCTCACGCGCGGCGCGCGGTGAGCAGCAGGTACTCCCAGTCGAGGACGACGCCGTCGGTGCCGCGGTCGTACCGGGCGGCCAGCGCGGCGAGGTCGTGGTCGAGCGCGGCGACCCGCTCGGGGTCGTCGCCGACGTTGCGGTAGGTCGCGATCGTCGGCCCGTAGACCGCCTTCCACGAGTCCCGCCACGCCTCCGGCGACGGGTAGCCGCCGACCGTCACGGTCTGCCGGCGGGCGACGACGTCGGTGACGCGGTCGCCGAGCAGGTCGCGGACGTGCTGCTCGTCGCCCCACAACGGCGGCGGCTGCGCACCGGGCGGCGGCGGGGGCGCGTAGGGCCTCATGGTCCGGAACATCTCGCCGACGAAGCCCTCCGGCGTCCAGCTGACCAGCCCGATCCGCCCGCCGGGGCGGCACACCCGCACCAGCTCGTCGGCGGCCTGCCGGTGGTGCGGCGCGAACATCACGCCGACGCAGGACAGGACGACGTCGAAGCTCGCGTCCGGGTGGGGCAGCGCCTCGGCGTCGCCCTCCTCCCACGTCACCTCGGCGCCCTCGCGCGCGGCGAACGCCCGGCCGGCATCGAACAGCTCCGGCGTGAGGTCCGAGGCCACGACCTCGGCGCCGGCCAGCGCGGCGGGCACGGCGGCGTTGCCGCTGCCGGCCGCGACGTCCAGGACGCGGTCCCCCGGGCCCACGCCGGCCGCGGCGACCAGGACCCGGCCCAGCTCCGGGATGAGGTCCCGGGCCACGGAGGGGTAGTCGCCCAGCGCCCACATCGCCCGGTGCTTCGCCTTCAGCGCGCGGTCGGCGGTCGCGTCGATGGTGTCGGTCATCGGGAGTGCTCCTCGTCGTCGGTGCGGGGGTCCCCGCGGTGTGCCGACGACGCTGGTGCCGGCGGGTTGCAGACCGCGTGCACCGCGGATGCAGAGGTCATGCAGCGGTCATGCACCGGCGGCGACCCGGGCGAGCGCGGTGCGGGCCTGCGCGACCGCCGCCGCCTCGGCGGCGCGGGGGTCGCCGGCGGCCGCACCCTCGGCGGGCGGGCCGAGCGGGGAGGGCTTGCCCGCCGCCACCAGGCAGGCGTGCAGGGCCGCGGCGTCCGCCTCCGCGCCCACCCGCTGCAGCAGCCGGGCCACGTAGCGCAGGTCCAGCCACTGCTGCGTCGAGTCCCCGACCCGGTCCCAGTGGTCGATGACGGCGAGCAGTGCGCGGGCGGCCGCCGCCGGGTCGCCGTGCACCGCCCGGGTCGCGGCCGCCTCCATCAGCGCGATGCC
The DNA here is from genome assembly GCF_054050415.1 of Geodermatophilus sp. SYSU D01180. NCBI lineage: Bacteria > Bacillati > Actinomycetota > Actinomycetes > Geodermatophilales > Geodermatophilaceae > Geodermatophilus > Geodermatophilus sp. SYSU D01180. Next base: position 28,391 of record NZ_JBJGZH010000032.1, on the reverse strand, counting down.
GTGCCACCAGAAGTTGTGCACGGCGGCGGCCAGCGCGCCCGCCTCGTCGAACAGCGCCAGCGCCCGGCCGGGGTCGGACTTCTTGAGCACCAGGCCGAGGGCGTAGCGGCCCATCGACTGCGCCGTCGGGTTGGCGGTGGCCTCGGCGACGTCGAGGCTCTCGCGGGCGGCGGCCAGCCCCTCCTCCGGCCGGCGGCGCACCGCCTGGCACACGGCGACGTAGTACAGCGTCCACACCAGCCGGATCCGGTCGCCGTCGGCCCGGGCCCGCTCCGCCTCGGCCACGTAGTGCGCCAGCGCGGTCCCGGAGTCGCCCTCGTAGAGCGCGACGTCCGCGAGCACGTCGCCCGGGTGGGCGATGCGGGCGGTGCCGGGCAGCGGCGGCCGGCCCCGGGCCAGCTGTGCGGTGGCCCGGGCGTGCGCGAAGTCGCCGCGGTTCCACGCGCCGCGGGCGGCGGCGCCGACGGCGGCCGGGTACAGCGGGTGGCCGGGGTCCACGACGGGCAGCAGCTGCTCGGCCCAGGCGTAGGCCTCGTAGCCGACCCGCAGGTGCACCAGCTCGGGCACGGCCGCGACCAGCCGCACGGCCAGGTCCCACTCCCGGTCGGCGGCGGCGCGGGTGAACGCGGCGCGCAGGTCGTCGTAGACGCCGAGGGCCTCCTCCGCCCACGCCCGCTCGTCCGGTCCCTGCAGCCCCGCACCGGCCCGCTCGGCGTAGTCGACGTGGTGGGCGACGTGCCGCCGGGCCAGCTCCGCGGACTCGCCCGCCGCCTCGGCCTGCGACCGGCCGTAGGCCCGCAGGGTCTCCAGCAGCCCGTAGCGGCTGTGCACGCCGCTGCGCGCCACCACCATGGACCGGTCGACCAGCCGGGTCAGCCGGTCCAGGACGTCGTCCTCGGTGGCGGCGGGCTCGGCGACGGCGTGCACGGCGCGCAGGTCGGCCCCGCCCGCGAACACCGACATGCCGCGGAACAGCCGCTGCTCGTCCTCCGGCAGCAGCCGGTAGGACCACTCGATCGCGGCCACGAGGCTCTGGTGCCGCGGCACCGGCCCGCGCCCGCCGCCGAGCAGCGGCGCGTCCTCCAGCCGGGCGGCCACCTCGCCCGGGCTCATCACCCGCATGCGGGCCGCGGCCAGCTCGATGCCCAGCGGCAGGCCGTCGACGCGGCTGCAGATGGCGGCGACGGCGTCGGCGGCCGCTGGGTCCAGGCGGAAGTCCGGCGTCGCGGCTCGGGCGCGCTGGACGAACAGCGCGGTGGCGTCCGCGAGCGGCAGCGGCGGCACCGGCCACACCTGCTCGCCGTCGACGCCGAGCGGCTCCCGGCTGGTCGCCAGCACCACCACGCGCGGGCAGCGCTGCACGACCTCGGCAACGAGCGCCGCGGCGTGCGGCAGCACGTGCTCGCAGTTGTCGACGACGAGCAGCAGCGACCGCCCGCGCAGGTAGTCGAGCACGGTCTCCTCGACCGACAGCCCCGACCGCTGCCGGATGCGCAGCGCCGCGGCGACGGCGTCCCCGACCGGGCTGCCGTCGGGCAGGGCGGCGAGCTCGCACAGCCACACGCCGTCGTCGAACCGCGTCCGGTCCCGGGCGGCGACCTCCACCGCGAGCCGGGACTTGCCCGTCCCGCCGACGCCGGTCAACGTCACCAGCGGGCCGGCCCGCAGCGCGTCCAGCACCCGGGCGACCTCGGACTCCCGGCCGACGAAACCGCTGGCCCGGCGGGGCAGGTTGCCCGGCGGCGGCCGCGCGGCGAGCGCGGGGTCGTGCACGAGGATCCGCCGGTACAGCTCCCGGGCCGGCGCGGCCGGCTCCACCCCCAGCTCGTCGTCGAGGCGGGTGCGCAGGTCGTGGAAGGCGGCGAGCGCGTCGGCCTGGTGCCCGGTGGCGTAGCGCGCCCGCATCAGCGCCACCGCCGGCCGCTCCCACGTCGGGTGCCGGCGCACCAGCGCCTCCAGCTCGGGCACCGCCTCGGCGGCGCGGCCCAGCTCGACCAGCGCGTCGGCGCGGTCGGCGGCCGCGCCGACGCGCAGCTCGGTCAGCCGGGCGGCCTCCGCGGCGGCGAACTCGTCGTCGGCGAACTCGGCGAGCGCGTCGCCCCGCCACAGGGCCAGCGCGGCGTCGAGGTCGGCCAGCGCCCGGGCGTGATCGCCCGCCGCGGCGGCCGCCCGGGCGGTGCGGACCCGCTGCTCGAACTCGGCCGCGTCCAGCGTCGCGCCGTCGAGGTCGAGGCAGTAGCCGGGCGGGCGGTGCCGGAGCGGGGCGGCGTCGCCGAAGACGCCGCGCAGCCGGGAGACGTAGGCGCGCAGCGCGGTGACCGCGCCGTCGGGCGGCGCGTCGCCCCAGACCGCGGCGAGCAGCCGGTCGGCCGGCACCACCTCGCCGCGGGCGACCAGCAGCGCCGCGAGCAGGGTGCGCGGCTTGTGCCCGCCGACGGCGACCGGCCCCGAGCCGTCCTCGACCTGCAGCGGGCCCAGGACCCGGAAGTGCAGGTGCGTCGCACCGGTCATCGCTGCCTCGCCTGCAAGCGGACTGCAACGGGCGCGGCCGACCCTAGCGGCGGCCCCGGGAGCGCGACCAGACGCGGACCCGCTCCCGGCCTGCACGAGGAGGCAGCACCATGACCGCACCGACCCGGCGGCTCGCCGTCGGCGTGACCCCGATGGAGACCCGCCCCGACGTCGTCCTGCACCTCGCCGACCGCGCCGAGGAACTGGGCTACGAGGCGTTCCTGCTGGCCGAGGGATGGGCGCACGACGCGCCGGTCCTGCTCGCCGCGATCGCCACGCGGACCCGGCGGATCCGCCTCGGCACCGGCGTCCTCAACGTGTGGGGGCGAAGCCCCGCGCACCTGGCGATGCTCGCGTCGTCACTGGACACGCTGTCCGGCGGCCGGTTCGTCCTCGGCCTGGGCGCAGGCTCGCCGCAACTCGCCGAGGGCCTGCACGACGAGCCGTTCACCGCGCCGGTCGCCCGCCTCGGCGCGGTCACCCGGCAGGTGCGGGCGCTGCTGGCCGGCGAGCGGATGACGCCGTCGCGGCCGGGCGGGCAGCGGCCGCTGCGGCTGGCCGTGCCGCCGCGGCCGCACCTCCCGGTGCACCTGGCCGCGCTCGGGCCTGCCGCCGTGCGGCTGGCCGGCGAGGTGGCCGACGCCTGGTACCCGTTCCTGCTCCCCCGGTCCGGTCTCGCGGCGGGCCTCGCCCTGCTGCGGGAGGGCGCGGCGGGCGCGGGGCGTCCGGTGCCGCTGGTCAGCCCCGGCGTCCCGGTGGCGGTGGCCGACGACCCGGCGGTCGCGCGGACGACGGCGTCGTGGTGGCTGACCACCTACCTGACGGCGATGGGCCCGCTCTACCCGCGGACGATGCGCCGCGCCGGGCTCGGCGCCGCCGTCGACGCGGTGCTCGCCGCCGGGCCCGGCGAGGTGCCCGCGGGCGCGGAGGTGCTGGTCGACGAGCTGCTGCTGCACGGCGACGCCGGCACCGCGGCGGCGGCGCTCGACGCCTGGCGCGCGGCCGGCGCCGAGCTGCCCGTCGTCGTCCTGCCGCCGGGGCGGCCGGTGGCCGAGCTGGACGCCGCACTCGAGGCCCTCAGCCCGCAGCGGGTACCGCAGCTCGTGTGAGCGGCCCGCCGGAACGGGTTGGTCCGTCGCCTGCTGGGTAGCGGCGGCGGGAGCGACCGACCAGAGGGAGGACGGACATGGGCAAGCTGTCGTTGGGACTGGGTCTCGGGGTGGGCTTCGTGCTGGGCGCACGGGCCGGACGCGAGCGGTACGAGCAGATCGCGAAGACGGCGCGGGACCTGCTGGGCCGGCCGGAGGTGCAGCAGACGCTGGAGAGGGCCCGCGAGGCCGCGCCCGCCCCGCTGCAGGGGAGCATCGACAAGCTCACCGCGCAGGCGTCCGGGGGCGGCGGCACCGGCGGTGGCACGAGCGGCGGCACCGTCGACGCCGGGACGGTGGCCGCAGGCAGCAACGCCGACGCGGTGGTCCCCCCGACCCCGCCGACGGTCGCCGAGGCGTTCGTCCTCGAGGACGCCGACGTCGAGACGCCGACCACCCCTGCCGCGGACACGCGGACCACCGGCGGGACGGCCGGCCCCGTGCCGGACCCGCTGATCCCGCCCGCCAAGTCGGGCCAGTAGCCGCACGGCTGCTCGCCCCGTCTCCTCCGGGGTGTCACACGCGGGACGCGGCCGGTGTCTCCATGTCGACACACCGCACACCCTGGAGGAGACATGGCGAGCAGCACCCGGGTCCCCGCGACCGAGATCACCGGCCTGTACGGGGCCCTGCTGAAGACGATGAGCCGCCGGATGCTGGGCCAGGTGCCCGAGGGCGCCGGGGTCCTGTGGCACCACCCGGCGGTGCTCAAGGACTCCATGGCCTTCGGCCGCAAGGTCGACTCCTGGAACCGGCTGGACCCGCACCTCGCGACGTTCGCGGCCATGTCCGCGGCCGCCACGGTCGGCTGCGGCTTCTGCCTGGACCTGCACCACTTCCTCGCCCACGACCGCGGGCTCGACGAGGCGAAGGTGCGGGAGGTGCCGCGCTGGCGGGAGTCCGCCGTCTTCACCCCGCTGGAGCGGCGGGTCATGGAGTACGCCGAGGCGATGAGCCGGACGCCGCCGGCCGTGACCGACGAGCTGTCGGCCGCGCTGCTGGACGAGCTGGGACCGGCCGCGCTGGTGGAGCTGACCGCCAGGATCGCCTTCATGAACTCCAGCGCGCGCAGCAACGTGGCCCTCGGCATCCGGTCGCAGGAGTTCTCGGCGTCCTGCGGCCTGCCGCCGCTGGCGGCCCCGTCGGCGGCCGGCGTCGCCACGGCATGACCGAGGACCCGTTCGTCGCCCACCGCGGCCTGCTGTTCACCGTCGCCTACGAGATGCTCGGCTCCGCCGCCGACGCCGACGACGTGGTGCAGGAGACCTGGCTGCGGTGGGCGGAAGGGGACCGGGCGGCGGTGCGCGACCCGCGGGCCTACCTGGTGCGGATCGTCACCCGCCAGGCGCTGAACCGGCTGCGCACCGTGGCCCGCCGCCGCGAGGACTACGTCGGCGAGTGGCTGCCCGAGCCGCTGCTGACCAGCCCGGACGTCGCCGAGGACGTCGAGCTGGCGGAGAGCGTGTCCATCGCGATGCTCACCGTGCTGGAGACGCTGTCGCCGACCGAGCGCGCGGTCCTCGTGCTGCACGAGGTGTTCGACGTGCCCTACGACGAGATCGCCGAGGCGGTGGACAGGTCCGCCGCCGCGGTGCGGCAGATCGCGCACCGGGCGCGGGAGCACGTGGCCGCGCGCCGTCCGCGGACGACGGTCAGCCGCGCCGAGCAGCAGCGCGTCGTCGACCGGTTCCTCGCCGCGCTCACCGCCGGCGACCTGCAGGGCCTGATGGACGTGCTGGCGCCCGACGTCGTCGCGGTCGCCGACGGCGGGGGCCTGGCGCCGGCCGTGCTGCGCCCGATCGCGGGCCGGGAGCGGCTGGCCCGGGCGCTGTCCCGGTTCGCCGACCTGGTGCCCGACGTCGAGATCACCACGCCGCTGGTCAACGGCGCGGTCGCCCTGCGGATCGACCCCGGCGGCGAGTTCGACACGGCGATCACCGTCGTCGTCGAGGACGGGCGGATCAGCCGGATGTACGCGATGCGCAACCCGCACAAGCTCGGCCGCCTGGACGAGCCCGCCGACCTCCGGCGGTGACGGCGGGAGGCAGAAGGTCTCGTCGGGGTGGGTGCGCCGGACCGGGCCGCCGTCGGGCGCGGTGCCAGGATCGCGCCGAGGGCCAGGAGCACGATCGCCGTACCGAGTCGCATCACCGACCACCTCCCCTGCGGCCCCGGGGTGGCCTGCGCACCCGTCACCGGCGGCCGCGCACGACGGCGACCGTCGCCGCCACCGGCGAAGGTCCCACCGCCGGGGACCGCCCGCGACCCGAGGCGGGAGCGGGCCCGCCGGAGCCCGGCGCATCGTCCGCCCGGTGTGAGGCGGCCGCCCGCGCCGGCGGTCAGGCTGCTGCACCGGGCGGGACGATCCCGCCGGGAGGAGGTGGCGCCATGACCGGCGCCTTCCAGACGAGTCGCCCGGAGGCGAACTGGCAGGCCGAGGCGCACGTCGGCGCCTACGGCTACGACGAGCGGCCCACCGGCTGGGCGTCGTGGATTCTCTTCGCCGGGGTCCTGCTGGTGCTGACCGGCCTGTTCGCGGTGATGGAGGGCGTCACCGCGCTCGTCAGCGACGACTTCTACGTGGTGCGGGCCGAGGCGCTGTTCGTCGACGCTGACTACGCCGTCTGGGGCTGGGTGCACCTCGTCCTCGGGGTGGTCGGCATCCTCGTCGGCGCCGGCCTCATGCGGGGCAACCGCGTGGCGCGCGTCCTGGCGGTGGCGTTCGCCGGGCTCAGTGCGCTCGTGCACCTGTTGTTCCTGCCGGCCTACCCGTTCTGGTCGGTGCTGGTGATCGCGTTCGACGTCGTCGTGATCTACGCCGTCACCGTGCACGGGCGGGAGGTCACGGCGAGGCAGTGACGGCGACGGGCCGGACGGTCCGCGAGCGCCCGCAGTGCCGGCCCGTGCTCGCCGGGACGCGACCCGGCGCGGGCGCAGCGGGGACGGGGCCATCCCGAGCACGGCCCCGAGCGCGCCGACGGCCACGAGGAGCCGGCCGACCGGACTCTCCGCCGCGGCCTGCAGGCCACCCGAGGTGGCCCGCACCGTCCCCCTTGGTCGCCCGTGCCGGCCCTCGGCCTGTTCCCGAACGAGATGCCGACGTTGGGCAGCCCCCGGCGCCCCAGACAGAACGGGGCTCCGGGCGTACCGACCAGGAGCGGGTGCTCCCGTCCGGGACAGCGCAACTGCTGGGGAACAGGGGCGGCGTGGCACTCGGCGGTCGGGTCCTGGACTCCGTCGCGACCCCGAAGGGGATCCTGGCCGGCCCGACCGGTCGCGGCTGCCTCGTGGTGGCCGAGGACCGGGGCGTGTCCACCTCCGGTGGCGTGCCCTTCCACGGCAGCGTCGATGCCGATCCGCCCGAGATCCCCATCGGGGCGATCGCCGTGGGGCGCTGGAGCCACCCCGCCGTCACAGCGCCTTGACCGAGGAGACGACAGGAGGCGGCACCACGCTCGTGGTGCCGCCTCCTGCTGTCCCGGCCGGCACACCGGCAGCGGACCGGACGCCCCCCGATCGAGGGATCGGACGCATCCAAGATCAAGAACCACGAGGAACCGGTCGAGGCAGTTCCGCGGAACGAGTCCCAACACCTTCGACAAGGAGTCCTCTCGTGTTGGTTGTCCTGACAGTGGTGGTGCTGGTCGTCCTCGCAGTGGCGGCCTTCGTCGTCGTCCAGGCGAGCCGTTACGGCGGCCTCCGGGCCGCGTTCAGCGGAGACCTGAAGGAACAGCGGCAAGCCTTGGCCGCCGGCCGATCCCGGGTGAACGCGCTGCGCAAGCAGCGCGAGGCCGAGCTCCGCGACGCACGGCGTGGCGACGAGCAGGCCCGGGCGGCCTATGACCAGCGGGTCGCCGACCTGCAGCAGCGGGTGGCGGTGCTCGAGAACCCCGGCCTGGGCAGGAAGCTGACCGGCCTCAAGGACGTGAAGCTCCACGAGCACGCCGTCGAGGTCTCCCGGCACGTCGTACCCCTGTTCGGGGCCCGCGCGCACGTCGAGACCACCCCGGAGAGCGCGATCCTCTACGTCACCGCGGCCGACGGCTCGATGGCCCACCGCGCCTTCGACACGCGGCTGAAGGACGTCGGCGACCCGCGCGTCCGGGAGACCGGCGACCTCGTCCTGGTGGAGCAGAAGCGGCGCCAGGACTTCTCGGCCACGCAGATCCACGGGCTCGCGACCGCGATCAACAACGCCGTCGTGGCCGAGCACCGATTCGTCGAGCAGCTCCCCGCCATGCGGACCGCGGCGGCCGCCGATCTGGAGCAGGCGATCACCGACACCGGCGCCGTCGAGGCCGCAACCCAGCGACTCCGCGAGGTCGAGGCCGGCACGCCGACGGTGACCGAGCTCGCTGCGGCCCAGGAGGAGCTCGACCGACTCGAGGCCATGTGGCAGGGGGCGCTCTCGGAGACCGCGCCGCGGCCGCAGCCGGCCACGTCCTGACGCCCCGTCCGACCGACCGCGTCCACGACATGCTCCCCGTGCCGTGGACGCGGCCGGCCCCGTCAGACGCGCGCGAGGAGCGCGCCGTCCCGGAGGAGCCCCTCGTGCCCACCCCTCATCCGCTCACACCCCGCGGAGCCCTGGTCGCTCTCACGCTCGCCGCGTGCACGTCGGTGAGCGCCTGCGCCGGCCCGTCTGCCGACACGGCCTCGGACGCCGCATCGGCGACCACCACCAGCACCTCGTCCCCCGCGACCGGGTCGCCCACCGCCGCGACGGCCACGCCGAGCCGGGCGGCGTTCCCGGCGGACACGGACTGGAAGGCGCTCAGCTACCCGGCCGCTGGGTGCATGACGCGGGCTGAGTACACCACCGGCGGCCTCGGTCCCGAGGGCTGGGATGCTGCAACGGTGGCGCCCCAGGCCGGTGACCTCACCGGGGACGGCGTCCCGGAGATGCTGGTCGCGCTCACCTGCCCGATGCCCAGCTCCGGGCACCAGGAGCAGGTGGTCGTCTTCACCGCGGGACCGGAGGGGCCCGCGGTCCTGGGCGTGCTGCGCGACGAGGTCTCGTTCGCGGACACCGCGCTGACCACGGGCGACCGGACCGTGACCCTGTCGGGCCCGACGTGGTCCGGGAACGACGCGACCTGCTGCCCCGGGCACTGGGCGACCGTCACCTACCGCTGGACCGGTGAGGGCTTCACCCTGGCCGGTCGCATGGAGGCGACGACGACCCAGCCCTTCGAACGCGGTGGACTGGCCGACGGGGACCACGTCGGAATCCTCACGGGCGTCGGCGAAGGCGAGGTTCTGGTGGACGTCGTCGAGTGGTTCGACGGTGCGACCGCCGAAGCCGCGTGCACCGAGGACGGTCTCGAGCCCTCGCAGACACCGCACTGCCATGATTACCACTACCGGAACCAGAACGACCTCATGCGACTCCTGCCGGTACGCGACGGCGCGGCGATCACCTACGTCGACTGGGCCACCATGCATCCGCAGACGGCCGCTGACCTGGCGTCCGTGGGAGGCAGCGTGGACCAGGACGTCTATCTCGGTGGCGCCTTCTTCCGCTTCACCGTCGAGGCTGGTCACGTGACGCGGATGGAGGAGAGGTTCGTGTCCTGACCCGGCGGCGGTGTCGTGTCCACCGCGGGCACAGGTCCCGGCCCTGTCCGGAACCGGATGGGGCCGGGACGTGCTCGACCCGCTGGATCGTCCGTGTGGGCCGGGCGCAGACCCGCCCACCGGATCGCTGGACAGCGCCAACGGCCTTGGTCACACGTTGAAGCGGAACTCCACGACGTCGCCGTCCTGCATCACGTAGTCCTTGCCCTCGATGCGCACCCAGCCGCGGGAGCGGGCCTCGGTCATGGAGCCGGCCTCCATCAGGTGGTCGTAGGAGACGACCTCCGCCTTGATGAAGCCGCGCTGGAAGTCGGTGTGGATGACGCCGGCGGCCTGCGGGGCGGTGGCGCCGACCGGGATCGTCCAGGCGCGCGCCTCCTTCGGGCCCGCGGTCAGGTAGGTCTGCAGGCCGAGGGTGCGGAAGCCGACCTTGGCCAGCTGGTCCAGGCCCGGCTCGCCCTGCCCGATCGACTCCAGCAGCTCGGCGGCCTCCTCGGCGGGCAGCTCGGCGAGCTCGGCCTCGGTCTTGGCGTCGAGCAGGATCGCCTCGGCCGGCGCGACCAGCGCCCGCAGCTCGGAGATCAGCTCCTCGTTGGCCAGCTCGTCGGCGTCGACGTTGAAGACGTACAGGAACGGCTTGGTCGTCAGCAGCGTCAGCTCGCGCAGCGGCACGGGGTCCACCCCGGCGGCGAACAGCGTCTTCCCGGTGTTGAGCACCTCGACGGCGGACTGCGCCGCCGCCAGCAGCGCCGCCCGCTCCTTGTCCTTGCGCGACTCCTTCTCCAGCCGCGGGACGGCCTTCTCCAGCGTCTGCAGGTCGGCGAGGACGAGCTCGGTGTTGATCGTCTCGATGTCGTCGGCCGGGTCGACCTTGCCCTCGACGTGCACGACGTCGGGGTCGCTGAACACGCGGATGACCTGGCAGATCGCGTCGCTCTCGCGGATGTTGGCGAGGAACTTGTTGCCCAGCCCCTGCCCCTCGCTGGCGCCGCGCACGATGCCGGCGATGTCCACGAACGACACCGTCGCCGGGACGACCTTCTGCGAGTCGAACAGCTCGCCCAGCTTCCCCAGCCGCTCGTCGGGCACGCCGACGACGCCGACGTTCGGCTCGATGGTGGCGAAGGGGTAGTTGGCCGCCAGGACGTCGTTCTTGGTCAGCGCGTTGAACAGCGTCGACTTGCCGACGTTGGGCAGCCCGACGATCCCGATGGTGAGACTCACGGGAGTCCAGCCTACGGGTCCGCCCCGAGCGCGGACGACGAGCGGCGGGTCCCTGCCGGCTCCGGCGGAACACGTGCGACGCTCGTCACACCACCGAGACCAGGAGGTCCCGTGACCCTGACGACGACGTCGCGCCACGCCACCGCCACCGGCCCGCTGCCCGCGCACACCCGCGTGGCGATCGTGGGCAGCGGCTTCTCCGGCATCGGCACCGCCGTCGCCCTGCAACGCGCCGGCGTCGACGACTTCGTCGTCCTCGAGCGCGCCGACAGCCTGGGCGGCACCTGGCGCGACAACGAGTACCCGGGCGCCGCCTGCGACGTCCCCAGCCACCTCTACTCGTTCTCGTTCGCGCCCAAGCAGGACTGGTCGCACGTCTACTCGCGGCAGCCGGAGATCCGCGCCTACCTGGAGGACGTCGCCGCCCGGTACGGCGTCCTGCCGCACCTGCACTGCGGCACCGACGTCGTCTCCGGCCGGTGGGACGACGACGCGCTGGTCTGGCACCTGGAGACCTCGCGCGGCCGCCTCACCGCCGACGTCGTGGTGAGCGGCGCCGGCGGCCTGGTCGAGCCGCACCTGCCCGACGTGCCGGGCATCGGCACGTTCGCCGGCCCGTCGTTCCACTCCGCCCGCTGGGACCACTCGGTCGACCTGGCCGGCAAGCGGGTCGCCGTCGTGGGCACCGGCGCCTCGGCCGCGCAGTTCGTGCCGGAGCTGCAGAAGACGGCCGCGAAGGTGGTCGTGTTCCAGCGGACGCCGCCGTGGGTGGTGCCGCGGCAGGACCGCGCCTACACCGAGCGCGAGCACCGGCGCTGGGCGCGCGTCCCGGCGCTGCTCCGGCTGGCCCGCGGCGGGCAGTACCTGGCGCGGGAGGCCCGGCTCGGCGTGTGGACCGGCGGCGGCCGGCTGCGCGGCTTCGTCACCAGGCAGGCGCTCGCGTTCCTCGAGCAGCAGGTGCCCGACCCGGAGCTGCGCGCCAAGCTCACCCCGGACTACGCCATCGGCTGCAAGCGGGTGATCGTCAGCGACGACTACCTGCGGTCGCTCACCGAGCCGAACGTCGAGGTGGTCGCCTCGCCGGTGGCCGAGGTCCGCCCGCACGCGGTGGTCGACGCCGACGGCACCGAGCACGAGGTCGACGTCGTCGTCTACGGCACCGGCTTCCGCGCCATGGACATCCCGCTCGGGCACCGGCTGGTCGGCCGCGAGGGGCGCACCCTGCGCGAGGAGTGGGACCGCGACGGCGTCCGCGCGCACCGCGGCACCACCGTCGCCGGGTTCCCCAACCTGTTCCTGCTGCTCGGGCCGAACACCGCGCTCGGCCACACGTCCGTCGTCCTGATGATCGAGGCGCAGATCGGCTACGTCGTCGCGGCGCTGGAGCGGATGCGGGAGACCGGCGCCGGCGCGCTGGAGGTGCGCCGCTCCGTGCAGGACGCCTACGACGCCCGGCTGCAGGCCGAGCTCACCGACACCGTGTGGAACGCCGGCGGCTGCCGCTCCTGGTACCGCGACGAGCAGGGCCGGAACTTCACCCTGTGGCCGACGCACACGTACACGTACATGCGGGAGATGCAGCGGTTCGACGCCGACGCGTACGAGCTCCGCGCAGCACCCCGCGTCCCCGTCCCCGCCTGACCCCGTCCCCCGCCTGACCCGGAGCCCCCGACCCCCATGCGCACCTCCACCGCCGCCGCCGGTCTCGCCGTCCTCGCCGCCGGGGCCGTCGTCGCCCGCCGCCGCGCCGCCCGTCCCGCCGGCGCCCCGGCACCCGCCCCCGCGCCGGCTCCCCCGCCGCGCGGACGCGTCCGGACCGTGACCGCCGAGGACGGCGTCGACCTGCACGTCGAGGAGTTCGGCGCCGAGCGGCCGACGGCGACCGTGGTCCTCGCGCACGGCTACGTGCAGTCCTCGCGGCTGTGGGCCGGGCAGGTCCGCGACCTGCTGGAGGCCCGCCCCGACCTGCGGGTGGTCACCTACGACCACCGCGGGCACGGCGCCTCCGGCCCGACGCCGCGGGACCGCGCGACCATCGAGCAGCTCGGCCGCGACCTGGGCCGGGTGCTCGACGAGGTCGCCCCGGACGGGCCGGTCGTGCTCGGCGGCCACTCGATGGGCGGCATGACGCTGATGGCGCTGGCCGAGCAGCGGCCCGAGCTGTTCGGCGACCGCGTCGCCGGCGTCGCGTTCGTGGGCACCAGCTCCGGCGGGCTGGACGCGGTGACCTACGGGCTGCCGGGGCCGGTGGCGAAGGTCGTCAAGCGGGCGCTGCCGGTGCTCAACGAGCGGGCGGTCCGGGCCGAGCAGGCGGGGAAGCCGCGCGCGGTCGGGAAGGCCGACATGTGGCTGGTCTTCAGCGCCGCGGCCGACCCGGCGGACCTGCAGGCGGCGATGGAGGTGCACCGCGCCTGCTCGGCCGAGACGGTGGCCGCCTTCCTGCCCACGTTCTCCGACCACGACCGCGCCGCGGCGCTCGAGGCGCTGGCGGACGTCCCGACGCTGGTCGTCGTCGGCGACGCCGACCGGCTGTGCCCCGTCGAGCACAGCCGGACGCTGGCGGCGGCGCTGCCCACCGCCGAGCTCGCCGTCTACCCGGGCGCGGGGCACATGGTGCAGCTGGAGCGCCGTCCCGAGGTCAGCCGCCGGCTGCTCGCGCTGGTCGACCGGGCCCTCGCCGCGGCCGCCGCGCCCGTGGTCGAGGAGCGGAGCGCCTGAGGAGGGCTCAGCGCGACCGGTCGTAGCCGAAGAAGCCGCGCTTCTTGATCAGCTCGGCCACCTCGGGCGGCACCATCGCCTCCCAGCCGGTGTCCTCGGTCGGGATCCGCCGGAGCACGTCCCGGCTGAGGATCGGCAGGTGGTCGGGCTTGTGGTCCAGGCCGACGAAGCTGCCGCGGCGGTTGAGGTAGTCGAACAGCGGGCGCAGCTGGTCGGCCACCTCGAGGGTGTCGACGGTGACCACCTGGCCGTCGCGCAGCATCGGGTAGACGAACAGCCGCAGGTCGTTCTTGAACAGCCGGCCGAAGCTCTCGAGGATCCCACCGGGCAGCCCGGCGTGCCGGTCCTCGTCGAACAGCTCGAGGAGGCTCGGCAGTCCCATGACCATGCCGATCCGGCCGTCGGTGCGCCAGGCGAGGTAGGCGGCGAGCCGGTGGTGGGCCAGGTAGTCCGAGATCAGCACCGGCAGGCCACAGGCGGCCAGCAGGTCGGCGCGGGCGAGGAAGTCCCGCCGGTCGACGACGTCCCCGCCGGCGCGCAGGTTGGCCATGGTGAGCTCGGCGAGGACGAGCACCTCGCGCTCGGCGACCGCCGGGTCCCGCTCGAACGCGGTGCGGGCCGCCTCGAGCATGTCGAGGTTGACCACCGTCGGCGGGCGGAAGCTGCCCCGCTCGACCAGGATCGCCTTCTTGCGCAGCGCCTCGCTGGGCTGCAGGACCTTCCGGTCGGGGCCGAACATGGCCGCGCCGGAGAGCCCGACCTGCACGAGCTTGAGCGCCATCACCCGGTTGTCGACCATCCGGAACTCGATGCCGCTCATCTCCAGCAGGTCGATCTCGATCCGGCCGGTGGTCAGCCGGTCGAGCAGGCTCTCCACCAGGCGGTCGGGCTCGTGGTGCTGGAAGAAGGCGGCGTGCAGCAGGTTCACGCCGACGATGCCCAGCGCCTCCTGCTGCTGCGGCGCCTCGTCGTCGAGCATCCGCACGTGGACGACGACCTGGCTGGGTTCGTCGCGCGGGTGGGCCTGGAACTTCACGCCCATCCAGCCGTGGCACTCGTTGCCGCCGCGGTAGCTGCGCGCGACGACGGTGTCGGCGAAGGCGAAGAACGACGTGTCGTCGCCCCGCTGGTCGCCGAGCCGGTCGACGTTGAGCTGGAACTCGCGGTCCAGCATCGCCTGCAGGCGGCCCTTGGAGACGTAGCGGTCGGCCTTGCCGTAGACGGCGTCGCTGACCGCCATGTCATAGGCCGACATCGACTTGGCCACCGTGCCCGCCGCACCCCCGGCGCGGAAGAACCACCGGGCGACCTCCTGCCCGGCCCCGATCTCGGCGATCGTGCCGTACCAGCGCAGGTCCAGGTTGATCTGCAGGGCCTTCTGCAGGGTGTCGACACCGGCGTCCATGGGGCACCTCCGGGTGCGGTCCGGGTGCTGGGCGAGCGTAGCCACCTGTGACCCGCGTCACCTCTCTACCGACGCGCGACCTTCCCCGCTCGGGCGATCACGCCGCGGGGACGAGAAGCGGCGGCCGGGTGGCGATCTCCGATCCGTCGGGCCGGTAGGTGCGCCATCGGCCGTCCGGTTGCCGCTCGACGCGGAAGCCGTGGTGGGCCTCGGTGTGGTGGCGTTCGCACAGCAGCGCCGAGTTGTCGAGGCTGGTGTCGCCGCCGTCGATCCAGTGGATGAGGTGGTGGACGTCGCACCACCAGGTCGGCGCCCCGCAGCCGGCGAACACGCAGCCGCCGTCGCGGAGTTCGGCCGCCCGCCGGATGTGGCGGCTCATCAGCCGCTGCTCCCGGCCCAGGTCCAGCGGTGTCCCGGCGGGGCCGAACACCACCCGGGAGATCGTGCCGTCGCAGGCCAGCCAGCGGGCGCGGGCGGCGGAGATGGTGGCGCCGGAGCCCAGCCGCCCGGCGTTCGGGCTGCCGTGCGGGTCGACCAGGTCGTCCAGGTCGACCCGCACGGCGATCTGCGGCCTGTGGCCGCGCAGGATCGGCAGGGTCCCGGTGGCGAGGGCGTTGTCGGCCACCTGCACCAGCGCGTCGCCGAGGCGCTGGGCGCGGGTGCGGTCGTCGCCGGCGGGGCGGTCGGCCTGCACGTGCGCCTCGAGTGCGGTCTGCAGCTTCTCCCCGCCGACCGGGTCCAGGTGGCCGCGGATGCTCAGTGACCCGTCGGCGTGCCTGGCCAGCGTCAGCGACCGGCCCTGGGTGGGGTCCGGTTCCGGCCCGTCGGGATCCAGATCGGTGCAGTAGTGCTGCACCACCTGCACCAGGTCGGCGTGCGGACGCTCGACCGCGACGCCGGTGAGCACCGCATCGATCACGGCCAGGTCCACCCCGACGGCCGCAGCCGCGGCCAGTCGTTCGGGAGTCACGGCGCGGGCGGCCACCGCGACCTGCTCGGCGGACACCAGCCCGGCGTCGTGCGCCTCGGCGAGTGCCGGCAGGTGCTCCAGCGCCCGGCCGTTGCGCACCAGCCGCGACGCCTCCGCCGTGGACAGCCGGCAGTGCCCGCGCAGCCAGGAGGCCATCGACTTGAGTCCGTCCCGCTCGGGCGCCTGCTGGTTCTCCGCATCACGCACGAGGCGGGTCAGCCGGGCGTCGATCCGGTTGCGCTCGGCGACCAGCGCGGCGACGTCGTCGAGGACGTCCCCACTCCCCGAGGCACCCGAACACATGATCGAAGTCTAGCCGATCCGGTGGCCTCTTGCAGCATGAATCCGCAGGTCAGGAGCCTGTCCACAGATCCACGCCGGCTGACACTCGCCCCGAGCGGGATCACAAGCCGGGCCCTTCCCGCCGGTCACGTCCTACTTCTCACACCCGGTCGGGGACCCCGCCTGGACGCGACTCGGCCGCGGACGCCCGGCCGGCCACCCGCCGGAGCCCGGGCGTCAACGCGAGGGACACGGCCAGCGACGCCGCCACGAACACCGCCATCGCGGCCCCCGGCGGGACGGCGTCGCCCAGCGCCCCGGCCAGCACCGCGAACACCCCCTGCCCGGTCATCCGCGTCGCGGACTCGACGCCGAGCACCTGACCGCGCAGGCCGGGCGGCGTCAGCGCGACCAGCCACTCCTGCTGCGCGAGCGACGCGGCGTAGCCGGCCGAGGCGACAGCCACCAGGACGATCGCGACCGGCACGGACGGCCCGAGCGCGAAGGCGAGGAACGGCGCGGCCAGCAGCAGCCGCAGGGCGGTGTTCGACCGCCGCCGGCCCGCCGGGGTCAGGAACCGCCCGACCACCAGGTCGCCGGCCATCATCCCGACGGCGCCGGCGGCCAGCAGCCAGCCGCCCCGCTCCCCCGCGTACGGCACGAACAACGCCTCGCAGCCGACCACCAGCCCGTTCGGGACGCACAGCGCCACGAGCAGCGTGCGCGTGTCCCGCCGCGACAACAGCAGGCGGTTGCCGCGCAGCGTCTCGGCCAGGCCGGCCCGCCCGCGCCGGCGCGGCGGCCGCTCGGCCAGCCCGAACCGGAGCACCGGCACGGCGGCGGCGGACACGGCCGCAGCCAGCACGAACACCTGCGTCGTCGTCAGAGCGGTGAGCAGCAGGCCGCCGGCCGCGAAGCCGACCACCTGGAAGGCGCCGCCCGCCACGTTCATCGTCGACCGGGCCAGCGGGAACGCCCCGGCGGGCACCAGCTCCGAGAGCAGCCCCCAGCGCGCCCCCGACCCGACCGAGACCACGTACGCCGTGGCGACGACGAGCAGCAGCCGCGCCGCGGGGTCGAGTCCGGGGAGCGTCTGCAGGGCCAGCGCCGTGGTGGACAGCACCCCGACCAGTACCAGCGTGCGCCGCGGCGGGCCGGCGTCCGCGGCGGACATGAGCGTCGTCGCGCCGAGCGCCTGCGCGACCGACGGGCCGAACATCGCCACCGCGGTGAGCAGCGCCGAGCCGGTCTGCCGGTGCACCAGCGCGGCCAGGGCCAGCGACGACGTCGTCGCGGCCGTCGTCGCCAGCGCGGCACCGGTCCACAGCGCCCGGAACTCGGCGTGGGCGAACAGCGTCCGGTAGGTGAGCACCCCAGGACCGTGCGGCGCGGACCGCGGCCGTCCCACACTTTCGCCTACGGTCGAAAGGTGGGTGAGTTCATCGTCGACGCCGACGTCATGGCGCGCGCCCGCTTCGGCACCTCGCAGCTCACCGAGACCCTCGCCGGGCTGCGGCTGCTGCTCGCCGAGCAGGTCCCGCCGTGGCACCGGCCCTGGCGCGACGCCCACGCCGCCGCGCTGCGCGAGCGCCTCGACGCCGACCCGGTCGGCGCCGCCCTGCTCCGCGCCGCCTTCGGCGCCACCTGGACCGCCGACTTCCTCACCGTGCCGCCCGCCGCGCCCGACCTCGCGCTGGACGAGGAGCTGGCGTACCTCGAGTCCCTCGACGACGATGCCGTCCGCGCCGACCTGGAGGTGGCCACCGGACCGGTGCCGCCGGAGCTGCAGGGCAGCGGCCTCGCCCGCACCGCCGCCGGCCTGCTGCGCTGGACGTGGGAGCACACGATCCGCGACGACTGGCCGCGGCGGCTGCGGGTGCTGCGCGCCGACGTCGTCGCGCGGACCGCCCGGCTGAGCCGGGAGGGCTGGTCGGGTGCGCTCGACGGCATCGCGCCCGGGGTCCGCTGGCTCCGCGACGGCCGGCTGCAGGTGAACGCGCACCCGTACCCGCCACGCGACGTCCGCGGCCGCGACCTGCTGTTCATCGCCGCGCACAGCCGCGGCAGCTGGGTGAGCTGGCGGCTGCCGGACACCTACGCCGTCGTCTACCCGGTCACCGGCACGCTGGCGACGGGCCCCGCTCCGCTGCCCGAGCCACTGGTCCGCCTGCTCGGCCGCACCCGCGCGCGGGTCCTCACGGCCCTGGACGCGCCGCGGAGCACCAGCGCGCTGGTCGCCGGGACGGGCCTGCCGCTGGGCAGCGTCGGCGGGCACCTGCGGGTGCTGCTCGACGCCGGCCTGCTCGAGCGCCGCCGGTCGGGCCGCGAGGTCCTCTACTGGCGCAGCGACGCCGGCCAGGCCCTCCTCGACGCCGCCGGCTGACCGCTCCAGGGTCGCTGAGCAGTTGCACGGGATCGGCGCTCTCAGGGTTGCGCGAGCTGCCGACTGCTGCACCTTGCCGATCTCGGGTTGCACGTCGGCAAACGCCGCCAGATCGGCACGAACAACTCCTGGCAGAGGCAACTCCCCGGGCGCCGTGAGCCCTCACGGCGTCAGCGGCTCGTCCGCGGTCGGCGGCGTGTCGTCGTGGAGGAGGTGGGAACTCAGGTGCAGCCGGGTCAGAGCGCTGCGCAGCTGTGCTGACGCGCCGTGCACGGTGATCCGCCGGCCACGCCGCATCGCTCGGCGGTAGGCGTCACCGATGGCCCGCAGCGCGGCGTGGTCGGCGACCTCCATCGCGCTCACGTCGAGGGTCAGGATCGGCTGCTCGGTGCCCAGCAGAACCGAGACGGCGTCGCGCAGCAGTGGTGCAGTGCGGCCGTCCAGCCGCCCGGTCGCGGTCACGCGACCGGTCTGCAGGTCCAGGTGCACGTCGAGCGTCGACGAGCCGGCGGGACGCCTCGGCTCCTGCCGTTCGCGTGGTCGGGGGACCGTTGCCGGCCCCCTCGGCAACGCCGGGCCCGGATCCGGCGCGGGCCGCGGAGGTGGCGTCGCCTCCCGGTCCGCCGGTGGCGTCGCTGACGTCACGCTGACCTCCTCGCCCTCCCGGTCGGACGGCCGCGCCGGCCGAGGACGTCCGGCCACATGCTCGGGCTCCCGTGGCGGGGTGCGCCTCACCCGACGCGGAGGACCGCGCTGCGCTCACCTGCGGGATCCCGCGCGATCGAACAGAGGGTCGGTGGCGCTCCGGCCTGGTACACCTGCGGGACGCCGGCCGTTCACGTGGGATCAAGAGGGCGGTTCACGTGGAGATCCAGAGGAAGTACGCCGCGGACGAGTCGTTCGAGCTGCCGCCACTGACCCAACTGGTGACCGGATCCGCGGAAGGCCGCAGCGCGCCGGCCGACCCGGGACCCCCGGTTGCCGAGGGGGAGGCGGAGACCCAGCGGCTGAAGGCGGTCCAGTTCGACACCGCGGACCTCCGTCTGGCGGCGGCGGGGTGGACCCTGCGCCGGCGCACGGGCGGCGACGACGCCGGATGGCATCTCAAGGTCCCGGCGGGGACGGGGGCGCGCCCGGCGGTGCGCCTGCCGCTGGGCCGCGCCACCCAGACCGTGCCCGAAGAGGTGCAGAACACGGTTCGGGCCCACAGCAGGGGCGCCCCGCTGCAGCCGGTCGCCGAGATCGTCACCGACCGGACGGTGCGCCGGCTGGTCGATGCGACCGGCCAGGCGCTGGCGGAGATCGCCGACGACCGCGTCAGCGCGCGCAGGCTGCAGCCGACCGACGGCAGCGGGGACGCGGTCGACGCCGCGACGTCCTGGCGGGAGATCAGGGTGCAACTCGTCGGCGGCGGGACCGAGCTCCTCGACGCCGTCGACACCCACCTGCGGGCACGGGGACTGCGCGACGCCCCGAGCTCCTCGGCGCTCGTGCACGTGCTCGACGGGGACGCGCGCCTCCAGCCGGCCGAGCGGGAGGCGGCGGAGCTCACGACCTCGTCGGCCGCCGGGGAGGTCGTCCTCGCCTACGTCCGCGAGCAGGTGGAGCGGGTGCGGTCGCAGGACCTGCCGGTGCGCCTGGACGCCCCCGACGCCGTGCACAAGATGCGCGTGGCCACCCGGCGGTTGCGCAGCGCCCTGACCACGTTCAAGCCGCTGTTCGCCGGCGACGTGGTGCGCCCGCTGCGCGGGGAGCTCAAGTGGCTGGCCGGAGAGCTGGGCGCGGCCCGGGACGCCGAGGTGATGCGCGACCGCGTGCGCTCGGCGGTCGAGGCGGGAAACCCGCTCGGCGAGCCGGGTCCGGTCGCCGAGGACGCCGGAGCGCCGCTGGGCCGCGCCTACCGCAGCGCCCACGACCGGGTGCTCGCAGATCTGGACGGCGATCGCTACCACCGCCTCCTGACCGACCTCGACGACCTGGTCGCCTGCCCGCCGTTCACCGCGCGCGCCGGAGCGCCCGCCGGGGAGACGCTGCCGCGCTTGGTGGCCCGCAGCTACACCCGGGTCCGCCGCCTCGTCGAGGACGCATCCGCCCGGCCCGCCGGCGCCGAGCGGGAGGAGTTGCTGCACGACGCCCGCAAGGCCGCGAAGGCCGCCCGCTACGCCGGTGAGTCGGTCAGCCGGGTCTTCGGTGCCGACGCCACCGCGTTCGCGCGGGCGATGGAGGCGGTGCAGGAGGCGCTGGGGGAGCACCAGGACTCCGTCCTCACCCGGGAACGGCTGCGCGACCTGGCCGTGCACACCCCCAGCACCAGCACTGCCTTCCTCTACGGGCGCCTGCACGCACTCGAGGAGGCGCGATCAGCGCAGTCCCAGCAGCACTTCGACGACGCCTGGAAGGCGGCCGGCCGCAAATCCCTGCACCGCTGGCTGCGATGACTGTCCGGCTCCGGTCGGCTGCCACCCGACGTTCAGGCCCGGCAGGGCGGACCTCGCGCACGACGGGCGCATCCGGGCCAACGCGGCGGTCGCGCCGGAGGCGACCGCTCCGACCGATCGCCCGCCCGCTACAGCAGGCCCGGCGAGCCGCCTGGCCGACGTGCGCGCCGACGCAGGGCGGGCGTGGAGGAGGGCGGGGAACAGCTTGTTCCCCGCCCTCCGTCAGGTGTGCCTCGACGTCCGAGCGTGGAGGCGCCCCCGCAGCTCGTGGGTGCAGGTCCGGCCGGCGATGTCACGGCTTGAAGCCGCTGCCGAGGTGGGGCCGCCGCGGGCCTGCCGGGGGGGTTGTCAGATGCAACTGATGACGCGCGCAAGGATCGGCACGACGCAAGCAGTGACACCGGTGCAAGGGTTGGCGCGGTCGCAACACACGGGACGCCCAAGATCCCGTGCCGATCTCGTGCAACTGCTCAGCCGCCCCCCGCCGGTTCCGGCGTGGGCGGGGCCGGGGCGGGTAGGTCCCGGCCGGCCGCGTCGCTGTCACACCGGGTGACACGCCCGACGACGGCCAGGCAGGACGGGCGCGCGAAGGTGTACACGTGAGCGGAGAGGGCTGCGACGACGGCGGCGAGGAGCTGCGGCAGCGGGTCGGTGACGCCGAGGTGGTGCGCGCGGCCTTCGAGGAGATGCCGCTGCTGCTGGTCGGCATGCAGGGCCCGGATCAGACCTTCGTGGCGGCGAACGCCGTCTACCGGGAGTTCGTCGGGAAGCCGGCGTTCATCGGCATCCCGATCCGCGAGGCGATGCCCGAGCTGGCCGGGCAGCAGGTCTTCGAGATGTTCGACCGGGTCTACGCCACCGGGGAGCTCCAGACGGCCCGGGAGTGGCGGGTCCAGGTCGCCCGCGACGGGAGCGGCGCCGTCGAGGAGTCGTACGCCGACTTCACCTGCGTCCCGCGCCGGGCGGCCGACGGCACGGTCACCGGGCTGCTCGCCTTCGCCTTCGACGTCACGGACCGCGTCCGCGAGCGCCAGGCGGCGCAGGCGCAGGTCAGCGAGGCCGAGCGGCGGTACCGCGACGCCCGCGACGTCGTCACCGCGTTGCAGGAGGCGCTGCTGCCGACCGCGCTGCCGGTGCTGCCCGGCGCCCGCATCGCGGCGCGCTACCTGGTGGCCGCGCACGACCAGGTCGCCGGCGGTGACTGGTTCGACGCCATCCCGCGCGCCGACGGCAGCGTGGTCCTCGTCGTCGGCGACGTGGTCGGTCACGGCGTGGCGGCGTCGGCCGCGATGGGCCAGCTGCGGGCGGTGCTCGCCGACGCGCTGGCCACCGAGACCGACCCGCTGGCCGCGCTGACCCGGGCCGACGGGTTCGCCGCCCGCACCCCGCTCCTGCGCGCGACCACCCTGGCGCTGGTCCTCCTCGACCCGGCGACCGGCGCCCTGCGCTACGCCAGCTGCGGACAACCCCCGCCGCTGGTCGTCGGCGCCGACGGGACGACCCGGTTCCTCGCCGACACCGGCGCCGGCCCGCTCGGCACCGGCTCCACCCCAGTGCTCGCCGACGACACCCTCGCTCCCGGCGAGCTGGTCCTGCTCTACAGCGACGGGCTGATCGAGCGCCCGAACCGCGGCCTCGACGCCGGCATGGCCGAGCTGGCGACCGTCGCCGCCGACGCCGCCGCCAACCGCGTGCTGCCGCTGCACGCTGCTCCCGCGCCGGCCGAGCGGGTCTGCCAGCTCACCGTCGAGCTGCTGACCCGCACCGGCTACGCCGATGACGTCACCGTCCTGGCCGCCCACCGCCTGCCCGCCCCCGTCCGGCCCCTGGACCTGCAGGCGCCGACCACCCGGGCGGGCCTGCGGCGGCTGCGGGTCCACTTCGACGAGTGGCTCGACGCCCTCGACCCGGCCGAGAGCGACCGCGTGGCGCTGGAGCTGGCCGTGTGGGAGGCGGTCGCGAACGCCGTCGACCACGCCTACCCGCCCGGGCAGCCCGGGCCGGTCCGGCTGCAGACGGCGCTGAGCGGCGACGGCGTCCTCGAGTGCCGGGTCAGCGACCGGGGCACCTGGCGTCCGCCCGACCCGGCGGTCACCCACCGGGGGCGGGGACTGCTGCTCGCCGAGCGGCTCGTCGACCGCCTCGAGGTCCACCACCCCCCGCACGCCGACGCCCCCGACGGCACGGTGGTGGTGCTCCGGCAGCGGCTGCACCGGCCCGCCGTGCTCGGCCCCGGCACCGACGCGCCCCCGGCCGCGCCCGTCCCCCGGCCGGCGTTCGCCGTCGACGCCGAGCACACCGACGGCCACCCACGGCTGCGGGTCCGGGGGCCGGTCGACGTCGTCACCGCCGAGGAGTTCGCCCGGGCGCTGTCGGGGACCTCCCGCGGCGGGGTCCTCCCGCTGACCGTCGACCTCAGCGAGGTCACCCACCTGGCCAGCGCCGGCGTGCAGGTCCTGCACCGGATGCGCGACCAACTCGCCGCCCAGCAGCAACACCTGCACCTGCTGGCCCCGCCCGGCAGTCCCGCCCACGCGGTGCTCGAGCTGGTGCGCCTGTCCCGCGTGGGCAGCGACGACCTCGGCGACGACTGACCCGGACCACCGTGCGGGGGGGTCCCGGGTCAACGGGCGCCGGGGCCGCCTGTCGGCGCGCGGCGCCGGCGGGGACGGCCGCACGGTGGGTCCGCCGTCCACCGTCCGGTGGACGGCCGGGTCAGGGACGCGGAGCCAGGACCGGGCGGCCGGCCAGCGCGCTCACCACCTCGACGGCGTCGTCCCACCAGCGCTCGTAGTGGTACGGGTCGGCGTTGCGCTGGGTGCGGTGCGCGGCGATCGTCGGCGGCAGCGACTGCCAGTCGGGGACCTCCTGCAGCGCCAGGAAGAAGTTGGTGGCGCTGGTGGTCGGGTCCATCCGGTCCTCGTAGGAGCCCCAGGCGCCGTTGTCGCGCTGCTGGAACAGCCCCCGGGAGTCGGGCCCGGCGGCGTCGCCGCGGTCCAGCACCAGCAGCGAGGACTCCCCCATCGCCGTCATCACCCCGATGACCTGCGCGCAGGTGTCCAGGCCCTGCACCGCGGCCGCGTTCACGATCGCCGCGGCGTTGGCCAGCTGCTCCCCGCCGTACCCGGCGACCGGCCCGTCGGGCACGGCGGCCGGGTCGACCCGCACCCCGGGCTCGGCGGCCGCGCAGTCCGCCGACCGCGGCGCGGGCGTCGTCACCTGGCGCACCACGAGGAACGCCGCCAGCAGCACCAGGACGCCGACGACGAGGGCCGCCACCTGCCGCTGCCGGGGCGGGGCGGCCTCCGGCGTCTGCACACCCCGGCCAACGGACGGCGGGCCACAGAGATCCCCCGCGGCCCCACGGCCGCGTCCGGAAACCGCCAGTCCCCCGCTCCGACCGGTGCCATGCTCGGTGCCGTGCTCTCCCCCCTCGACGCCGAACGCTGCTACCGCGCGGTCGCCAGCCGCGACGCCCGGTTCGACGGCTGGTTCTTCACCGCGGTGCGCACCACCGGCATCTACTGCCGCCCCTCCTGCCCGGCGCGCACGCCCGCGGCCGCCAACGTCTCCTTCTTCGGCACCGCCGCCGGCGCCCAGGCCGCGGGCTACCGCGCCTGCCGCCGCTGCCGGCCCGACGCCGTCCCCGGCTCGCCCGAGTGGGACGTGCGCGCCGACGTCGTCGCCCGCGCCATGCGGCTGATCGCCGACGGCGAGGTGGAGCGCACCGGCGTGCCCGGGCTGGCCGCCCGGCTCGGCTACTCCGAGCGGCAGGTGCACCGCCTGCTGGTCGGCGAGCTCGGCGTCGGCCCGCTGGCGGTCGCCCGCGCCCAGCGCGCGCAGACCGCGCGGGTGCTGATCGAGACCACCGACCTGCCGATGGGCGACGTCGCCTTCGCCGCCGGGTTCGCCAGCATCCGCCAGTTCAACGACACCGTCCGCGAGGTCTTCGCCTGCTCCCCGACCGAGCTGCGCAGCCGCCGGCCGGGCACGGTCGGCGGGACGCCGGGCTGGCTGACCCTGCGGCTGGCCGCCCGCGCCCCGTTCGATGCCGCCGAGGTGCTGCACTTCCTCGGCGCGCACGCCGTCCCCGGCCTCGAGGAGTGGGACGGGACGACGTTCTCCCGCGTCCTCGACCTGCCCGCCGGTCCCGGCGTCGTCCGGCTGTCCCCCGCCGCCGACGGCGGCGCCGCGGTGACCGCCCGGCTGCTGCTGACCGACCTGCGCGACCTGCGCGCCGCCGTCCCCCGCTGCCGGCGGCTGCTCGACCTCGACGCCGACCCCGCCGCCGTCGACGAGGTCCTCGGCTCCGACCCGGCGCTGGCCCCGCTGGTCGCCGTCGCGCCCGGGCGCCGGGTGCCCGCCTCCCCCGACGCCCCGGAGGCGGCGGCCCGGGCGGTGCTCGGCCAGCAGGTGTCGGTGGCCGGCGCCCGCACGCTCACCGCGCGGGTGCTCACCCTGGCCGGGACGCCGCTGGCCGAGCCGGTCGGCACGCTCACGCACGCGTTCCCCCGCCCGGAGGCCCTGGCCGGAGCCGACCTGTCCGCCGTCGGCCTGACCGGCGTCCGCCGCCGCACGCTGGGCGGCCTGGCCGCCGCGCTCGCCGATGGGCGGGTGGTCCTCGACCCCGGCTGCGACCGGGAGGAGGCCGCCCGCGACCTGATCGCGCTGCCCGGCATCGGGCCGTGGACGGCGGCGCTGGTGGTGATGCGCGGCCTCGGCGACCCCGACGTGTGGCTGCCCGGTGACCTCGCGCTGCGCCGCGCCCTCGCCGCCCTCGGCAGCTCCGACGCCGAGGCCGCCGGCCGCTGGCGGCCGTGGCGCTCGTACGCCGCGATGCACCTCTGGGCGCTCGCGGCGCCCACACTGTTCACCCGCTCCCCCGCCGATCGGAGTGCGTCATGACCCCGTCCGCCCGCTACGCGACCGTGGCCACCCCGCCCGGTCCCTTCACCGTCGTCGTCACACCCGGGCCGGACGGCGGCGACGTCGTCCTGGCCGCCGGGTGGACCGGCGACGTCGCCGAGCTGCTGCCCGTCGTGCACCGCGCGCTGCGGCCCACCTGGGTCGAGCGGGTGGAGCACCTGCCGGTCCTCGACGTCGTGGAGGCGCACGCCGCCGGCGACGTCGGCGCGATCGACGCCGTCCCCGTGCGGCAGCGCTCCGGGCCGTTCCTCGAGGACGCCTGGGAGGTGCTGCGCACCGTGCCGCCGGGACAGCCGGACACCTACGCCGAGTTCGCCGCCCGCTGCGGCCGGCCCTCGGCGGTGCGGGCCGCGGCCAACGCGTGCGCCCGCAACGCCGCCGCGCTGTTCATCCCGTGCCACCGGGTGCTCGGCTCCGACGGCGGGCTGGGCGGCTTCCGCTGGGGCACGCCTGTCAAGCGCTGGCTGCTCGACCACGAGGCGGTGCACGCCCCGGTCCCGGTCGACGCCTGACGAAGGACCCCCTGCCCCCGCCGGGGGCAGGCTCGCGGCGGACCCTGCAGGGGGCCACACGGGTGAGACGGGGCCGCCTCCCGGGAGTTGTCGGTCGGGTGTTGCACCCTGCTGTCCGTGGACGCTGCCTCCCTCCTGCTCGGCCTGCTCCTCGGGGTGCTGCTGGGGGCGGCCGTGACCCTCGGGGTGGTCGCCCTCTTGGCCCGCCGCCGGCCGGCCGGGTCCGGGCTGGACCCGCTGCACGAGTCGCTGGACCACCTGCACCGGCTGCTCGCCGGCATGGAGCAGGCCCGGGCCACCGCGCACGGCGAGCTGCGCGAGCAGATGGGCACCGTCGGGCAGACCAGCGCGATGCTGCGGCAGGAGACCGCGGCGCTGGTCACCGCGCTGCGCACGCCGCACGTCCGCGGCCGCTGGGGCGAGATCCAGCTGCGCCGGGTGGTCGAGGTGGCCGGCCTGCTCGAGCACTGCGACTTCGTCGAGCAGCCGTCGTCGACCAACGACGAGGGCGCCGGCGTCCGGCCCGACCTGGTGGTCACCCTCGCCGACGGCCGGCAGGTCGTCGTCGACGCGAAGGTCCCCTTCACCGGCTACATCGAGGCCACCCAGGCGACTGAGGAGACGGTGCGGGTGCAGCGGGTCGCCGCGCACGCCCGGCAGCTGCGCGCGCACGTCGACGCCCTGTCCCAGCGCCGCTACCCCACCGCGTTCCGCCCGGCCGCGCCGTTCACCGTCCTGTTCGTGCCCTCCGACGGGTTCCTCATCTCCGCGCTGGAGGCCGAGCCGGGCCTGCTCGAGTACGGCTTCGGCCGCGACGTCGTCATCGCCACCCCGAGCACGCTGCTGGCGCTGCTGCGCACGGTGGCGCACTCCTGGCGGCAGGAGCGCCTGGCCCGCGACGCCGACCAGGTCATCGAGACCGGGCGCCGGCTGCACGCCCGGCTCACCACGCTCTCGGGCCACCTCACCCGGCTGGGCTCGGCGCTGGGCTCGACGCTGACCCGCTACAACGAGACGGTCGGCTCCTACGAGCGCTCGGTGCTCGCCGCCGCGCGCCGGTTCGAGGACCTCGGGGTCGGCGAGACGCCGGTGCCGACCCCGGCGGAGGTCGAGGCGGTGGTCCGGCAGCTGCGGCCGGCCGGTGAGGACCTGCCCCTCCCCGACGACGCCGACGAGGCCGCTCCCCCGCTGCGCTGGCGGCTGCCCGAGGGCCGCTGAGCGACGTCCCCGCCGGGTCGTCCCGCCCGGCCCGGGGGACACGTCCGCCACACCGGCCCCGCGGCTCATCGAGAGTTGCCAAATCGACAGGGCGACCTGTCGCGCGTCGAGCCCGGGAACTCCCCCTGCGGGCGTCCTCCCGTCGCTACCGTGAGGACCGACAGCGGCCCGGAGGGGCCAGGACGTCCGGACGGGGAGGTACGCCATGGCCTCGGCGAGCACTGCCGACACCTGGCGGGACAGCGGGGTGGGCGCGCAGCGGCCCTACGCCGGCCCGCGGGCGGGGCGTCCCGACGCCACCGGCCCGGACCGCTCGATGCGCATGGGCCTCCCGCCGGTGCCGCCGCCCCCGCCGCGCGGCCGCCCCGGCGACCGCGGCGCCGGCCGCGGCGCCGTCCCGGCGCGCCCGCCCGTCGAGGCCCGGCCCATGGCCCGCCCGCCGGTCGCGCGTCCCGCGCAGCAGCGCACCCCCCACCCGGGCGTCCAGCCGCTCGCCGAGCGTCCCGCC
The DNA here is from genome assembly GCF_054050415.1 of Geodermatophilus sp. SYSU D01180. Lineage (NCBI taxonomy): Bacteria > Bacillati > Actinomycetota > Actinomycetes > Geodermatophilales > Geodermatophilaceae > Geodermatophilus > Geodermatophilus sp. SYSU D01180. The sequence goes on along the minus strand of NZ_JBJGZH010000032.1, from coordinate 571 downwards.
CCCGCGGCGCCGCCCCGCGCCCACGGCACCCGTGCCGCCGCGCGCGCGGCCGAGCGGGCCGCCGCGGAGCCGACCCAGGGGAGCCGGATGCGCGGCCTGCTCGTCGTCCTCGGCGTCTTCGTCATCACCCTCGCCGGGGGCGCCGTCGACTCGTTCCTCGGCACGGGCCTGGGCACGCTGACCCTCGTCACGCTGGTCGCGGCCGCCGCCGTCGGCACGCTGCTGGTGCGCCGCCGCGACCTGCTCTCGGTCGTCGTCGCGCCGCCGCTGGTGTTCGTGGCGGTCGCGCTGGTCAACATCGGCCTGGCGCCGTCGGCGACGTTCAGCCTGCCGACGCTCGCCACGGTGCTCGTCCGCGGCTTCCCGACGATGGCCGTCGCCACCGCCGTGGCGCTGGTCCTGGCGATCGTCCGCTGGGCCGCCCGGCGCTGAACCCCTGACGGAACCGGCGGGGGGGGGGGGGGGCGGCGGGGGGGGCGGGGGGGGGGGGGGCGGGGGGCGGGGGGGGGGGGGGGGGGGGGGGGGGGGGGGGCCCCGCCGCGCCCCCCCCCCCCCCCCCCCCCCCCCCCCC
>NZ_JBJGZH010000031.1:0-48169 GCF_054050415.1 Geodermatophilus sp. SYSU D01180 | reverse complement strand
GTTGGCACTCTCGATGTCATCAACCAAAGGAACCCTCACTCCACGATCCACAGACCGTGCAGTGCGGGGGTTTGTTACTTGGCACTGACTTTCGGCACGCTGTTGAGTTCTCAAGGAGCGGACGCGCACCAACTCGACCCTCTCGGGCTTCCTCGGTGGCGGCTTGTCCTACTCTACGCCGGCTCCGGAGTCCTGCACCTTCGCGGTGCTCCTCCGTGGCCCTCGCGGGCTCCGTCCGGCGCGAAGAGAACAGTACACGACATCTGGGGGTCGTGCACACGGGGTCTCGGTCACACCCCGTCACGGGGCGGATCAGAGGCCGAGGAAGGACTCGATCCCCACGGTCAGCCCCGGCCGGCGGCCGATCTCGCGGACGGCGAGCAGCACGCCGGGCATGAAGGACGCGCGGTCGAAGGAGTCGTGGCGCAGCGTCAGCGTCTCCCCCGCCGCACCCATGAGGACCTCCTGGTGCGCGACCATGCCGGTGAGCCGCACGGCGTGCACCGGGATGCCCTCGACGTCGGCACCGCGAGCCCCGGGGAGCGAGTCGGTGGTCGCGTCCGGCGACGCCGGCATTCCGGCCGCCCGCCGGGCAGCGGCGACGAGGCGCGCGGTGCGGACGGCGGTGCCCGACGGGGCGTCGACCTTGTTCGGGTGGTGCAGCTCGACGATCTCCGTGGAGGGGAAGAACCGCGCCGCCTCCTGGGCGAAGCGCATGAGCAGCACGGCCCCGATGCCGAAGTTGGGGGCGATGACCACGCCCACCTCGGGCTTGGGCTCCAGCCACTCGGCGACCGTGGCCAGCTTCTGCTCGTCGAAGCCCGTCGTCCCGACGACGCAGTGGATGTTCTGGTCGATGCAGAACCGGATGTTGTCCATGACGACGTCCGGGCGGGTGAAGTCGACGACCACCTGCGCGCCGGCGTCGGCGACGTTGAACAGCCAGTCCCCCTCGTCGACCATCGCGACGAGCTCGAGGTCCTCGGCGGCGTTGACCGCCTTCACCACCTCGGTGCCCATCCGGCCGCGGGCGCCGAGCACACCCACCGAGATCCGGGGCGGCTCGCCCGTGGTCACGCCGGTCGCCTGCTGGTCGGGTGCGGGGGTGCTCGTGGTCACCGGGTCAGGCTTCCCGGCGGCCCGTCCCGATGCAAGACGGCCCCGGCACGGGTCACGCGGGCGGTCCGGCGCTCCCCCGCCGCCCACAGCAGCAGGCCGAGCCCGACCCCGGCGGCGTCGGCGAGCCAGTCGAGGACCGAGCCCGAGCGCTCCACGGGCGTGACCGCCTGGACCACCTCGCTGACCGCGCCGTAGACGAGCAGCAGCACCGTCAGCGGCCCCGGACACGCCCCCGCCCACCGTCCGGCGAGCGCCAGCGCCAGGAACAGCGCGAGGTGGACGAGCTTGTCCACGCCCGGCGGGGCGGCGGGCACGTCGGAGGCCGGCGCGAACAGCACGGCGAGCGAGACGAGCACCGTCACCGCGAAGGCGCCGCGGGACAGCGCTCCGTGCACGCGGAACGCCGGGTGCGGACGCGGGGCGGTCATCGGGTCTCCGGTCGTCGGGCTGGGCGGGTCAGAGCCGGTCGAGGTCGGACTCCCGGTAGGGGCCGACGACGGCCAGGCAGGTCTCCCGGCCCAGCAGGTCCGCGGCGACCGCGCGGACCTGGTCCTCGTCGACGGCGGCGATCCGGTCGAGCACCTCACGCACGGGGATGTACTCCCCGTGTGACAGCTCGCTCTTGCCCAGCCGGCTCATCCGCGAACCGGTGTCCTCGAGGCCGAGCACCGTCCCGCCGCGCAGCTGGCCGCGGCCGCGGGCCACCTCCTCGGCGGTGAGCCCCTCGGCGGCCACCCGGGCCAGCTCCTCGCGCACCAGGCGCAGCACCTCGGGCACCCGCTTCTTGGCGCAGCCGGCGTAGACGGAGAACGTTCCGGTGCCGGCGTAGGAGGTCAGCGCCGACCCGACGCTGTAGACCAGCCCGCGCTTCTCCCGGATCTCCTGGAACAGGCGCGAGCTCATCCCGCCGCCGACCGCCGTCTCCAGGACCGCGGCGGCGTAGCGCCGCTCGTCGAAGCGGCTGAGCGCGAGGCTGCCCAGCAGCAGGTGGGTCTGCTCGGTCTTCCGGTTCATCAGCCCGGCGGGCCGCGCCGGGCGGCCGGGCACGAGTTCCTCGCCGCGGCGCAGCGGCGCCGGGGACGCCGCGCCGGACAGCCGGTCGCCGAAGACCGCCGTCACCAGGTCCACCACCTGCTGGTGGTCCACCCGGCCGGCGGCGGTGACCACCATCGAGGGGACGGCGTAGCGCGAGCGGTACCAGCCGTCGACGTCGTCGCGGGTCAGCCCCTCGATCGACTCGACGGTGCCGAGCACCGAGCGGCCCAGCGGGGTGCCGCCGAACAGCGTCTCGGCGAACAGGTCGTGCACCAGGTCGGAGGGCTCGTCGTCGCGCATGGCGATCTCCTCGAGCACCACCGTCCGCTCGGACTCCAGGTCCTCGGCGGTGTTGAGTGCCTCGGTCACCAGGTCGCCGAGCAGCGTGACCGCCAGCGGGAGGTCGCTGGCGAGCACGTTGGCGTAGTAGCAGGTGTGCTCCTTGGCGGTGAAGGCGTTCATCTCACCGCCGACGGCGTCCATCGCCGTCGCGATCTCCAGGGCGCTGCGGCTCCGGGTGCCCTTGAACAGCAGGTGCTCGAGGAAGTGCGAGGCGCCGGCGACCCGGTCGCTCTCGTCCCGGGAGCCGACGCCCACCCAGATGCCGAGGGTGGCCGAGTGGACGCCGGGCATCGTCTCGGTGAGCACGCGCAGCCCGCCGGGCAGCACCGTGCGCTCGACCCGGCCGCCGACCTCGTCGACGTCGATGACGCGGGTGACACCGACCGGGGCCGGGGCGGACGTGAGGTCGGTGGACCCCACGCCCGGCCCGGCCCCGGTCGTCGTCGGTTCGGCGACCGTGTCAGGCCTCCGCGGGAGCGGGGGCGTCGGCCGGGGCCGCGCCGTCGCCGGCGGCGGCACCCTCGCCCTCGGCGGCCACCGGGACCAGGCTGATCTTGCCGCGGGCGTCGATGTCGGTGATCTCGACCTGCAGCTTGTCGCCGACGTTCACGACGTCCTCGACCTTGCCGATGCGCTTGCCGCCGCCCAGCTTGCTGATGTGCACCAGGCCGTCCTTGCCCGGCAGCAGCGAGACGAAGGCGCCGAACGGCGTCGTCTTGACGACGGTGCCGAGGAAGCGCTCCCCGACCTTCGGCATCTGCGGGTTGGCGATCGCGTTGATGCGGTCGACCGCGGCCTGGGCCGAGGGGCCGTCGGAGGCGCCGACGTAGATGGTGCCGTCGTCCTCGATGGTGATCTCGGCGCCGGTCTCGTCCTGGATCGAGTTGATCATCTGGCCCTTGGGGCCGATGACCGCGCCGATCTTGTCGACCGGGATGCGCACCGTGGTCACGCGCGGGGCGTAGGGGCTCATCTCGTCGGGGCCGTCGATGGCCTCGTTCATCACGTCGAGGATGTGCAGGCGGGCGGCGCGGGCCTGGGTCAGCGCCTGGGCGAGCACGTCGGACGGGATGCCGTCGAGCTTGGTGTCCAGCTGCAGGGCCGTGACGAAGTCCTTCGTGCCGGCGACCTTGAAGTCCATGTCACCGAAGGCGTCCTCGGCGCCGAGGATGTCGGTCAGCGCGACGTACTCGGTCTTGCCGTCGACCTCGTCGGACACCAGGCCCATGGCGATGCCGGCGACCGGGGCGCGCAGCGGCACACCGGCGTTGAGCAGCGACAGGGTCGAGGCGCACACCGAGCCCATCGACGTCGAGCCGTTGGAGCCCAGCGCCTCGGACACCTGCCGGATCGCGTAGGGGAACTCCTCGCGGTCGGGCAGCACCGGCAGCAGCGCGCGCTCGGCGAGCGCGCCGTGGCCGATCTCGCGGCGCTTGGGCGAGCCCACGCGGCCGGTCTCGCCGGTGGAGTACGGCGGGAAGTTGTAGTTGTGCATGTAGCGCTTGCGCGTCTCGGGCGAGAGCGTGTCGAGCTGCTGCTCCATGCGGAGCATGTTCAGCGTGGTGACGCCCAGGATCTGGGTCTCGCCGCGCTCGAACAGCGCCGAGCCGTGCACCCGCGGGACGACCTCGACCTCGGCCGACAGCGGCCGGATGTCGGTGACGCCGCGGCCGTCGATGCGGACCTTGTCGCGCAGGATGCGCTGCCGGACGACCTTCTTGGTGACGGCGCGGAAGGCGGCCGACACCTCCTTCTCGCGGCCGGCGAACTGCTCGGCCAGCGAGGCGGCGACCTCGTCCTTGAGTGCGTCGGTGGCGTCGTTGCGCTCCTGCTTGCCGGCGATGGCCTGCGCCTCGGTCAGCCGGTCCAGCGCGGCGGACTCGACGGCGGCGTACACGTCGTCCTGGTAGTCCAGGAAGCGCGGGAACTCCGCGACCGGCTTGGCGGCCTTCTCGGCGAGCGCCGTCTGCGCCTCGCACAGCGCCTTGATGAAGGGCTTGGCGGCCTCGAGGCCCTGGGCGACGACCTCCTCGGTCGGCGCGGTGGCGCCGCCGCGGACCAGCTCGATCGTCTTCTCGGTGGCCTCGGCCTCGACCATCATGATCGCGACGTCGCCGTCCGGGAGCAGGCGGCCGGCCACGACCATGTCGAAGACGGCGTCCTCGAGCTCGGCGTGCGTGGGGAAGCCGATCCACTGGCCGCCGACCAGCGCGACGCGGGTGCCGCCGACAGGGCCGGAGAACGGCAGGCCCGACAGCTGGGTGGACGCCGACGCGCCGTTGATGGCCAGCACGTCGTAGAGGTGCGCCGGGTCCAGCGACAGCACGGTGATGACGACCTGGACCTCGTTGCGCAGGCCCTTGGCGAAGGTCGGCCGCAGCGGGCGGTCGATGAGCCGGCAGGTGAGGATCGCGTCCTCGCTCGGGCGGCCCTCGCGGCGGAAGAACGAGCCGGGGATGCGCCCGGCGGCGTACATCCGCTCCTCGACGTCGACCGTCAGCGGGAAGAAGTCGAAGTGCTCCTTGGGCTGCCGGCTGGCCGTGGTGGCCGACAGCAGCATGGTGTCGCCCGTGCTGACGACGACCGAGCCGGCGGCCTGCTTGGCCAGCCGCCCGGTCTCGAAGGTGATGCTGCGGCTGCCGTGGCTGCCGTTGTCGATGACCGCGGTGGCGGTGGTGACCCCGTCCTCGGGGTCGTACTCGGCAGCGATGCTGCCCTGGGTGGTGGGTGCGGACACGTCGTCCTCTTCCTACGTCGCATGCGGCGACGTCCTCTTCGTGGCGTCCTGCGCCGGACTGCTCCCGGGTGACCGGTCTTCGATCGAAGCCCACGGGGGTCGTTCCCCCTCCCGTGGAGGGGCATTCCCGGGGGCCACCACCGAGGACCGACCAGCGTCGGGGTGCGCGGGCGGGGCGCCGTGGGTCCCGTGGGGCGGGTGCCCCACGAGAGAGGGGACCGTCCCGGGCGGGACGGTCCCCTCTGGGGTCAGCGGCGCAGACCGAGCCGCTCGATGAGCGAGCGGTAGCGGTTGATGTCGGTCTTCGCCAGGTAGTTCAGCAGCCGGCGACGGCGGCCGACCAGCAGCAGCAGGCCGCGCCGGCTGTGGTGGTCGTGCTTGTGCTGCTTGAGGTGCTCGGTCAGGTCGCTGATCCGGCGGGTGAGCATCGCGACCTGGACCTCGGGCGAGCCCGTGTCCTTCTCGACCGTCGCGTACTCGGTCATGATCTGCTGCTTCGTCGCGCTGTCGAGCGCCATGGGCGGGCCTCCTGGCCAGGTCGGGTGTGGCCCCCGGTCTGGTTCACGGGGGCAGGGGTGCACACGAAGCCGTGCATACACGGCGTCGAGCACATTACCAGCGCGCCGGCGGGGGCCCGGCGCGGTGATCACCCGGCGGGGGGCAGCCCCAGGACCGCGCGGGTGCGGACGACGTCGTCGGCCATGGCCGTCACCAGCTCGTCGACCCCGGCGAAGGTGGTCATCGGGCGCAGCCGGGAGACGAACTCGACGCCGACGTGCTCGCCGTAGAGGTCGCCGGCGAAGTCGAGGACGTAGGCCTCCACGGTGCGCCGCGAGCCCTGGAAGGTGGGGTTGGTGCCCACCGAGACGGCGGCGGGCCGGCTGTCGAGGGTGCGCCCAGCGGGGTCGCGGGTGACCAGGGAGCCGGCGTAGACGCCGTCGGCGGGGATCGCGGTGAACGGCGGGCACTCGACGTTCGCCGTCGGGTAGCCGAGCTCCCGGCCGCGCCGGTCGCCGCGGACGACGACGCCGTCGACCCGGTGCGGGCGGCCCAGCGCCCGCGCCGCGCTCTCCATGTCCCCGGCGGCGACGCAGGCGCGGATGTAGGTCGAGGAGATCGTCACCTCGCCGTCGGCGGAGGCGTCGCCGGCCAGCGGGATCCCCTCGACGGCGAAGCCGAACCGGCGGCCCTCCTGGGTCAGCGTGGTGACGTTCCCGGCGGCCTTGTGCCCGTAGGTGAAGTTCTCGCCGACGACGACCGCCGAGGCGTGCAGGTCCTCGACGAGCACGCCGTGGGCGAACTCCTCGGGGGTCAGCCGGCTGAACTCGGGCGTGAACGGGATGACGCACATTGCGTCGACGCCGAGCCCGGCGACCAGCTCGGCCTTGCGGTCCAGCGAGGTGAGGATCGCCGGGTGCGAGCCGGGCCGCACGACCTCGGTCGGGTGCGGGTCGAAGGTGACCAGCACGCACGGCCGGTGCAGCGCCCGCGCGCGGGCGACGGCGGTGCCGATCAGCTGCTGGTGGCCGCGGTGGACGCCGTCGTACATGCCGACGGTGACCACCGTCCGGCCGAGGTCGGCCGGGACGTCGGCCGGCCCGCGCCAGTGCCGCACCCGCCTGCTCCCCCGTGTCGCCGCCGGGTCGCTCAGGCGACCCGGTGCAGCCAGCCGTGGGTGTCGGGCACCCGGCCGTGCTGGATGTCGAGCAGGTGCTCGCGCAGGCCCATGGTGACCGGCCCCGGCGTCCCGTCGCCGACGGTGAAGTCGCCGGTGCGCGCCTTCACCTCGCCGACCGGGGTGATGACCGCGGCGGTGCCGCAGGCGAAGGTCTCGGTGACCGTGCCGTCGGCGACGCCGGCGCGCCACTCGTCGACGCTGAACTTCCGCTCGGTGACCCGCATGCCCCGCTCCCGCGCCACGGAGATCAGCGAGTCGCGGGTGATGCCGGGCAGCAGCGTGCCGGTGAGCTCGGGGGTGACCAGCTCGGCGTCGTCGCCGGAGCCGAGGACGAAGAACAGGTTCATCCCGCCCATCTCCTCGACGTAGCGCTTCTCGACCGCGTCGAGCCAGACCACCTGGTCGCAGCCGGCGGCGATGGCCTGCTCCTGGGCCAGCAGGCTGGCGGCGTAGTTGCCGGCGCACTTGACGTCGCCGGTGCCGCCGGGCGCGGCCCGGATGTAGTCCTCGGACAGGTAGACGCTCACCGGGTGCACGCCGCGCGGGAAGTACGCGCCGGCGGGGCTGGCGATGACCAGGAACAGGTACTCGTTCGCCGGCCGCACGCCGAGGAACGGCTCGGTGGCCAGCTGGTAGGGCCGGAGGTAGAGCGTCTGGTCGGGGCCGGTGGGCACCCAGTCGCGGTCGGCGTCGACGAGCGCGTCGACGGCGGTGAGGAAGGCCTCCTCGGGCACCGGCGGCATCGCCAGCCGGCGGGCGCTGCGGGCGAAGCGGGCGGCGTTGGCCTCGGGCCGGAAGGTCGCCACGCTGCCGTCGGGCTGGGCGTAGGCCTTGAGCCCCTCGAAGATCGACTGCGCGTAGTGCAGCGCGGCCGTGGCCGGGTCGACCTGCAGCGGCGCGTACTGCGTCAGGCGGGCGTCGTGCCAGCCGCGGCCGGCCGTGTAGCGGGCCACGAACATCGAGTCGGTGAAGTGCCGGCCGAAGCCGGGGTCGGCCAGCACCTCCCGGCGCTCGGCAGCCGGGCGGCGGGGGACGTCCTCCACGGTCACCGGGACGCCCTCGGTGAAGACCCGGGGCGTGGTCCTGCTGTCGGCGAGCGTGTCGGTCATGGCTCCCACCTGCGCGTGCTCCGTCTGCGGCCGGGGCGGCGTCGGGCCCGCCCCTCCGCTCACAGTAGCCCCGGGCCCGGCGGCGGCCGGGAGCCGACCGCCGCCGTCGCCCGCGCGGGTCAGGGCCGGTCCGGTGCCGAGCTCTCGACGACCTCGTAGGACCACAGGTGGTGGGAGTCGCTGGCCGCCGGGGCGAGCTCGTCGCCGCCGCCCTCGTGGGCGCGGGCGAAGTCCTGCCCGTCCTCCCAGGAGCGGTAGGCCTCCTCGCTCTCCCACCGGGTGTAGACGAGGTACTGGTCGGTGCCCTCCAGCGGCCGCAGCAGCTCGAACCACTCGAAGCCGGGGGTCTTCTCCACGGCGCCGGCGCGGCCGCGGAAGCGCTCCTCGAAGCGCTCCTGCATGTGCGGCGGCACGGTGATGGCGTTGATCTTGACGACGCTCATGGCAGCCCCCTTCCCGCCCGGGGGGACCGTCAATCCCCTGCGGCCTCCCGCGGGCCGGGCGAGGATGGCCCGATGACCCCGGCTCCGCGGCCCGGCGTGCTGTTCGACGTCGACGGCACCCTGCTGGACACCAACTACCTGCAGGTCCTCGCCTGGTGGCAGGCGTTCCGCGACACCGGGCACCCCGAGGTGTCGATGGCCGCCTGCCACCGGTCGATCGGCATCGCCAGCGAGGAGCTGGTCACCCACCTCCTCGGCGAGGACGCCGACGACGCGAGCGAGGTCTCGGAGACCAAGACCCGCCGCTACGAGCCGCTGCGCGAGCTGGTGACCGCCTTCCCGCGCGTCGACGAGCTGCTGGCCGCCTGCCGGGAGCGGGACCTGGCCGTGGTGCTGGCCACCAGCGGCAAGGACTCGGACCTGGAGTGGATGGTGCCGGCGATCGGCGGCGACGACGTCGTCGACGGGGCCACCTCCTCGGCCGACGTCGAGTCGGCCAAGCCGGCGCCGGACCTGCTGCAGACCGCCGTCGACCAGCACGGCCTGGACGCCTCGCGCACCGTCGTCGTCGGGGACACCGTCTGGGACGTGCAGGCCGCGCGCGACGCCGGGCTGCCGTGCATCGCGCTGACCTGCGGCGGCATCTCCCGCGCCGAGCTGCTCGAGGCCGGCGCCGACGAGGTCTACGACGACCCCGCCGACCTGCTCGACCACCTCGACGACTCGCTGATCGGCAAGGCCGCCTGCGGTTAGGACGGCGGGAAGCCGACCGCGACCCGGGCGGTGGCCCCGGCGTCCTCGACCAGCGCGACCAGCCGGCCCGCGGGGTCGACGGCGGCGGTGAGCCCGGGCCGCCCGGTGGCCGGGACCCGCTGGCCGTAGCCGAGGGCGCGCGCCTCGTCGTCGGAGAGCCGCCGCTCGGGGTAGATCGCCGTGGCTGCCTCGGGGAGGGTCAGCGTCCCCGGCCCACCCCCGGCGGCGAGCGCGGCCGCGGCCTCCTCGACCGGGGCGGCCTGCGCGGTGGTGAACGGGCCGGAGGCGGTGCGGCGCAGCGCGGTGAGGTGCCCGCCGACCCCGAGCGCGGCACCGGCGTCGCGGGCGATCGCCCGCACGTAGGTCCCGGCGGAGCAGGCCACGGTCACCGCGACGTCGACCAGGCCGGGCTCGGTCCGGTCCACGCGGTGCACGTCGATGCGGTGCACGGTGACCGGGCGGGGCTCGAGCACGACCTCCTCGCCGGCCCGGACGCGGTCGTAGGAGCGGCGGCCGCCGACCTTCACCGCGCTCACCGAGGAGGGCACCTGCAGCAAGGGGCCGGTCTGGGCGGCCAGCGCCGCGCGGACCGCGTCGTCGTCGAGGTGCCCGGCGGGGGTGCTGGTGAGGACCTCGCCCTCGCGGTCGTCGGTGACGGTGGTCTGGCCGAGGCGGATCGTGGCGTCGTAGACCTTGTCCGAGCCGCCGAGGTGGCCGAGCAGCCGGGTCGCCGCCCCGACGCCGAGCACGAGCAGGCCGGTGGCCATCGGGTCGAGGGTGCCGGCGTGCCCGACCCGGCGGACCGACAGCACCCGCCGGGCCCGGGCGACGACGTCGTGCGAGGTCATCCCGCCCGGCTTGTCGACCAGCAGGATCCCCGGGGTGACGTCGGCGTCGGCGGCGCGGCGGCGGCTCATGTCCCCACCGTGGCAGGTGCGGTCAGCCACCTGTCCCCCGCCACCCGGGCGAGCACCGCGACCAGCCGCAGCGCGATGAACGCCGTCAGCCCGGTCCACACGCCGGCCAGGCCCCAGCCCAGCGGGCCGGACAGCAGCGACAGCGGCAGGAAGCCGATCAGCGCCGCACCGACGGTGACCGTGCGCAGGTAGGCGACGTCGCCCGCGCCCATGAGCACGCCGTCGAGGGCGAAGACCACCCCGGCCAGCGGCTGGAACCCGGCGAGGAACCACCAGACCAGCTCCGCCTGCGCGCGGACGGCGGGGTCGCCGCTGAACAGCGGCACGAGCAGGTCGCGGCCGGCCAGCAGCGCGACGGCGACCAGCACGCCGGTGCCCAGGCCCCACAGGGTCACCCGGCGGGCGGTGGCCCGGGCCTCGTCGGGCCGGCCGGCGCCGAGCGCGTGGCCGACCAGCGTCTGCGCGGCGATGGCGTAGGCGTCGAGGACCAGCGCGAGGAAGAGGAACAGCTGCAGCGCGATCTGGTGGGCGCCGAGCTGCGCCTGGCCGGCGCGCGCGGCGACCCCGGCGGCGACCAGGAACGCCAGCTGCAGGACGGTGGCGCGCAGCAGCAGGTCGCGGCCGAGGACCAGCTGCGCACGGACGGCGGCCGGCCGGAACCGCCAGTCGGCGCCCTCGCGCAGCAGCGCCCGCACGAACAGCGCCGCCGTCAGCGACTGGCCGGCGAGGTTGGCCACCGCGGAGCCGGGCAGGCCGAGGCCGGCCGGGTGCACCAGCAGCGGGCACAGCACCAGGCTCAGCAGGCTGCCGGCGAGCACGAAGCGCACCGGGCGGCGCAGGTCCTGCACACCGCGCAGCCAGCCGTTGCCGGCCAGGGACACCAGCAGCAGCGGGGCGCCGCAGCCGGCGATGCGCAGCCACTGCTCCCCCGCCGCCGCCACCGCGCCCGGCCCCCCGGCCAGCGCGCGGGTCAGCGGCCCGGCCAGCACCTGGAACAGCAGGACGACGGCGGCGCCGAGCAGCAGCGCCAGCCAGGTGGCCTGCACGCCCTCGGCGACGGCGCCGGCCCGGTCCCCCGCCCCGGCCCGGCGGGCGGCCCGCGCCGTGGTGCCGTAGGCGAGGAAGTTCAGCAGCGCGGCGGCCCAGGCCAGCAGCCCGCCGCCGACGGCGAGCCCGCCCAGGGCGACGGTGCCCAGGTTGCCGACGACCGCGGTGTCGACCAGCAGGTACAGCGGCTCGGCGGCCAGCACGACCAGCGCCGGGACGGCCAGCCCCAGGACGGACGGCGCCCGCCCCGTCACCGCGCCGTCGTCGCGGCCGCCACCTGCGCCCGGACGGCCGCCACGGTCGCCTCGCGGTCCAGGTGCGAGGTGAAGCCGGCCGCGGCCCGGTGCCCGCCGCCGCCCAGCGCCGTCGCGACCCGGGCGACGTCGGTGGCGCCGCGGGAGCGCAGGGACACCGCCCACGAGCCGTCGTCCTGGCCCTTGAGCACGCAGGCGACGTCGGCCTCGGCGGTCGACCGGACGACGTCGACCAGCGCCTCGAGCTGCTCACCGGGCAGGCCGTGCCCGGCCGCCTCCGCGGTGCTCGACCAGGTCCACACCAGGCCGGCGCCGACACCGGGCTCGAGCACCGCGCGCCCGGTCACCGCCGACAGCAGCCGCAGCCAGCCGAACGGGGCGGTGTCGAACAGCCGCTGGCTGATGGCGGCGTGGTCGATGCCGGTGGACAGCAGCCGGGCAGCCAGCGCGTGGGTGTCCGGCCGGGTGCTGCTGAACCGGAAGGAGCCGGTGTCGGCGGCGAGGCCGGCGTAGAGCAGCGTGGCCAGCTCGGCGTCCAGGGCGACGCCGAGCTCGTCGAGCAGGCCGGCGACGAGGACGACGGTCGCCGGCGCGGCCGGGTCGACCAGCCGCACGTCGCCGAAGCCGGGGTTGCTCGCGTGGTGGTCGACGACGACCGAGGTGCCGGCGTCGCCGAGCAGCGCGGCCAGCTCACCCAGGCGGGCGGGCGAGGCCGCGTCGAGGCTGACGAAGACGTCCGGGGACGCGGGGACGGCGGTGGAGGGCACCAGGTGCCCGGCGCCGGGCAGCCAGCCGAGCGAGTCGGGCAGCACGGGACGGCCGGGGAACGTGGCGGTCACCCGGGCGCCGCGGCGGCGCAGCCCCTCGGCGAGGGCCAGGGTGCTGCCCAGCGCGTCGGCATCGGGCTGCACGTGCCCGCTGAGCACCACGGTGGCGCCCGTGTCGGCGGCCGTGGCCAGCACGGCGGCCGGGGTGCGCAGCGGCACCCCGACGGTCTGTGCGGTCACGGGTCAGGCGTCGGGGCCGGGATCGGCCACCGGGGGTGCGTTGCGGTCCTCGGTCACCAGCCCGCCCCCGGGCGGCAGCGGCGGGCCGCCGTCGTCGGGCTCGTCCTCCGCGATGGAGGGCACCTCCCCGATCTGGCCCGTGCGGCCGCCCTCGGTGGGGTCCCCGGCGTTCGGCTCGGCCCGCCCGCCGAGCTCCGAGCGGCCCTGCCCCTCCCCGGGGAGGTACGGGTCCGGGTCGTTCTCACTCACGAGGCACTCCTGTGCTCGGGGGACGTGCTGACGTCGGCGCCGGAGGTCTCGTCGTCCTCCTCCGGGTGCCGGTAGGGGTCGGCCTCGCCGGCGTAGGTGGCGTGCTCGCGCAGGCGGGCGAGCTCGGCGTCGGCGTGCCGGACCCGCTCGAGGGCCTCGTCGAGCTCGCGCGCGGTGTCGGGCACGTGGTCGGCGACGAAGGTCAGCGTCGGCACGAACTTGATGCCGGTCTGCCGGCCCACGGTCGAGCGCAGCACCCCGGTGGCCGAGGCGAGCGCCTTGGCGGAGTCCGCGACGGCGGTGGCGTCGCCGTAGACGGTGTAGAAGACGGTGGCCTCGCGCAGGTCGCTGGTCACCCGGGCGTCGGTCACGGTGACCATGCCCAGCCGGGGGTCCTTGATCTGGGACTCGATCGCGGCGGAGACGATCTGTCGGATGCGCACCGCGAGCTTGCGGGCACGGGCGGGGTCGGCCACGGCGGACCTCCGGGGGTCTCGGGGGCGCGCAGGGGGGCGCGCCCGGACGGGCGTGGGCAGGCCGGTTCAGGCGTCGGTGTCGGAGAACAGCTGCCGGTGCGTCGACAGCAGCGTCACCTCCGGCCGCTCGGCCAGCAACCGCTCGCAGGCGTCGAGGACGTCGGTCACCTGGCCGGCGTCCCCCGCGACGGTGGCGACGCCGACCTGCACGCGGCGGTGCAGGTCGACGTCGCCCACCTCGGCCGCCGCCACGGCGAAGCGGCGCCGCAGCTCGGCCACGATGGGCCGGACCACGGCGCGCTTGCCCTTGAGCGAGTGGACATCGCCCAGCAGCAGGTCGGCGGTGAGCGTGCCGGTGAACACGCTCACCGCCTCCCTGTCACTGGTGACGTCCTGGAACGGCCCCGCTGCAGGGGTCCGCGCCGAGCTCGCGAGGCGTGGGAGGCAGCGGGGTCCTTCCTCAGTCGCGCGGCTTCTCGCGGACCTCGAAGGTCTCGATGACGTCCTCGACCTTGACGTCGTTGAACGACCCCAGGCCGATACCGCACTCGTAGCCCTCGCGGACCTCGGTGACGTCGTCCTTGAAGCGGCGCAGCGACTCGACGGTCAGGTTGTCGGCGATCACCACACCGTCGCGGATGACCCGGGCCTTCGAGTTCCGGTTGATCGTGCCGCTGCGGACGATCGAGCCCGCGACGTTGCCGATGCGCGGCACCCGGAAGACCTCGCGGATCTCCGCCGTGCCGAGCTCGACCTCCTCGAACTCCGGCTTGAGCATGCCCTTGAGGGCCGCCTCGATCTCCTCGATCGCCGAGTAGAGGACCGAGTAGTACCGGACGTCGACGCCCTCGCGGTTGGCGAGCTCGGTGGCCTGGCCCTCGGCCCGGACGTTGAAGCCGATGACGATGACGTCGTCGGCCAGCGCCAGGTCGATGTCGCTCTTGCTGATCGCGCCGACGCCGCGGTGGATGACCCGCAGCGAGACGTCGTCGCTCACCTCGATCTTCATGAGCGCGTCCTCGAGCGCCTCGACGGTGCCCGAGTTGTCGCCCTTGATGATCAGGTTGAGCTGGCGGTTCTCCTTCAGCGCGGCGTCGAGGTCCTCCAGGCTGATCCGCTTGCGCATCGAGGCGTTCTGCGCGTTGCGGATGCGGGCCTGCCGGCGGTCGGCGATCTGCCGGGCGACGCGGTCCTCCTCGACGACGAGGAAGGTGTCACCGGCACGCGGCACCGAGGTGAGACCCACGACCTGCACCGGACGGGCCGGCGTGGCCTCCTTGAGCTTGGCGCCGTGCTCGTCGAGCAGCGACCGCACGCGGCCGAACGCGTCACCGGCGACCAGCGAGTCACCGACCCGCAGGGTGCCGCGCTGGACCAGCACCGTGGCGACGGGGCCGCGGCCACGGTCCAGCTTGGCGTCGATGACGACGCCCTGGGCGTCCATCTCGGTGTTCGCGCGCAGGTCGAGCGCGGCGTCCGCGGTGAGCAGGATCGCCGCCAGCAGGTCGTCCAGACCCTGCCGGGTGACCGCCGAGACGTCGACGAACATCGTGTCGCCGCCGTACTCCTCGGCCACCAGCCCGTACTCGGTGAGCTGCTGGCGGATCTTGGCGGGGTTGGCCCCCTCCTTGTCCACCTTGTTCACCGCGACCACGATCGGCACCTCGGCGGCCTGGGCGTGGTTGAGCGCCTCGACCGTCTGCGGCATGACGCCGTCGTCGGCGGCGACCACCAGGACGACGATGTCGGTCACCTTCGCGCCGCGGGCACGCATCGCGGTGAACGACTCGTGACCCGGGGTGTCGATGAAGGTGATCGCCCGGTCCTGGCCGTCCAGCTCGGTGTCGATCTGGTACGCGCCGATGTGCTGGGTGATGCCGCCGGCCTCCCGCGCCACCACGTTGGTGTTGCGGACGGCGTCGAGCAGCTTCGTCTTGCCGTGGTCGACGTGGCCCATGACGGTGACGACCGGCGGACGGGTCTCCCAGTCCTCCTCGTCGCCCTCGTCACCGAAGGTCAGGTCGAAGGTCTCGAGGAGCTCGCGGTCCTCGTCCTCCGGGCTGACGACCTCGATGTTCCAGCCGATCTCGGCACCGAGCAGCTGCAGGGTGTCCTCGTTCACCGACTGCGTCGCGGTGACCATCTCCCCCAGGTGGAACAGGGCGGTCACCAGCGCGGCCGGCTGGGCGCCGATGCGCTCGGCCAGGTCGGTCAGCGAGGCGCCGCGGGGCAGCCGGACGGTCTGCCCGTTGCCGCGGGGCAGGCTGACGCCGCCCATGCTGGGCGCCGCCATCTGGTCGAACTCCTGGCGCCGCTGCTTCTTGCTCTTGCGCCCGCGGACCGGACCGCGGCCACCCGGACGTCCGAAGGCACCCGCGGTGCCCGCACCGGAGCCACCGCGACCACGGCCGCGGCCACCGCCGCCGCCGCCGCCACGGAAGCCACCGCCGGCCGGCGCGCCGGCACCGGGGCCACCGCCGCCGGGACGGAAACCGCCACCGCCGCCGGGACCCCCGGGACGACCGCGGCCACCGGCACCACCGGGGCCGCCGGGACGGCCGGCACCGGCCGGACGCGGCGGCATCATGCCCGGGTTCGGCCGGGGCGGCATCATGCCCGGGTTCGGCCGGGGACCACCCGGACCGGCCGCGGGACGCGGACCGCCCGCACCGGGACCCGGACGCGGGCCACCGGGACGGGGACCACCGGCGCCGGGCGCCGGGCGCGGACCGCCGGCACCGGGACCCGGACGCGGGCCACCCGCCGCCGGGCCCGGACGCGGGCCACCGGCAGCCGGACCCGGACGCGGGGCGCTGCTGAAGGGGTTGTTGCCCGGCCGCGGAGCCGGACGCGGGCCCGGACGCGGACCGGCACCGGGGGCGCCGGGCGCGGCACCGCCGGGACGGGCCCCACCGGGAGCCGCCGGGCGCGGGGCGGCCGGACGCGCGGGACCGGGGACGGGGCCCCCGGCCGGACGCGGCGCGGGCGCACCCGGACGCGGGGCGCCCGGCGCGGCCGGACGCGGACCCGAGGGCGCGGCCGGCTGCTGGGTCGGCGCGCTGGCGGCCGGGGCCTGGGGCGCGGCCGGACGCGGGCCGGGCGTCGGCGCACCCGGACGCGGGGCACCGGGGCGCGGACCCGGAGTCGGGCCGGCCGACGGCGCGGGCGCGGACGGCGCGGCGGGGGGCTGCGGCGCACGCGCGGCGGGCGACGGCGCGGGGGCCGACGCGGCCGGCGAGGGCGCCGCCGGGCGCGGGGCGGCCGGACGGGCGGGGGCACCGCCGCCGTTGCCGCCGCCGGCGTTGCCGCCGGTGGACGCGCCGAGGGCCTCCCGGAGCCGCCGGGCCACGGGGGCCTCGACGGTCGAGGAGGCGGACTTCACGAACTCGCCCTGCTCCTTGAGCTTGGCGAGCACGGTCTTGCTGTCGACCCCGAACTCCTTGGCGAGTTCGTGGACGCGGGCTTTGCCTGGCACGGATCTCCTCTTGTGAGGCCGGCGGCTCGCCCGCGCGACCTCGTCGTCAGTGGTGCATGGTCTGGCTTGTCATCGTGGGGACTTCACGGCTGACTCATCCGACGACGTCCTGCTCTCGACGTGCGGACCGGCCGGTTGCCGGTCCGTCTGTGGGAAGTGCGGTCTGTCGTTCGTCCGCTGTCGCCCGTCCCGGGCCCGGGTCCCCCGGCGGCGCAGAGGCGCCGAGGACGTGGGCCCGGAGCGGACCGGCCTCCACCGCGGCACCGCGCGGGAGGCGCAGCGCCCGGGAGAAGGCCCGGCGTCGCTCCGCTGCGTGGAGGCACTCCGGGGTGGGGTGCAGGGACGCGCCCCGGCCGGGGAGCCGCCGTCGCGGATCGGGCACGAGGGTCCCGGACCGGTGGACGACACGCAGCAGGTCGGTGACCGGAGCGCGCTCCCGGCAGCCCACACAGGTGCGCACCGGGATCGACGTTTCGGCCACCCGTCACTCTAGCGCGCTGCGGGACCCCGTTGTTCCGGACGCCGCGGACCGGGCCGCAGCCCTCCCCCACCGGGGGACGGCCGCCCGCCCGGGGCGCCGGCGCGGACCGGCGGCGGGCCCGAGCGCAGCGGCGGGCGCCCCACCCCGGGCGAGGGGGTGGCGTCGTCGGGCTGGGCGTCGCTGCGGATGTCGATCCGGCAGCCGGTGAGCCGGGCGGCCAGGCGGGCGTTCTGTCCCTCCTTGCCGATGGCCAGCGACAGCTGGAAGTCCGGGACGACGACGCGCACCGCCTTGGCCTTCGGGTCGACCAGCGTGGCGCTGCTCACCCGGGCCGGGCTGAGCGCGGAGGCCACGAAGGTCGCCGGGTCGTCGGACCAGTCGACGATGTCGATCTTCTCGCCGTGCAGCTCGCTCATGACGTTGCGCACCCGCTGCCCCATCGGGCCGATGCAGGCGCCCTTGGCGTTGAGCCCGGGCACCGAGGTGCGGACGGCGATCTTCGAGCGGTGCCCGGCCTCCCGCGCGACGGCGACGATCTCGACGCTGCCGTCGGCGATCTCGGGGACCTCGAGGGCGAACAGCTTGCGCACCAGGTTCGGGTGGGTGCGCGAGACGGTCACCTGCGGGCCGCGGTGGGTGCGGGACACGGAGACGACGTAGGCGCGCAGCCGGCTGCCGTGCGGGTAGCTCTCGCCGGGCACCTGCTCGGCGGCGGGCAGGACCGCCTCGACCTTGCCGATGTCGACCAGGACCGCGCCCTGGGCGTTGCGGCGGGCGTCGGCCTGGACGACGCCGCTGACGATGTCGCCCTCCTTGCCGGCGTACTCGCCGAAGGTCTGCTCGTGCTCGGCGTCGCGAAGCCGCTGGACGATGACCTGCTTGGCGGTGCTGGCCGCGATGCGGCCGAAGTCGCTGGGGGTGTCGTCCCACTCACGCACGACCTCGCCGTCGGGGCCCAGCTCCTGCGCGAGCACCGCGACCTCCCCGGTCCTGCGGTCGACGTGCACCCGCACGTGCTTGGCCGCGCCGTCGGCGTGGCGGTACGCGGTCACGAGCGCCGTCTCGAGGGCCTCGATGACCGTGTCGACGGGGATGCCCTTCTCCCGCTCGACCGCCTTGAGGGCGGTCACGTCGATGTTCACTGTCCTCCTCCGTCGTCGTCGCCCTCGTCGTCGTCCGCGTCGAGCACGTCGTCCGGCTCGTCCGCCGGGTCGTCCGTCAGGTCGTCCTTCCCCGGGCGGCCGAACTCGACCTGCACCCGGCCGGGGCCGAGCTCGGCCCAGGGCACCTGCCGGGGCGTCGGCGGCCGCTTCCGGGCGCCGGGCTTGCCCTTCGCCTCGACGGCGAGGGTCACGCCCTCGTCGTCGACGGCGGTGACCCGGCCGGTCACCTGCTCGGCCGCCCCGGCCGGGCCGACGGTCACGGTGACCAGCCGGCCGGTGTTGCGCCGCCAGTGCCGCGGCTCGGTGAGCGGCCGGTCGACGCCGGGGCTGGTCACCTCGAGCACGTAGGGGGCGCGGCCCAGCTCGCCGTCGTTCTCGTCGAGGACCGCCGACACCGCCCGGCTGACCTCGGCGACGTCGTCGAGGGACACGCCCTCGTCGCGGTCGACGACCACGCGGACGACGCTGCGCCGGCCGGCGGGCGTGACCACGAGCTCCTCGAGGTCGTAGCCGGCGGCACCCACCACGGGCGCGATCCAGCCGGCCAGCCGTGTGGCGGCCGGGTCCTGCTGTGACCTCGCGGACACGGGCTCCCTCCCCTCCTGCAACCGGTCGGAGCTCGTGCTCGGCGGACCGCACCGTCCGGGGCCGCGCCCGGTGGCGCGGGTCAGCGCGGCACCGGCCGCGGCGTACCCGGGGAGTCGCCAGGCTACCGCTCCGCCGCGCGCCGGGGCCCGGCCGCTCGGGCGGGTGACAGAGCCGGAGGTCCCGACGCGCCCGGGAGCCGTCCGGGCGGGCGGGGTGGCTCCTGGGAGGATGGCGGGCGATGTCCCTCTCCCCCGCCCCCGCCGGGTTCCCGCGCCGCCGCCTGCTCGCGGGCACGGCGGGGCTGGCGCTGCTGCTGGCCGGCTGCACCTCCGGCGACTCCGGGGAGGCGGCCCGGGAGACGGCGGCGCAGGCGGACCGGCTGGCCGGCCAGGTCGCCGTCCAGGAGGCGGTGGTGGCCGCCTACGACGCGGCGGCCGCCGCGGACCCCGCGTTCGGCGGGACGGTCACCGACCTGGCCGGGCAGGCGCAGGAGCAGCTGGCGCGGCTGCGGGCGGCGGCGCCGGGGGCGACCCCGTCGTCGTCGGCACCGCCGTCCCCGCCGGCGGGCGGGGACCTGCGCGCGTGGCTGCGCGAGCAGGTGGGCGCCGCGGCCGCCGCGCACGCGGCCGCCTGCGTCGAGGCCTCCGGTGCGGGGGCCGCGCTGCTGGGGTCGATCGCGGCGGGGCTGCGCGGGCACGCCGCCGCGCTGGCGTGAGGGAGGCCGCACGTGGCTGAGGACGGGACCGCCGGGAGCGCGGAGGACACGGCGCTGCGCGAGGTGGTGGCCGCCGAGCACGCGGCGGTGTGGGGGTACGGCGTCGTCGGGGCCGCCCTGCCGGCCGACGGCCGGGCGCCCGCCGCCGACGCCGAGCAGGCCCACCGGGACTCCCGCGACCGCCTGGCGGAGCTGCTCGACGGGCGCGACGCCGACCCGGTGCCCGCCGAGGCCGGCTACGAGCTGCCGTTCCCGGTGCTCTCGCCGGTCGACGCCGCGGCCCTGGCGGTCGTGCTCGAGGACGGTGTCTCCGCGGCCTGGGTGGCGCTGCTGGCCGCGGCGGAGGAGCCCGAGGTGCGGCAGCTCGCCGTCGACTCCCTGGGCGCCGGCGAGGAGCGCGCGGTGACCTGGCGCGCCGCGGCCGGCCGCACCCCGGTCACGTCGGCCCTCCCGGGCCTGCCCGAGGGCTAGCCCAGCACGCCGAGGAAGGCGTCGGTGACGGCGACGGCGGCGCTGCTGGACTGCCCGCCCTCGACCAGCACCGCGAACGCGATGTCGCCCTGCGGGCCGCCGAGCTGGTAGCCGGTGAACCAGCCGTGCGCGTCCGGCGGGGTGTTGCTGCCGAACTCGGCGGTGCCGGTCTTGCCGTAGACCTCGCCGCGGTCGGCCAGCGCCTGCGCGGTGCCGGTCAGCACGACCTGGCGCATCATCGGCCGGAGCTGGTCGAGCACCGCCTGGCCCGGGCCGGCCGGCGCCGGGCCCGCCGGGTCGGCGCCGACCACCTCGACCGGGGCGGCCGGGGTGCCGCTGGCCACGCCCGCGGCCACGAGCGCCATCTGCGCCGGGCTCACGAGCACCTGGCCCTGGCCGATCGCGTCCGCGGCCTTCGTGGTGCCGGTGGCGTCGGCCGGGACGCTGCCGCTGAACACGTCGACCGGCAGCTGCCAGTCGCTGCCCACGCCGTAGGAGGCGGCCGCCGCGGCCAGGGCGTCGTCGGGCAGCTGCAGGCCGGCCTGGATGAAGGTGGTGTTGCAGGACTGGGCGAACGCCTCGGTGAACGGCACGGTGCCGAGGTCGAACTGGTCCTGGTTCTCGAACTCGCGGCCCTCGACGACCGTCGTCCCCGGACAGGGGACCGCGGTGTCGGGGGCCAGCGCGCCGGCGGACAGGAGCGCCGTCGCCGTGATCGTCTTCATGCTGGAGCCCGGCGGGTACTGGCCGGTCAGGGCGTTGCCGGCCGCCGCGGCCTCGTTCGAGGAGACGGCCAGCACCTCCCCCGTGCCGGGCCGGACGACGACCAGGTGGGTCGCCAGCGGCTGGGTGGCGACCGCGCCGTCGGCGGCGTCCTGGAGGGCGCGGACCAGCGGCGTCCGGATCGGCTCGCCGGGGACGGGGTCGACGGCGCCGACCTCCCGGCCGGCGTCGCCGGTGGACTCGTCGGTGCTGACCACGGATACGGTGAAGCCGGGGGTGCCGGTGAGCTGCTCCTGGTAGGCGCGCTGCAGGCCGGAGATGCCGAGCTGGTCCCCCGCGGCGTACGCGGCCCCGTCGTCCCCGGTGGTCTCCTCGAGCACCTCGGCGGTGGCCGCCCCGACCCGGCCCAGCAGCGCGGAGGCGAAGCGGGCCGACGGCGCGAGCAGCCGCGTCTCGGTCGGGAAGACCGCGCCGGGCAGGTCGAAGACCTGGGCGCGGATGGCCTCGAAGTCCGGCCGCCGCAGGGTGATGACGGGGACGAACTGGCCGGCCGGGGCGGCCTGGACGTCGGCGGTGATCTCCTCGGCGGGCACCCCGGTGGCGGCCGACAGCGCCGCGGCCAGCGACGGCAGGTCGGCGACCTGGCCGGTGTCGACGCCGACGTTGACGACCTCGGTCGGGGTGAACAGCGGCTGGCCGGCGGCGTCGGTGACCGCGGCGCGCTCGGGCAGCGACCGGGTCAGCCGCAGGCGCTGTCCCTCCCCCAGCTCGGGGTGCACGAGGGTGGGCTCGGCGACCACCTGCCAGGCGTCCTCCCCCTCCCGGAGCTCGAGGGTGGCCTCGTAGGTCCAGTCGGGGGCCGCGGCGAGGTCCCAGGTGGCGGTCCAGGCGGCGGTGGCGGTGCCGTCCTGGACGGTGACGTCGCGGAGCTCGGCGGCGAGCGCGGCCTCGGGCAGGTCGGTGGCGGTCTGCTCGAGCAGCGCGGTGGCGGCGTCGGGGTCGGTCGTGGCGCCGGCCGCGGCGTCGGTGTCGCCCCCGGCCCAGTCGTCGAGGAAGGCCTGCGCGGCGGCGCGGACGTCGTCCTCGGAGCTGCCGGAGCATGCGGCGAGGGCCGGTGCGGAGAGGAGCGTGAGGACCGTGCCGAGGACCGCCGTGCGTCGTGCTGCCACGACGGGACACCCTCTCAGACGCCGGCGACGATCCGGTGGTGACGTGCTGGAACGGCCTCCCTGCAGGGGCCCCTCACGAGCGTGCGAGTGACGGGGGCAGGGAGGTCCTTCGTCAGAAGAGCACGCTGGCGTAGCGGCCGACCTCGCGGAACCCGACCCGGCGGTACACCGCGCGGGCGGGGACGTTGTAGTCGTTGACGTAGAGGCTGACCACCGGGGCGATCACGGTCCGGGCGTACTCGACGACGGCGGCCATCCCGGCCGCGCCGATGCCGCGGCCGCGCACCTCGGGGGCGGTCCACACGCCCTGCACCTGGCAGGCCGCCCGCGACACCGCCCCGATCTCGGCCTTGAACAGCACCCGGCCGTCCTCGATCCAGGCCAGCGACTGGCCGGCGCGGACGAGGTCCTCGACCCGCGCGCGGTAGCCGGCGCCGCCGTCGGTCCGCAGCGGGCTGACGCCGACCTCCTCGGTGAACATGGCCACCGCCGCGGGCAGGAGCACGTCGACCTCGCGCGGGCGCACCGGCCGGACCCGCGGCTCGGGGGCGACCGCCGGCGGGCCCTCGATGGCCATGAGCGGCTGCCGGGGCCGGTGGTCGCGGCACGGGCCCCACGCGGGCTCGAGCAGCTCCCACAGCGGGTCGACGGCCGCGGCCGGCCCGACGATCGTCGAGCAGCGGCGGCCGGCCCGGCGGGCGCGCTCGGCGAACGCCTCGGCCGCCGCCTGCTCGGCGCCGGGGACGGCGAACGGGATGAGGTTGGCCCCGGCCAGGCAGACGGCGTCCAGGCTGCGGCCCGCGCCCATCCCCCACAGCGGCGCCCCGAGGGTCGACGGCGCGGTGCCGGCCGCCTCCACCCGCCCGGCCAGCACGCACGCGGCGACCGGGTCGGAGTCCAGCAGCCGGCGGACGGCCGGCTCGTCGGTCTCGTCGAGGACGCGGGCGGTCGGCGAGCGGAGCACGGGTCTGGCCCAGGACGGACGGCGGGACGGATCAGCTGACGGTGACGACTGGCGGGCCGGACGGCGTGCCGGCGTCGACCTGCTCGCCGGCGATGCGCATGGCCTCCTCGATGAGCGTCTCGACGATCTGCGACTCGGGGACGGTCTTGACGACCTGGCCCTTGACGAAGATCTGCCCCTTGCCGTTGCCCGAGGCCACCCCGAGGTCGGCCTCGCGGGCCTCGCCGGGGCCGTTGACGACGCAGCCCATGACGGCGACCCGCAGCGGCACCTCGAGCCCGTCGAGGCCGGCGGTCACCTCGTTGGCCAGCTTGTAGACGTCGACCTGCGCGCGGCCGCACGAGGGGCAGCTGACGATCTCCAGGCCGCGCTGGCGCAGGTTCAGCGACTCCAGGATCTGGGTGCCGACCTTGACCTCCTCGACCGGCGGGGCCGAGAGGGAGACGCGGATGGTGTCGCCGATGCCCTGGGACAGCAGCGCGCCGAACGCGACGGCGGACTTGATCGTGCCCTGGAACGCCGGCCCGGCCTCGGTGACGCCGAGGTGCAGCGGGTAGTCGCACTGCGCGGCGAGCAGCTCGTAGGCGCGCACCATGACCACCGGGTCGTTGTGCTTGACCGAGATCTTGATGTCGCGGAAGTCGTGCTCCTCGAACAGCGAGCACTCCCACAGCGCCGACTCGACCAGCGCCTCGGGCGTGGCCTTGCCGTACTTGGCCAGCAGCCGCTTGTCGAGCGACCCTGCGTTGACGCCGATGCGGATCGGGATGCCCGCGTCCCTGGCCGCCTTCGCGATGTCGCCGACCCGGTCGTCGAACTTCTTGATGTTGCCGGGGTTGACCCGCACCGCGGCGCAGCCGGCGTCGATCGCGGCGAACACGTACCGCGGCTGGAAGTGGATGTCGGCGATGACCGGGATCTGCGACTTCTTCGCGATCGCCGGCAGCGCCTCGGCGTCGTCGGTGTCGGGGACGGCGACCCGCACGATCTGGCAGCCGGCGGCGGTCAGCTCGGCGATCTGCTGCAGGGTGGCGTTGACGTCGGCGGTCTTCGTCGTCGTCATCGACTGCACGCTGACCGGGGAGTCGCTGCCGACGCCCACGCCGCCGACGTCCAGCTGCCGCGTCTTCCGGCGCGGGGCCAGGACGGGCGGGGGCGCGGCGGGCATGCCGAGAGCGACGGGGATGGCCATGGGCACGAGTATCCCCGCTCCGCCGGGGTCGGTGCCGACGCCTACTGGAGTGTGATCGGGTTGACGACGTCGGCGATGAGCAGCAGCCCCGACAGCGCGATGAACAGCCCGGCGACGACGTAGGCGACCGGCATCAGCCGGGCGATGTCGAACGGGCCGGGGTCGGGCCGGCCGCGCCAGCGGGCGACCACCGAGCGGGCCTTCTCGTACAGCGCCCCGGCCACGTGCCCGCCGTCGAGCGGGTAGATCGGCAGCAGGTTGAACAGGAACAGCACGAGGTTGACGCTGGCCAGCAGGCCGAGGAAGAAGCTCAGCTTCTCCATGCCGCTGATCTGCTGGATGGCGAAGACCTCCCCGGAGATCCGCCCGACGCCGACGACGCCGATCGGGCCGTCCACGTCGCGCTCCTCGCCGAGGAAGGCGGCGCGGAACAGCTGCGGGACGCGCTCGGGGATCTCCACCAGCCGCTGCACCGACTGCGACACGACCATGCCGAAGTAGCCGGGCAGGTCGGCCACCGACTGGCGGGCGAAGCCGAACACCGGGCTGACCCCGAGGTAGCCGGCGGTCATCGTGCCCTCGCCGTCGTCGGTGGCGACGACGTTCTCGATCGGCGTGACGGTGAGCTCCCGGCGATCGCCGTCGCGCTCGACGGTGAGGGCCAGCGGCTCGCCCGCCGAGCCGCGGATCGCCTGCTGCACCGTGGTCCAGCTGTCGTAGGCGGTCGGGTCGACCGGCCGGCCGCCGATCGCGACGATCGTGTCGCCCGGCCGCAGCCCGGCCTGGGCGGCCGGGCTGGCCACCGGCTCGGCACAGCCGGGGGTGCCCGCCTCGCAGAGCTGCCCGGCGTCGGCGCCGCTGGTGACGATCGGGATGTCGCAGACGTCGCTGCGCTGCTCCTCGGCGACGGCGATGCTCTCCGCGCCGGCCGGGACGACGCAGGCGGGGACGGTCTCGAGCTGGGTGGTGATGACGTTGGTGCCGATCGCGGTGAGCGTGATCCCGAAGAACACGACCGCGAGCACCAGGTTGTGGAACGGCCCGGCGAACATGACGATCACGCGCTGCCACCAGGGCTTGGCGTAGAAGACCCGGCCGGCGTCGCTGGGCCGGACGTCGTCGAGGGCCTGGCCGCGCACCTCCGCGATGAACGTCCGCATGCGGGTGGCGCGCTTGCTCTCGTTCTCCTCGGCCGGCGGGATCATGCCGACGATGCGGATGTAGCCGCCGAGCGGGATCGCCTTGATGCCGTACTCGGTCTCGCCGCGCCGCCGGGAGAACACCGTCGGGCCGAAGCCGACCATGAACTGCGGCACGCGCATGCCGAACTTCCGCGCCCAGAAGAAGTGGCCGAACTCGTGGAAGCCGATGCTGAACAGCAGGCCGATCGCGAACGCGACGATCCCGAGGACCGTCAGGAGGATGGTCAGCTCAGGCCTCCGGCGACAGCGGCGCGGGCGTGCTGCCGGGCCCATCGCTCCGCGGCCAGCACGTCGTCCACGCAGGTGGGGGCGCCGAGGTCCGGCGCGTCGTCGAGGGTACGCGCGACCAGGCCCACGACGTCCGGGAAACGCAGGCGCCCGGCGAGGAACGCCGCGACCGCCTCCTCGTTGGCCGCGTTGTACAGCGCCGGGACGACGCCGCCGGCCTCGCCCGCCGCGCGCGCGAGCCGCACCGCCGGGAACGCGTCGGCGTCCAGCGGCGCGAACTCCCAGGTGCTCGCCGTCGACCAGTCCAGCGCCGGCTGCACGTGCGGCAGCCGGTCGGGCCAGGCCAGCGCGAGCGCGATCGGCAGCCGCATGTCCGGCGGGCTGGCCTGGGCGATGGTCGCGCCGTCGGCGAAGGTGACCATCGAGTGCACGATCGACTGCGGGTGCACCACGACGTCGATGTCGGCGTAGGGCACGCCGAACAGCAGGTGCGCCTCGATCAGCTCCAGACCCTTGTTGACCAGCGTGGCCGAGTTGATCGTCACCACCGGGCCCATGGCCCAGGTGGGGTGCGCCAGCGCCTGCTCGACGGTGACGTCGGCGAGGTCGGCGGCGCTGCGCCCGCGGAACGGCCCGCCGCTGGCGGTGAGCACCAGCCGGGCGACCTCGCTCCTGTGCCCGCCGCGCAGGCACTGCGCCAGCGCCGAGTGCTCGGAGTCGACGGGCACCAGCTGGCCGGGCGCGGCCGCCGCGGTCACGAGGTCCCCGCCGGCGACCAGCGACTCCTTGTTGGCCAGCGCGACGACGTTGCCGGCCCGCAGCGCGGCGAGGGTGGGGCCCAGCCCGATCGAGCCGGTGATCCCGTTGAGGACGACGTCGGTGGGGCGGGCGGCGAGCTCCTCGGCGGCGCGCGGCCCGGCGAGGATCTCCGGGAGCGCGTACTCGCCCCGCGCCCAGCCGCGCTGGGAGGCCGCGGCGTAGAAGGCCAGCTGCAGGTCCTGGGCGGCGGTGGCGCGCGCGACCGCCACCGTGCGGACGCCGAGGGTCAGCGCCTGCTCGGCCAGCCGGGCGACGTCGCCCCCGCCGGCGGCCAGCGCGGTGATCCGCAGCCGGCCGGGGTTCTGCTCGGCCACCGCGATCGCC
Source organism: Geodermatophilus sp. SYSU D01180 (assembly GCF_054050415.1). Taxonomy (NCBI): domain Bacteria; kingdom Bacillati; phylum Actinomycetota; class Actinomycetes; order Geodermatophilales; family Geodermatophilaceae; genus Geodermatophilus; species Geodermatophilus sp. SYSU D01180. Next base: position 21,489 of record NZ_JBJGZH010000031.1, on the reverse strand, counting down.
TGCCGGCCGATCGACCCGGTCGAGCCCAGCACGGTCACCTCGCGCGGCTCGCTCATGAGCGGCATCCTCCCCGACGCGGGACGCGACCCGCCCACCACACCTCGACCGGTGACCCGCGGACGGGGCTGGCAGGATGAGGGGCGTGAGCGAGCAGTCCGGCCCCGGGGTCCGCCAGCACGACCCGCTGACCACGCGCGTCAACCAGCCCAACCGCGAGGAGGGCATCGTCCGCGCCGGGGAGCACCCGGTCGAGGAGGAGCGGCCCGAGGACTGGGGCTGGCACGCCCGCACCGGCAAGTGGGCGCAGATCGCCGGCTGGCTGACCGTGCTGGTCATGCTGTCCTACACGTGGGGCAACCACGAGGGCCGCATGGAGGACCTGTGGCTGATCGGCATCGCCGTCGTCCTCGTCGTGGTGCTGCTCTGGGACCTGCACCGCAAGCGCACCGCCTGGCGCAGGTGACCCCACCGACACCCCACACCGACACCCCACGCCCGATCCGGCTCCTCGCCGGGTCGGGCGTCGTCGTGTCAGGAGGCCGCGACGCCGATCGCCGCGCCGATGGCGTACGTCGCGCCCGCCGCGAGCGCGCCGAAGAGCAGCTGGCGCAGGGCCGCCGACCACCAGGACCGCGGGGTGAAGCGCGAGGACAGCGCCCCGGCCGCGGCCAGGCCGACCGCGCCGCACACCAGCGCCGCGGCCAGGACGGAGAACCCGAGCAGGTAGGGCAGCAGCGGGATCACCGCGCCGGTGGCGAAGGTGAGGAACGAGGAGACCGCCGCGGTCCACGGCGAGGGCTTGTCGGCCGGGTTGAGGCCCAGCTCGGCGACCACGTGCAGCCGCAGCGCCGTGTCGGGGTCGCGGTGCAGCTGGACGGCGACCCGCTCGGCGAGGTCGGCGTCGACGCCCCGCACGCGCAGCATCTCCGCCAGCTCGGCGAGCTCGCCCCGGGGGTTGCGCTCGAGCTCGCGGCGCTCCTTCTCCACCTCGAGGTCGAGCTGCTCGTTCTGCGTGCTGACCGAGGTGTACTCCCCCAGCGCCATCGAGATCGCGCCCGCGACCAGGCTGGCGACGCCGGAGAGCACGATCGCGTGCGACGAGGCCCCGCCACCGCCGACACCGGCGACCAGCGCGGTGTTGGTCACCAGACCGTCCATCGCGCCGAAGACGGCGGCCCGCAGCCACCCGCCCGAGACGTCGGCGTGGCTGTGCTCGTGCGCCTCGGCCGTGGGGACCTCGCTGCTCACGCGGCGTCCCCGGTGCTCACGCGTCCGCCTCGGCCCCGAGCTCGACCGGGGACTCCAGCGCCGGGACCGGCGTGGCCACGGTCGGCACGCCCTCGGCACGGTCGGCCGCGGCGAGCTGGCCGCAGGCGCCGTCGATGTCCTGGCCGCGGGTGTCGCGGACCGTCGTCGGCACCCCGTGCGCGCGCAGCCGGGCCACGAACTCCCGCTGGGCGGGCAGCGGGCTGGCGTCCCACGGGCTGCCCGGCGTCGGGTTGAGCGGGATGAGGTTGACGTGCGCGAGCCGCTCCGCCAGCAGCCGGCCGAGCAGGTCGGCGCGCTCGGGCTGGTCGTTGACGTCGCGGATGAGCGCGTACTCCACCGAGTAGCGGCGTCCGGTGCGCGCGGCGTAGGCGTCGGCCGCGTCGACGACGTCGGCCACCTTGTACCGGGTGTTGATCGGCACGAGGGTGTCGCGCAGCTCGTCGTCGGGGGCGTGCAGGCTCACCGCGAGGGTGCAGTGCAGGCCCTCCTCGGTCAGCCGCCGGATCGCCGGCACCAGGCCCACGGTGGAGACGGTGACCGACCGCTGCGACAGGCCCAGGCCCCACGGCGCGGAGGTGAGCAGCGCGTCCAGCGTGCGGCGCACCCGGGCGTAGTTGGCCAGCGGCTCGCCCATGCCCATGAACACGACGTTGGACAGCCGGCCCGGCCCGCCGGGGATCTCCCCCGACGCCATGGCCGCGGCGGCGGCGACCGCCTGGCCGATGATCTCGGCGGCCGAGAGGTTGCGGGTCAGCCCGTTCTGGCCGGTGGCGCAGAAGGGGCAGGCCATGCCGCAGCCGGCCTGGCTGGAGATGCAGACGGTGGCCCGGTCGGGGTAGCGCATGAGCACGCTCTCGACCAGGGCGCCGTCGTGCAGGCGCCACAGCGTCTTGCGGGTGCGCCCGCCGTCGGCCGACTGGTGGCGCACGGGCGTGAGCAGGCCGGGCAGCAGCGCCTCGGCCAGCGTCCCGCGCACCACGGCGGGCACGTCGGTCATCTGCGCCGGGTCGGTGGTGCCGCGGAAGAAGTGCCGGGCGAGCTGGTCGGCGCGGAACGCCGGCTGGCCGAGCTCGGCGACGGCGGCACGCGCCTCCTCGCGGCTGAGGTCGGCGAGGTGGCGCGGCGGCTTGCCCCGGCGGGGGGCGTCGAGGACGAGCGGCAGGGCAGTCATGACCGCTCCATCGTCCCACCCCCGCGCCGGGCGTGGGCCGCCGTGCGGGTGAGGTCGCTCGCTCAGAGCGCCCCTGCGCCCGTCGGCGCGGCCGTGGGCACCGGTGTCCCGGAGGGCGGGGCGGGCGTCGGGACCGGGGTCACCTCGCCGTCCGGCGGGTCCGGGAGGGGGTCCTCGGTCGGGGTCGAGGTCGGCGCCGCTGTCTCGCTCGGCGTCGGCGTCGTAGGCGGGGCCGTGGGCTCCGGCGTCACGACGGTCCCGGTCGTCGGGGGGACGGTCCCGGTCGTCGGGACCGGTTCCGTCACGGGCCCCGGCGGCTCGGCGGACGGCAGCACCGCGACGGGCTCCGGCGTCGCGGACGGCTCCGGGACGACGACCGTCGGCAGCGGCGCCTCCGGGGGCGTCGCCGGGGACGGCGCCGCGCTGGTCTGCACCGGGGCCGGGTCGGGGTCGGTCTCCACCGCGGACGAGGAGGGCACGGGCACGCTGCTCGTCGGCGCCAGGGGGACGACACCGGCGACGGCGGACGGCCGCGGCACCGGGACGGCCCGGGTCGGCGCGGCGGCCGCCGGGGACGTGGACTGCACGGCCGCCGTCGGGACCGAGCCGGAGGAGGCACCCGCCAGCAGGACCGCACCGGTGACGCCGCAGGCGGCGAGCACGCCCACGGCCACGGCGACGCCGACCCGGCGCCGGGGCCGCACCCGCGGGCGGACGACGACCCGCGGCACCACCACCTCGGCGAGCGCCGGGAGCGGCAGCGCGTCCGGCTCCGGCACCGCGTCCGGCTCCGCCAGCGCGTCCGGGTCCGGCACCGCGTCCGGGACGGCGGTCGCCACCTCCGGGGCCTCCTCGGCGGCGCCGACCGGGTCGCCGTCCTCCGGCACGGGGTCCCCGGGGACGTCCTCGTCCTCCGGGGTCCCGCCGTCCGGCGCCTCGACGACCGAGGCCTCGTCCTCCGGGACCTCCTCGACCGGGACCTCGTCGACCGGGGCCTCACCGACCGGGACCTCCTCGACCGGAGCGTCCTCGTCGGCCGCCCCTTCGGCCGCCTCGTCAGCCGCCTCGGGGTCGGGCTCGTTCACCCACCCGGGCAGCCACTCCCCCCACTGCTCCACCGGGATGCCGGCCTCCTCGGGGTAGCCGTCCTGCCGCGCCGTCATCCCACCTCGCTGTCACTCTCGGTCATCCATCGCTCACCCCGTGGAGTGGTCATCGTGCCCGACGGACCCGTCCGGGTGACGGAGGCGGGGCCGGGCGGCGGGGTGCGGCCCGCTAGCGTCGGCCGGGTGTCCGAGGCCGAGCGCGCACCCGTCCCGCTCGACTCGGTTGGCGTCGGCCCGTGGGAGGGGCCGTGGCCGGAGGACCCGCGCTACGACCCCGAGCTGCTGGCGCACGGCGACCGGCGCAACGTCGTCGACCGGTACCGCTACTGGACCGTCGAGGCGATCGTCGCCGACCTCGACCCGCGCCGGCACGGCTTCCACGTCGCCATCGAGAACTGGCGGCACGACCTCAACATCGGGACGGTCGTGCGGACGGCCAACGCCTTCCTCGCCGCGGAGGTGCACGTCGTCGGCCGGAAGCGGTGGAACCGCCGGGGCGCGATGGTCACCGACCGGTACCTGACCGTGCGGCACCACCCCGACGCCGCCGCGCTCGGCGCCTGGGCGCGGGAGCGGGGCGTGCCGGTGCTCGCCGTCGACAACCTGCCCGGCGCCCGGCCGATCGAGACCGCCGTCCTCCCCCGGGCCTGCGTGCTGCTGTTCGGCCAGGAGGGCACCGGGCTGTCAGAGGAGGCGCGGGCGGTGGCCGACGACGTCCTGTCCATCGCCCAGTTCGGCTCGACCCGCTCGATCAACGCCGGCGTCGCCGCGGGGATCGCCATGCACGCCTGGATCCGCCAGCACACGCAGCTGCCGACCTGACAGCACGGGCCGCATGCGCCACTCTCTGCGAGGTGGGCCGACTCGACGACGTGGACCTGACCCTCCGGCTGGGCAAGCGCGAGGCCAAGGAACAGCTGGCCGCCGCGCAGCAGCGCCTGGTGCACCTGCGGCTGTTCCTCGGCGGGCAGCTGGGCACCCCGCTCGGGCCGCCGGTGTGCGTGCTGTTCGAGGGGTGGGACGCCTCGGGCAAGGGCGGCGCGATCAAGCGGCTGGTCGACCAGCTCGACCCCCGGCACGTGCGGGTGGCCCAGTTCGCCGCCCCCTCGTCGAACGAGAAGCGGCACCACTTCCTGTGGCGGTTCTGGCCCGTGCTGCCCGGCTGGGGCGGCATGGCCGTCCTCGACCGCACCTGGTACGGCCGGGTGCTGGTCGAGCGGGTCGAGGGGTTCGCCAGCGAGGAGGCGTGGCGGCGGGCCTACGGCGAGATCGTCGACCTGGAGACGACGCTGGCCGCCGAGGGCATGGTGCTGGTGAAGTTCTGGATGCACGTCTCCCCCGAGGAGCAGCTGCGCCGCTTCGAGTCCCGCGCGGCCGACCCCTACCGCGCGTGGAAGCTCACCGACGAGGACTGGCGCAACCGGGAGAAGCGCCCGGCGTACGAGGCCGCCGTCGAGGAGATGCTCGAGCGCACCGACCACCCGGCGGGCCGGTGGTCGCTGGTCGCCGGGGACGACAAGCGGTGGGCGCGGGTGGCCGTCGTCCGCGCCGTCTGCGAGGCGATCGAGCGGGCCCTGGCCGACCGCGGGATCGACCCGGACGAGACCCCGGGGGCATGAGCGTCCTCGTCCACCTGTGCGCCCCGGCCGACTGGCGTGCGGCGTTGTCCGCCGGCGCCGTGGCGCCCACCGGGGCGCCGTTCGTGCACCTGTCGCACCCGGAGCAGGTGCACCTGCCGGCCGCGCGGCTGTTCCCGGGCCGGCGCGACCTGGTGCTGCTCGTCGTCGACCCGGCCCGCCTGACCGACCCGGTCGTCGAGGAGCCCGGTGCCGACGCCGACCCCGCCGGGGTGCGCTTCCCGCACCTGTACGGGCCGCTGCTGACCGCAGCGGTGGTCGCCGTCGTGCCGTACCGCCCGCCGGTGCGGCCGGTCCTGCCCGCGCCGGACGACGCGCTGGGCCGGGCGCTGGCGCACGGGCTGTCGCTGCGCACCCGGCGGGCCGCCGAGGTGTGCGACGTCCCCGGCGGGGTGGCCGTCCTCGACCCCCGCTTCGCGCACTCCCGCGACGACAACCGGCTCGTGCTCGACGACCCGGTCGACGCGGCCACGGTGGCGCGGGCCGCCGGCGGGGTGGCGGCGGGCGCGGGCTGGCCGTCCCGGGCGGCGCTGCTGCGCTGGCCCGGTGCCGGCGCGGTCGTCACCGAGCTGGCCGCGGCCGGCTGGGAGGCCGGGGAGCTGCTGGTCATGGCGCGTCCCGCCACGCCCGGCCTGCCCGGGGCCGAGCGGGCGGAGGTGGTCGCGCAGGAGGAGGTGCACCCGCTGTGGGCGGCGGGGTGGCGGCGCGACCTGGCCGGGATCCCCGACCTGGACGAGGTGGTCGCCCAGCTGGTGGGCCGGGAGTCCCGCAACGACCGGGTCGTCGCGGTCAGCGACGTCGTGGTGCGGGACGGCGGCCGGGTCGTGGCCGCCGGGCAGCTGCGGGTCGACGGCGCGACCGCGGCGGTCGAGTCGGTGATGACCGAGCCCGCCGCCCGCGGGCGCGGCCACGCCGACGCCGTCCTCGCCCGGCTGCTGGAGCTCGCCGCGGGCGCCGGCTGCGACCTCGTCGTCCTCGAGGCCGACGCCGGCGACTGGCCGCGCCACTGGTACGCCCGCCGCGGCTTCGCCGCGGTCGGGTCGACGTGGGAGGTCAGCGCCCCCTGGCCGCCTCAGCCGGGCGGGGCGACCCAGGACAGCAGCAGGTAGGCCACCGCCGCCGAGGGCAGCAGGCTGTCGAGCCGGTCCATGATCCCGCCGTGGCCGGGCAGCAGGTTGCCCATGTCCTTGATGCCGAGGTCCCGCTTGATCAGCGACTCGCCGAGGTCGCCCACCGTGGCGGTCACCGCGAGCGCGACGCCGACGAGCACGCCGCCCCACCACGGGCCGTCGAGGGCGAGCACGACGATCGGGGTGGCGACGGCGACGCAGGCCACGATCGACCCGGCCATGCCCTCCCACGACTTCTTCGGGCTCACCGACGGCGCCATGGGGTGCCGGCCGAACAGGACGCCCGCGGTGTAGCCGCCGACGTCGTTGCCGACCACGGTGGCGATGAACGCGAGCACCCGCGCGACGCCGTCGTCGGGGACCAGCAGCAGGACCGCGAAACCGGCCAGCAGCGGCACGTAGAGGGTGACCAGGACGCCGGCGGCGGCGTCGCGGCGGTAGTCCCCGGGGCCGTCGCCGAGCCGCCACAGCAGCACCGCGACGACGGTGAGCAGGAAGCCGACGACGAGGCCGTCGGGGCCGCGGGTCCACGCCAGCACCAGCATCGCGACGGCGCCGACCAGCACCGGGGCGAGCGGCGGGCGGGCGCCGCCGGCCTCGAGCGCGCGGACCAGCTCGACGACGCCGACCAGGATCGCCGCGACGACGACCACCAGGAACGCCGGCCGGTAGACCAGCAGCGAGGCGAGGATGACCGCGCCGAGACCCAGGCCGACGCCGATGGCGGCGACCAGGTCCCGCCCGGCCCGTCCGCCCTTGCGTGGCTCCGGCTCGGTGCCGGCCTCCCCGCCGGCCGCTCCGGGGACGGGCGGGACGGCGATGCCGGCGGCCGGCACCGCCATCTCCTGGGTGCCCGGCGCGGCGGCACCGGGGGCCGTCGCGATCGGGCTGGTCGGCGGGGGCGCCGGCCGGGGCGGACCGGGCGGCGGGGGCGGCGGCGGCGAGGGACGCCGGACCACGGGGATCGGCCCGGTGTCGGCGTCCCCGGACGGGCCGGCCCCGGCGGCGTCGGGACGGGAGGTCATGGCAGGGATCGGGGCGAGCGGCTCAGACCTCGAGCAGCTCGGCCTCCTTGTTCTTCACGGCCTCGTCGACGGCCGCCACGTGCTGGGCGGTGAGGTCGTCGAGCTCCTTCTCCGCGCGACGCACGTCGTCCTCGCCGGCCTCGCCGTCCTTGGCGATCCGGTCGAGCTCCTCCTTGCTGCGGCGGCGCACGTTGCGGATGGCGACCTTGGCGTCCTCGCCCTTGGACCGGGCCTGCTTGACCAGGTCGCGACGGCGCTCCTCGGTCAGCTGCGGGAAGACCACGCGGATGATCTGCCCGTCGTTGGTCGGGTTGACGCCCAGGTCGCTGTCGCGGATGGCCTTCTCGATGGCCGACAGCTGGCTGTTGTCGTAGGGCTTGATGACCGCCATGCGCGCCTCGGGCACCGTGATCGACGACATCTGCGGCACCGGGGTCGGGGCGCCGTAGTAGTCGACCAGGACCTTGTTGAACATCGAGGGCGCCGCGCGGCCGGTGCGCACCGAGCCGAGGTCCTCCCGCGCGACCGACAGGGCCTTGTCCATCCGCTCCTCGGCGTCGAGCAGGGTGTCGTCGATCACGGTCTCTCCTCCTGCGGCGGGATCGTCCCCACCGTCGTCCTGCGGTGCGGCGTGCGTGTTCCGGCGCGCTCAGCTGATCAGCGTCCCGATCCTCTCACCCGCCACCGCGCGGGCGATGTTGCCGTCGCGCAGCAGGTTGAAGACCACGATCGGCATCTGGTTGTCCATGCACAGGCTGATGGCCGTGGCGTCGGCGACCTTGAGCTGGTCGGCGAGGACCGTGGTGTAGTCCAGGTCGTCGTACATCGTCGCCGCGGGGTTGGTGCGCGGGTCGTCGTCGTAGACGCCGTCGACGCCGTTCTTGGCCATGAGCAGCACCTGGCAGCCGATCTCCAGCGCGCGCTGGGCGGCGACCGTATCGGTGGAGAAGTACGGCATGCCGGCGCCGGCGCCGAAGATGACCAGCCGGCCCTTCTCCAGGTGCCGGACGGCCTTGCGCGGGATGTAGGGCTCGGCGACCTGGCCCATGGTGATCGCGGTCTGCACCCGGGTCTCCAGGCCGACCTGCTCGCAGAAGGCCTGCAGCGCCAGGCAGTTCATGACCGTGCCGAGCATGCCCATGTAGTCGGCGTGCCGGCGGTCCATGCCCGCCTGCGACAGCTCGGCGCCGCGGAAGAAGTTGCCCCCGCCGACGACGACGGCGACCTGCGTGCCGCCGTGGACGACCTCGGCCAGCTGGGTGGCGATGTCGTGGACGATGCCCGAGTCGACGCCGACCTTGCCGCCGCCGAAGGCCTCACCGGAGAGCTTGAGCAGCACCCGCTGGTAGCCGGCGCCGTCCGCCGGCTGGAAGGCGCTCGGGGCCGACAGCGGCGGGTGCGGCGCCTCGGTCGTCTGCGTCGTGGCGGTCTCGGTCAACGGCTCTTCCCTCGTTCGACGTCGTTCTTCGTGATCCTGACAGAGTGCCCGGCGCTCGCCAGCCGGGCCCGGACACGCCACCGGCCCCGTCCCGGGGGTGGGACGGGGCCGGTGCCGTGGTGTCTCCGTGGCCTGCTGCTCAGGCCTGGCCGACCTCGAAGCGGGCGAACCGCTGCACGGTCAGGCCGGCCTCGTCGATGACCTGCTTCACCGTGCGCTTGGGCTCGGTGATCGACGGCTGCTCGAGCAGGACGAAGTCCTTGTAGTAGGCGTTGACCCGGCCCTCGACGATCTTGACGATCGCCTGCTCGGGCTTGCCCTCCTCCTTGGCCGTCTGCTCGGCGACCCGGCGCTCGGTCTCGACGGCCTCCGCCGGGACCTCCTCGCGGGACAGGAAGCGCGGGCGGGCGGCGGCGATGTGCATCGCCAGGGCGCGCGCGGCCTCCTCGTCGCCACCCTGGTACTGGACGGCGACGCCGATGGCCGGGGGCAGGTCGGTGGCCCGCTTGTGCAGGTACACCGCGGTCGGGCCCTCGAAGGTGGCGAAGCGCGAGAGGACGAGCTTCTCGCCGATGCGGGCGGACTCGGCCTCGATGAGCTTGGCGACGGTCTGGCCGTCGACCTCGGTGGCCATCAGCGTGTCGAGGTCGGCCGGCGACTGCTCGATCACGATCTCGACGAGCCGCTCGGCGAGCGCCACGAAGTCGGCGTTCTTGGCGACGAAGTCGGTCTCGCAGTCGAGCTCGAGCAGCGCGCCGTGCTTGCTGACGACGATGCCGTTGGTCGTGGAGCGCTCGAGGCGCTTGCCGACGTCCTTGGCGCCCTTGATGCGCAGCAGCTCGATGGCCTTGTCGTACTCGCCGTCGGCCTCGGTCAGGGCCTTCTTGGCGTCCATCATGCCGGCGCCGGTGGCGTCACGGAGGCGCTTGACGTCGGCAGCGGTGAAGGCGGGCATGTCACTTCCTCACGGGTCTGGAGTGGGTGGTGCGGACGTGCCACGGCGCCGCTGCCCGGCCCGGGGAGGGCTGGGCAGCGGCGCCGGCGCGGTCAGCCGTTCTGGGCGCCCTGGGTGCCGGTGGAGGTGTCACCGGTGGCGGGCACGCCCGCGACAGGGGCGACCTCGTCGGCCGTGACGGCCGGCGGGGCCGCCGGGGTCTCCGGGAGCGCGGCGGCGCCCTCGGCGCCACCGGTCAGCAGCTCGCGCTCCCAGTCCGGCAGCGGCTCGTCGCCACCGATGGCCTGCTCGGCGCCGTCCTCGCGGCCGGCGTTGGCCTGCGCGGCCGAGCGGGCCATGAGGCCGTCGGCGACGGCGTCGGCGATCACGCGGGTCAGGACGTTGATGGCGCGGATCGCGTCGTCGTTGCCCGGGATCTTGTAGTCGACCTCGTCGGGGTCGCAGTTGGTGTCGAGGATCGCGACGACCGGGATGCCCAGCTTGCGGGCCTCGCCGACGGCGATGTGCTCCTTCTTGGTGTCCACGATCCAGATGGCGCTGGGCACCTTCTGCATGTCGCGGATGCCGCCGAGGCTGCGCTCGAGCTTGGCCTTCTCGCGGGTCAGGCCCAGCTGCTCCTTCTTGGACAGGCCGGCCATCACGCCGGTCTGCTCCATGTCCTCGAGCTCCTTGAGCCGCTGGAGCCGCTTGTGGACGGTGGAGAAGTTGGTGAGCATGCCGCCCAGCCAGCGCTGGTTGACGTAGGGCATGCCGACGCGCTGCGCCTGCTCGGCGACGACCTCCTGCGCCTGGCGCTTGGTGCCGACGAACAGGATCGTGCCGCCGTGCGAGACCGTCTGCTTGACGAACTCGTAGGCCGAGTCGATGTACCCGAGCGTCTGCTGCAGGTCGATGATGTAGATGCCGTTGCGCTCGGTGAAGATGAAGCGCTTCATCTTCGGGTTCCAGCGACGGGTCTGGTGCCCGAAGTGGACGCCGCTGTCGAGCAGCTGCTTCATGCTGACGACTGCCATGGGGGCGCAGCCTCTCGTGCTCGCGCGCGGCCGCCCGGCGGCCGCGCTCCTCGGTTGACGCGGGCACCGGGTGGTGTCCCGCCCTGGCGTCCCGCGGCGCCACCGACCCGGGGAGACCGGGACCGAGGTGGGGCTGCCCCGCCGTGCTGGCGGGTGGAGGACGCGCGGAGTCGACCCGTGCAGACGGGTCGCACCGGACAGCATACGCGCCGGGCCGGGCCGCCCCTCCCCCGCGTCCGGCCCGTCCACAGGTGCGCCGCCCGTGACCCGCCGCGGCCCGCGGGCGGTGAGCCTCGACGGCGTGCCCGCCCGCCCGCTGCTCGCGCTCCTGCTGGCCTGCGCCGCCCTGCTCGTGCCGGCGCCCGCCGTCGCGGAGCCGGCCGCTCCCGCCGTCCCCGCCGTCGCGGCCTGGACCGCACCGCTCGGCGGGCCGCCGGTGGTCACCCGGCCGTTCGCTCCCCCGCCCTCGCCCTACGGGCCCGGGCACCGCGGCGCGGACCTGGCCGGCGCGCCCGGCGACGTGGTGGTGGCGGCCGGGGACGGCGTCGTCGTCTTCGCCGGGCGGGTGGCGGGCCGGCCGGTGGTCAGCGTCGACCACGCCGGCGGGCTGCGGACCACCTACGAGCCGGTCGACCCCGCCGTCGCCGCCGGGCAGCGCGTCGCCCGCGGCTCGCCGCTGGGGACGCTGGCGGCCGGGCACGCCGGCTGCCCGGCCGCGGCATGCCTGCACTGGGGCCTGCGGCGCGGCGAGGTGTACCTGGACCCGCTGTCGCTGCTGCGCCCGCCGCGGGTGCGCCTGCTGCCGCCGGGCTGACCGGCCCTGCGGGACCGACCGCCGTCCTAGCCTGCGCGGATGCGGACCGAACGGGGCCTCGACCGTTTCGTCACGTTCCTCGACGCGGTCGTCGCCATCGCGATCACCCTGCTGGTGCTGCCGCTGGCCGAGCTGCTCGACGGCGCGGAGGTGCGCGGCGGCCTGGGCACCCTGCTGGCCGACGAGGCCGGCCAGTTCGGCGCGTTCCTGCTGAGCTTCGCCGTCATCTCCCGGCTGTGGCTGGTCCACCACCGGATGGTCGAGGGCGTGCGGTCCTACGACCGGGCGTTCCTGACCGTCAACCTGCTGTGGATCCTCACGATCGTCCTGCTGCCCTTCGCCACGCAGGTGGTGGCGGCCTACGGCACCGACCGGGCGGCCGTGGCGCTGTACGTCGGCACGATCACCCTGAGCTCGTGGTGCCTGACGACGACGAAGCTGCTGCTCTGGCGGCGTCCCGGCCTGCGCCGCGGCCCCTCCGAGGACGCCTCGCCGGTGCCGTCGCTGGTCGCCAGCGGGCTGCTGCTCGTGGCCCTGCTGGTCGGCACGCTGGTGAGCGCCGTGCACTACTGGGCGCTGCTGGTGCTCTTCCTGTCCGGGCCGATCGAGTCCGCGCTGCGGCGCCGCCCCGCGCCGGCCTGATCGCCGGCCACCGCCACCTCGGTGAAGTGCTCGACCACCGGGAACGGGTCGTAGAAGCCGTGCAGCAGCGCCTTCCACTCCTGGTAGGCGGCCGAGCCGCGGAACCCCTCGGTGTGGTCCTCCAGCCGGTCCCACTCGACCAGCAGCAGGTAGGTCCCCGGGCGCTCGAGGCAGCGGGACAGCCGCAGGGAGCGGAACCCCGGGGACGCCGAGATGACCGGCCGGGCGCGCGCGAAGGCCGCCTCGAACTCCTCCTCCCGGCCGGGGCGGACCGGGAGGAGCGCGTGCTCGAGGACCACCGGCGGGTCAGGCGATGTCGGCGAGCTTGGTGCGCAGGTGCAGCACGGCCTTGGTGTGCAGCTGGCAGATGCGGCTCTCGGTCACGCCGAGGACCCGGCCGATGTCGGCCAGCGTCAGGCCCTCGAAGTAGTAGAGGCTGACGACGACCTTCTCCCGCTCGGGCAGCTGCTCGACGGCGCGGGCGAGCAGCTGGCGGGCCTCGCCGTGCTCGGCCACCGCCTGCGGGTCGAGGGCGTTGGCGTCCTGCAGCGTGTCGACCAGCCGGGGCGCGCCGCCGTCGTCGTCGGTGAGCAGCTCGTCGAGGGCGACGACGTTGACCAGGGAGAGCTGACCGAGGAACTTGCGCACGTCCTCGACGTCCATCTCCATCGCCGCGGCGATCTCCTCGTCGGTCGGGCTGCGCCGGAGCTGGTTCTCCAGCGTGGCGACCGTCCGCTCGAACTGCCGGGCACGCATCCGCACCGACCGCGGGATCCAGTCGGTGCTGCGCAGCTCGTCGATGATCGCGCCGCGGATGCGGGACATCGCGTAGCTCTCGAACTTGACCTCGCGCGAGGGCTGGTAGCGGGTGATCGCGTCGATGAGCCCGAAGGTGCCGTAGGAGACCAGGTCGGCCTGCTCGACGTGCGCCGGCAGGCCGCTGCCGACCCGGCCGGCGACGTACTTGACCAGCGGCGCGTAGTGCAGGATCAGCCGGTCGCGCAGCTCGGGGGCGCGGTCGGCGACGTACTGCGCCCACAGCTCGGCCAGCGCGGCGTCGGCGTCCTCCTCGGACTCGCCGCCGATCCGGTGGATGGTGGCCTCGGGCACGTCGGGTCTCCCGCTTCGTGGTGGCTGGGGTCCTGCCGGACCCCGGGACGGTCGTTCGGGTGGGCGGTCGGCTCAGGCCCGCGGGTGCGCCTGGGCGTGCACCGCACGCAGCCGCTCGACGGTCACGTGCGTGTAGATCTGCGTCGTCGCGAGGCTAGCGTGGCCGAGCAGCTCCTGGACGGAGCGCAGGTCGGCGCCGCCCTCCAGGACGTGGGTGGCCGCCGAGTGCCGCAGCCCGTGCGGGCCGACGTCAGGGGCGCCGGGCGCGCGGGCCACCGCGGCGTGCACGGTCCGGCGGGCCTCGCGCGGGTCCAGCCGCCGTCCGCGCAGGCCCAGCAGCAGCGCCGGGCCGGAGTCGGGGGTGGCCAGCGCCGGGCGGCCGCGGGTCAGCCAGGCGTCGAGGGCCCGCTCGGCCGGCGCGCCGTAGGGGACGCTGCGCTCCTTGCGGCCCTTGCCGAGGACCCGCAGCAGCCGGCGGCCGCGGTCGACGTCGTCGACGTCGAGGCCGACCAGCTCGCTGACCCGGATGCCGCTGGCGTACAGCAGCTCGAGGACGACGGCGTCGCGCAGGCCCACGGGGTCGTCGGCGCCGGCGGTGGACTCGACGACGGCGCGGGCCTGGTCGGGGGCGAGCACGTCGGGCAGCGTGCGGTGCGCCTTGGGGCTGACCAGCCGCAGGCCGACGTCCTCGGGGGTGTGGCCCGAGCGGCGCAGCCAGGCGGTGAACGAGCGGGCGGCGGCGGCGCGGCGGGCGGTGGTCGCCCGGCTGGCGCCGCGCGTGCGGCCCTGGGCCAGCCAGCTGCGCAGCGCGGCGAGGTCCAGCTCGTCGACCCGCGTGCCGCCGCGGCGGGCGAGGTGGTCGAGCAGCCAGACGGCGTCGGTGACGTAGCCGCGGACGGTGTGCTCCGACAGGTCCCGCTCGTCCCGCAGCGCGTCCTCGTAGCCCTCGAGCGCGGCCGCGAGCGCCGGCGGCAGCGCGGCGCGGGCGTCGGCGGTCCGGGCGGTCACGCTCCGACCGTCCGACGGCACCGTCCGTGGGTCAAGCCGCCGCGCCGTCCGATCGCCCGCGACCGGTCCCGGGACGCCGCCTCAGCGCTCCCGCGTGCCCGAGCCCGTCGGCGGGGCGGCGCGGACGTCGCCGCCCCCGGGCGCGTCCGCCTCCGTCCGGGCCGCCGGCACCAGGTCCGCGACCCGGGCGAGGTGGGCGCTGCCCTCGATGTCGAGGTCGGGCAGCACCCGCTGCAGCCAGCGCGGCGCCCACCAGGCGTGCGCCCCCAGCAGCGCCATGACCGCCGGGACCAGCACCATCCGGATGACGCTCGCGTCGATGAGCACGGCGGCGGCCATCCCGACGGCGAGCATCTTCACCGTCGGGTCCGGCTCGAGCACGAAGCTGCTGAACACCCCGACCATCACCGCGGCGGCGGTGGTGATGACCCGCGCGGTGCCGCCGATGCCGATGGCGACGCTGCGGTGCGCGTCCCGGGTCGCCGACCAGGCCTCGTGCACCCGCGAGAGCAGGAACACCTCGTAGTCCATCGACAGCCCGAAGACGATCGCGAACATGAGCATCGGCACGAACGCCGGGATGGGCAGGTCCTCCTCGATGCCGATCCACGACGACCCCCAGCCCCACTGGAAGACCGCGACGACGACGCCGTAGGCCGCGCCGACCGACAGCAGGTTGAGCACGGCCGCCTTGGCGGCGATGACGACCGAGCGGAACGCCACGGTGAGCAGCACGAAGGCCAGCGCGACCACGGTCAGGATCAGCCATGGCATGCGCGCGGCCACCTTGGCGGTGAAGTCGACGTAGCCCGCGGTGGTGCCGACGACGTAGGTGGTCGCGTCGATCGTCGGCAGCACCGAGGAGCGCAGCTCGTCGACCAGGTCGGTGGTGGCCTGGTCCTGCGGCGACGTCGTCGGGACGACGGTCAGGACGGCGGTGTCCCCGGCCTGGTCGACCGCCGGCGGGCTCACCGAGGCTACGCCGTCGACCTGGCCGATGGTGGTGACGGCGCCCTGCAGCAGGGTGGTGGCGTCGTCGGACGAGGTCCCGTCGGGGATGACGACGACGACCGACAGCGGCCCGTTCGCCCCCGGCCCGAACCCCTCGGCGATCAGGTCGTAGGCCCGCCGGTCGGTCTCGCTGGTGGGGTCGGTGCCGGCGTCGAGCTGCCCCAGCTGCAGGCTCAGCAGCGGGATGGCCAGCACCAGCAGGACGGCGGTGGCCAGCACCGCCCACGGCCAGGGGTGGTCGCTGACCCGCCGGCCCCAGCGGGCGAACGCGCTCCGCTCGTGCGCCGCGTCGCTGCGGGCGGCGAGGTCGGCCCGCCGGGCCGCCGCCGTCACCGGGTCCTCCGCGCTCGCCGCGCGCTGCGCCCGGCGGGCGGCGCGGGTCTGGATGCCCCGGCCCGCGAGACCCAGCAGCGCCGGCACGAGGGTCAGCGCGGCGAGCATCGCGACGGCGACGACCACGGCGGCGGCCAGGCCCAGGGCGCCGACGAACGGCACCCCGGCGACGTAGAGGCCGAGGATGGCGACCACGACCGTGCTCCCGGCGACGACGATCGCCGCGCCCGAGGTGGCGGTCGCCCGGCCGGTGGCCTGCTCGACCCCGGCGCCGTGGTCCAGCTGGTCGCGGTCGCGGGCGACGAGGAACAGGCCGTAGTCGACCGCCACGCCCAGCCCGAGCAGCGTGGCGACCGTGGGGGCGGTGGTGGGGAACGTGACGAGAGCGGCGAGCAGCCCGATGACGCTCAGGCCGACCAGCACGCTGGTGACCGCCGAGAGCAGCGGCAGGACCGCCGCGACGACCGAGGCGAACATCACCAGCAGCAGGACCAGCGCCGCCACCAGGCCGACGACCTCCGACGTCCGGTCCTCGGTGACCTGGCCGATCCTGCCCGCTCCCCCGCCGTACTCGACGGTCAGGCCGGCCGCGCGGGCCGGCGCGACGGCGTCGTCGAGGCTGTCGAGGTAGTCCGGGTCCAGCGATCCCGGCACGACGCTCCAGGACACGGTGCCGTACGCCGTCTCCCCGTCCTGCGACACCGTGGGCGTGCCCTGGGTGGCGTAGGGGTCGGTGGCGGTGAGCACGTCGGGCAGCCCCGCGACGGCGTCCATCGCGGAGGAGACGGCGGCCTGCTGGTCGCTGCTCAGGGCGCTGCCGGCGTGGAAGACGATCTGCCCCTGGTAGCCCCCGGCCTCCGGGAAGCGCTCCTCCAGGACGTCGAGGCCCTCGGCGGACTCGCTGCCCGGGACGGTGTAGTCGTTGTCGTAGACCCCGCTCCACAGGCTCGCGGAGACGAGGACGCCGGCCAGCACGACGCCCCAGGCGACCACGACGGCCCAGTGCCGGCGGGCACACCAGCGCCCCAGCCGGTCCAGGGCGGCGTTCACGGCCGTCTCCCGCCGTCGGGGGGCGGCACCGGCTGTCCTGGGCGGGGCGGGAGGTCCATCGGAGCGTCCTCCGGTCTGCGGGCCGGCCGGGCCGGCGGGACCGGGCCCGACGCGGGCAGGCCTCCCCGGCCCCGTGGCCCCCGTGCCGTCGTCCGACGTGGAGCCACGGCCCGGGAGCCGCGACCGCGCCATGGTCCTCCGGCCCCGGAGGGCGGTCAACGGAGTCTGGTCCTCGGCGGACCGGCCGCCGGGTCACCGGCCGCGCCCGGTCCGCGGCGGTGACGCCAGCCGCCAGCCGGTGCCGGTCCACTGCACGAGCTCGGCGATCTCCAGGCCGGGCAGCACCCGCATCGCCTCCAGCGGGTCGCAGCCGGCGACCGCGGCCAGCCGCTCGGCGCTGACGCCGGTCCGCACCGGGCAGGCGTCGAGCACCCGGCGGGCCAGGTCGGACAGGCCGTCGCGGGGCGACGCGGGCCGGTGCGCCGGAGCGGCCAGGTCGTCCCCGAGGCTGCCGACCGCCTCGACGACCTGCGCGGCGTTGCCGACCAGCCGGGCGCCGGACTCCTGCTCCCGCAGCAGCTCGTGGCAGCCGACCGACATCGCGCTCGTCACCGGGCCGGGCACGACGAGCACCTCCTTCCCCAGCGCGCGGGCGCGCCGGGCGGTCGCCTGCGCGCCGGAGCGGGCCGCGGCCTCGACCACCACGGTGCCGCGGGTGAGCCCGGCGATGATCCGGTTGCGGACGAGGAAGCGGTGCCGGTGCGGGGCCGCGCCCGGCGGCCACTCGCTGACCAGCAGGCCGCCGCCGCTGACGATGCGCTCGAACACCGCGGAGTGGGCGGCCGGGTAGGCCCGGTCGACCCCGCAGGCGAGCACGACCACGGTGGGGGCGCCCGCGGCCAGCGCGCCGCGGTGGGCGGCGACGTCGATGCCGTACGCGCCGCCGGAGACGACCGTCCAGCCGCGCTCCCCCAGCTGCGCGCCGAGGTCGGCGGCCACGTGCTCGCCGTAGGCCGTGGACGCCCGCGCGCCGACCACGGCCACGGAGCGGTCGACGGTCGGCCCGAGCGGCGGGTCCCCGCGCACCCACAGGGCCACCGGTGGGACGAGCGCGGTGGTCCGGTCGCGCCGGCCCTCGCCGTCGCCGTCGGTGTACGCGGCGACGGTCAGCGCGTGCAGCGGCAGCGCCGGCCACTCGTCGTCCTCGGGCACCACCAGCCGGGCGCCGCACCGCTCCGCCCGGCGGAGGTCGGCGAGGGTGGCGTCCTGCTCGGCGCGCACGCCGACCAGGGCGCGGGCCTGCTCGGGCGCCGTCCCGGCACGCAGGGCGCGCACCGCCGCGACCGGGCCGACGTCGTCGACCCACCGCCACAGGGCCACCGAGCCGGGCTCCGCGGCCCGGGTCAGCCAGGCGCGGGCGCGCCGGATGCCGGGGACCGCCACCCCGTCGGCCGCGGCCGGGCCGGCGAGGGCGTCCTCGAGGTCCTCCTCGAGGGTGGGCGCGCTCACGCCGCCACCCGCTGCAGCCGCATGCCCAGCGCCTCGGCGACGTCGCCGCCGTCGGGGACCGCCCGCCCGGCGAGGTCGGCCAGCGTCCAGGACACCCGCAGCACGCGGTCCAGCCCGCGGACCGACAGCAGGCCGCGGTCCAGCGCCCGCTCGGCCAGCGCCAGCGCCGGCCGCGGCACCGCCCACCGCTCGCGCAGCAGCCGCCCGGGCACCTGGCTGTTGAGCAGCAGGCCGGTGCCGCGCAGCCGGGCGGCGGCGGCTCCGCGGGCGGCCGCGACGCGGGCCGCCACCGCGGCGGTCGGCTCCGGGGCCGGGCCGGTGCCGAGCCAGGCGGCGCGGGTGACCGGCGGCAGCTCGATCCGCAGGTCGATGCGGTCCAGCAGGGGGCCGGACAGCCGGGACTGGTAGCGGCGGCGCTCCAGCGGGCTGCAGGTGCAGACGGAGTCGCCGGCCGCGCTGGCGCACGGGCACGGGTTGGCGGCGAGCACCAGCTGGGCGCGGCACGGGAAGGTCGCCGACCCGGCGGCCCGGCTGATCGTGACCTGGCCCCGCTCGAGGGGCTGGCGCAGCGTGTCCAGGGTCGCCCGGGCGAACTCCGGCGCCTCGTCGAGGAACAGCACGCCGCGGTGGGCTCGGCACAGCGCGCCGGGGCGGATGGCGCCCGAGCCGCCGCCGACGAGGGCGGCCATCGTGGCCGAGTGGTGCGGCGCCTCGAACGGCGGCCGGCTGAGCAGCGGCGCGTCCGGCGGCAGCGTCCCGGCGACCGAGTGGATCGCGGTGACCTCGAGCGCGGCCCGCTCGTCGAGGACCGGCAGCAGGCCGGGCAGCCGCTCGGCGAGCATAGTCTTGCCCGCCCCCGGCGGCCCGGTGAGGAGCAGGTGGTGCCCCCCGGCCGCGGCCACCTCGACCGCGCGGCGGCCAGCCGCCTGGCCGACGACGTCGCCGAGGTCCGGCGCCGGTGCCGGCGGGGGCAGCGGGCCGCGGACGTGTGGCGTCAGCCGGGCGCGGCCGGACAGGTGGGCCACCAGGTCGCCGAGGGTGCGCGCGGCGAGGACGTCGACGCCGTCGACCAGCGCGGCCTCCTCCGCATTGCCGGCCGGGACGACGACGGTGCCGTGCCCGGCCCGGGCGGCGGCCAGCACGGCCGGCAGGACGCCGCGGACCGCGCGCACCGAGCCGTCGAGCCCGAGCTCGCCGAGCAGCACCAGCCCGTCGGCGGCGTCGGCCGGGAGCGTGCCGGCCGCGGCGAGCACGGCGGCGGCCAGCGCGAGGTCGAAGCCGCTCCCCTGCTTGGGCATGGACGCCGGCGACAGCCCGATGGTGATCCGGCGCATCGGCCAGGACGCCCCGGTGTTGACCACGGCCGCGCGGACGCGGTCGACCGACTGGCGCACCACGGCGTCGGGCAGGCCGACGAGCACCACGCCGGGGACGCCGGCGGACATGTCCACCTCGACCTCGACCATCGCGCCGGACACCCCGGCCAGCCCGACCGACCAGGTGCGGGCGAGCGTCATGAGAACGCCCCGCGCAGGTGGGTGACCAGCGCCGGCGCGGCCGGCCGCACCAGCACGCCGACGACGTCGAAGCGCAGGTCGGGCGCGTGCTCGTCGTGGGCGGCCAGCCACCGCTGGGCCAGCGTGCGCAGCCGCCGCTGCTTGGCCGCGGTCACCGCCTCGACGGGGTGGCCGAAGCCGGTGGCGCGGCGGGTCTTGACCTCGCAGAAGACGATCGCCGTCCCCTCGCGGGCGACGATGTCGAGCTCGCCGTCGCGGCACCGCCAGTTGCGGTCGAGGACGGCCAGCCCGGCGTCGGTGAGGTAGGCCGCGGCGATCGTCTCCCCGCGGCTGCCGAGTTCGGTTCTCGTGGACACCCGCCGACCGTGACCCGGTCGGGTGCCCGGCACGGCCCGGGACGGCGGTCTGTGGACGACGGCCGGGGCTGTGGACGGCGCGGGCGGTCCCGTGGGCCCGGGCGGTCAGCCTCCCGGGCGTGCGGATGCGATCAGGTGATGCGGGGCCCGTCGGGCAGCTCGAGGTCGGGCTTGTCCAGCTCCTCGACGTTGACGTCCTTGAACGTCAGCACCCGGACGTTGCGGACGAACCTCGCCGGCCGGTACATGTCCCAGACCCAGGCGTCGGACAGCTTGAGCTCGAAGAACACCTCGCCGCCGGCCTCGCGGACCTGCAGGTCGACGGCGTTGGCCAGGTAGAAGCGCCGCTCGGTCTCCACCACGTAGGTGAACTGCCGGACGATGTCCCGGTACTCGCGATAGAGCTGGAGCTCCATCTCGGTCTCGTACTTCTCCAGGTCCTCGGTGCTCATCGCGGCTCTCCGGAGATGGTGCGCATGCCCCCATCATCGACCATGCCGCCGGCAGCGGTGAGCTGGAGTTCCCGGACGGCGCGCGCGTCGCGCGCGCGGACGACGTTGACGAAGCGCGACCGGTGCTCGGGACAGGGCCCGTGACGCTCCAGCGCGGCGGTGTGCGCCTCGGTGGTGTAGCCCTTGTGCACCGCGAAGTCGTACTCGGGGAAGCGCTCGTGCACGTCGAGCATGATCCGGTCCCGGGTGACCTTGGCCAGCACCGACGCCGCGGCCACGCAGGCGGCGACCCGGTCGCCCTTCCACACGGCGAGGGCCGGCACCCCGAGGCCGGGCACGGAGAAACCGTCGGTGAGCACGTATTCCGCGGACGGGTCCAGCGCGCTGACCGCACGGCGCAGCGCCTCGAGGTTGGTGACGTGCATGCCGCGCGCGTCGAGGTCGGCCACGGGGATGACCACGACCGACCAGGACAGCGCGCGGTCGACGACCTCGGCGTAGACCCGCTCCCGCGCGGCGGCGGTCAGGAGCTTGGAGTCGGCCAGCCCGGGGACTCGCCCGCGGCGGCCGGCGGGCAGCACGCACGCGGCGGCGACCAGCGGCCCGGCGCACGCGCCGCGGCCGGCCTCGTCGGCGCCGGCGACGGTGGAGAACCCGCGCCGGCGCAGCGAGCGCTCCATGTCCCAGAGCGAGTCGTCGCGACCCGGGGCGTCGACGGGGTCGGGACGGCGGGTGCGGGGGGCCGACGTCGCGGCGGCCCGGTGAGCGGGGGGAAGACGGCCTGCCATCGCCGTCCGACACTACGACGCCCCGGGGACACGACCGGTCCCCGGGACGGCGGGACGGGCGGGTGCGCTGACGGCGGCGGGGGGGGCCCCGGCGGGCGCGGGGGGGCGCGCCGCCCCCCCCGGCGCCCCCCCCCCCGGCCGCCCCCGCCCCCCTC
>NZ_JBJGZH010000030.1:0-49140 GCF_054050415.1 Geodermatophilus sp. SYSU D01180 | reverse complement strand
CCCCACCTGCGGCCAGCGCGTCGGCTGGGCCGACGCCGACCACGTCGTCCCGCACGCCCACGGCGGCACCACCGACTGCGCCGACCTGTGCTGCCTGTGCCGCAGCCACCACCGGCTCAAGACCTTCGCCCGCGGCTGGCGCTTCCGGATGAGCGCCGACGGCGTCCTGGCGGTGACGACCCCGTCCGGCATCACCCGGACGACCCGCCCACCGGGCCTGCGACCACCACCGGCCGATCCCGGACCACCATCACCGGCCGGCCCGGCCGACGAGCCGCCACCGTTCTGAGCGACTCGGCAGGACCTCGGCTCGCAGGCACCTGTGGGGCCGAGGCCCGTCGGGGCGTGGTCGCGCGACCTATGCCCAGCGGGCGAGGGCGGTGCTGGTCCCCGGGTCGACCACGGTGAAGCCCGCGTCGACCACCTCGACGTCCGCCCGTGGGCGCAGCGCCGCCCACCGCTCGACGCCGGGGTGCTCGACCACCACCGGGAAGTCGGCGGCCGCCCAGGCGTCGAACCGCCGGGCGGGCATGCGCACCGCCGACAGCTGCGCCGCGTGCCCGCAGGCCGCGGCCGCCTTGCCCAGCGGCAGGAACGGCTCCGGGCAGACCGAGACGACGAGCGGGCCGCCCGGCTCCGGGTCGACTCCCGGCCGGGCGCCGGGGTCGTCGAGCTCGCTGCCGGTCAGCTGCAGCTTCGCGACCTCCGGGGGGATGGCGTCGGTCGGGCCCGGCACCAGCGCGCGGACCTCGGCGCCGCCCACCGCGGCGGTCACGCCGGGGAGCGCTTCGACCCGCTGCCAGGCCACGCCGCGCGCCCGGCGGCAGTGCTTGCGGATCGCCCCGTCGGTCCACCGGCGGACCAGCGGCTCCCACTCCCCACCCGGCAGCGCCCGGTCGTCGGCGAGCAGCCGCACGACCGCCGTCGCCGCGGCCTCGCAGACGGCGGTCCGGCCCGGCGGTGCGACCCGCTCCACGCGGGCCACCAGCTGCATCGCCCAGGGCGCCTCTCCGGGCGGGTCGTCGTACACGCCCCCACCCTGACGGACAGGAGCGGCTCCCCCGATACCCGTGACCCGGCGACACGCCCGGACGCCTCCTGGCGTGACCGTCGTCGCACCCGCTCGTTTCCCCAGGTCGCACCGACCCGCCCTCGAAGAGGAGAGCCCATGAACCGGTCGTCCCGCCGCGTCCTCGGGGGAGGGAGCCTGGCCGCGCTGGTCGCCGGCGCGCTCCTGGCCTCCCCCGCCCAGGCCGCCCCGGGCCCGCTCGCCCCCGTCCAGGACTTCCTGGCCGACCAGCTGGCCGGCCTGGCCGGCGCCGACCCGACCGTCGTCCTGGTGCACGGCACCGACGCGCAGGCCGCGCGGGACGCGGTCGCTGCCACCGGGATGCGGACGGTCACCGAGTTCGAGCGGATCGGTGTCGTGGTCGCCCGCGGGACGGCCGCGCAGGTAGAGGCGGCGCGCAGCGAGCCCGGCGTCATCTACCTCGAGGGCAACACCCCGATCGAGTTCAGCCAGGAGACCTCCAACACCGCCACCCGCGGCGCCGAGGCGATCACCACGTTCACCGGCGCCAACGGCCGGCCGCTCGACGGCAGCGGCGTCTCGGTCGCCGTCATCGACTCCGGCGTGGACCCCACGCACCCCTACTTCCGCGAGGCCGACGGCAGCAGCGCCGTCGTCGCCAACCTCAAGAGCGTCTGCCTGGTCGAGACCAACACCTCCTCCGACTGCGTGGTCCTGGTCCCCGGCGTCGTCGACACCGACACCTTGGCGGCCGGCGGGCACGGCACCCACGTGAGCGGCATCGTCGCCGGCCGGCCCACCACGCTGACCGACGGCGGCCGGCTGCAGGGCGCGGCGCCCGGCGCGAGCCTGGTGTCGATCGGCACCGGCGCGGTGCTGCTCATCGTCGGCGCCGACTCGGCGCTGAACTGGGTGCTGGAGAACCACGAGCACCCCTGCGGCGCCGACGTCCCGGCCGCCGAGTGCCCGCCGATCAGGGTCACCAACAACTCCTACGGCCCCTCCGGCGGCGGGGAGTTCGACCCCAACTCGGCGACGGTGAAGCTGCAGCGGGCGCTGGCCGCCGAGGGCGTGGTCACCGTCTGGGCCGCCGGCAACGACGGCGGTGACGGCTCGGCGTCGCTGACCAACCCGCCGGGCCAGGACCCGACCGGCGGCATCCTCTCGGTGGCCTCCTACCACGACCAGGACACCGGCACCCGTGACGGCGTGGTCAGCGGGTACTCCTCGCGCGGCGCCTCGGCCGACCCCTCGACCTGGCCGGACCTCTCCGCGCCCGGTGAGAACATCACCTCGGCCTGCCGGCTGACGCTGCCGATCTGCGGCACCGGCCTCGACCCGCGCAACGGCCCCGGCCCGCTCGACGTCGGCACGTTCAACACCATCAGCGGGACCTCGATGGCCGCGCCGCACATCGCCGGCATCGCCGCCCAGCTGTTCCAGGCCGATCCGACGGCCACCCCGGCCGAGGTCGAGGCCGCGCTGAAGTCGACGGCCTACCGCTACACCGACGGCGCGGCCTACACCGCGGTCGATGGCTACACGACGTCGTTCGACAAGGGCACCGGCCTGGTCGACGTCGTCGCGGCGGTCCGGGCGCTGACCGGCACGACGCCGGCGGCGACCGGCACGCACCCCCGCAAGCCGGGCAAGCCGCGCGGCTGATCCGCACCGGGGGGCGCACTGCCTCCGCCCGACACGGCCCGGTTCCACGTGGAACCGGGCCGTGTGACGTGTCTGTGAACTGGACCGATCACGTCGCGGCAGCCGTCGGCCTGGGGTTGGATCGAGCCATGTGCGGCCTCTCCGGCGAGATCAGGTTCGACGGCTCCCTGGCCGACACCACCGCGGTGGCGCGGATGGTCGAGGCGCTGGTCCCCCGCGGGCCGGACGGCCAGGGCCAGTGGAGCGCCGGCCGGGTGGCGTTCGGCCACCGCCGGCTGTCGGTCATCGACCTCTCCCCCAGCGGCTCCCAGCCGATGGTGGACAGCGAGCTGGGCCTCGAGGCGGTCTTCAACGGCTGCATCTACGACTACAAGGAGCTGCGCGCCGAACTCGAGGGCCACGGCTACCGCTTCTTCTCCACCAGCGACACCGAGGTCCTGCTCAAGGGCTACCACCACTGGGGCCTGGACTTCGTCGACCACCTGCACGGCATGTTCGTCGTGGTCATCCACGAGCGGGCCACCGGCCGGGTGGTCATGGCCCGCGACCGGCTGGGCATCAAGCCGCTGTACCTCGCCGAGACGCCGGGCCGGCTGCGGTTCGCCTCGTCGCTGCCGGCCCTGCTGCGCGCCGGCGACGTCGACACCTCCATCGACCCGGTCGCGCTGCACCACTACCTGACCTGGCACGCCGTCGTCCCGGCGCCGCGCACCCTGCTCAACGGCGTCCGCAAGCTGCCGCCGGCCACCGTGCGGGTCATCGAGGCCGACGGCACCAGCCGCGAGCACCGCTACTGGGAGCCCACGTACGAGCGGCGCCTCGAGCACTCCGGCTGGACGGACCGCGACTGGGAGGACGCCATCGAGGAGGCGCTGCGGGTCGCCGTCCGCCGTCGCCTGGTCTCCGACATCCCGGTCGGCGTGCTGCTGTCCGGCGGGCTGGACTCCAGCCTGATCGTCGGCCTGCTGGCCCAGGAGGGGCAGAGCGGCCTCGCCACCTACTCGATCGGCTTCGAGACCGTCGGCGGCCACGCGGGCGACGAGTTCCGCTACTCCGACGTCATCGCCGAGCGGTTCGGCACGAACCACCACCGCATCCGGGTGTCCTCCGACGAGCTGGCCGCCGCGCTCGGCCACGCCATCGGCGCGATGGCCGAGCCCATGGTCAGCCACGACGTCGTCGCCTTCGACCTGCTGTCCGAGCGGGTCAGCCAGTCGATCCGCGTCGTGCAGTCCGGTCAGGGCGCCGACGAGGTCTTCGCCGGCTACCACTGGTACCCGCCGCTGGCCGAGGTCGGCCGCGAGGAGGCCGTCGAGCGCTACGCGAAGGCGTTCTTCGACCGCGGCGCCGACGACATGCGGGCGCTGGTCGGCGAGCGGTACGCCCTCGACGGCGACCCGAGCCTGGAGTTCGTCCGCGACCACATGTCCCGCGCCGGCGCACAGACCGCCGTCGACGCTGCCCTGCGGCTGGACAGCGAGGTCATGCTCGTCGACGACCCGGTCAAGCGGGTGGACAACATGTCCATGGCCTGGGGCCTGGAGGCCCGGGTGCCCTTCCTCGACCACGACCTGGTGGAGCTGGCGGCCCAGTGCCCGCCCGAGCTCAAGCTCGCCGACGGCGGCAAGGGCGTGCTCAAGGCGATCGGCCGCCGGATCATCCCGCCGGAGGTCATCGACCGGCCCAAGGGCTACTTCCCGGTCCCGGCGATCACCCACCTGGAGGGCAAGGTGCTCGGCCTGGTCAAGGACGCGCTGTCCAGCGAGGCGGCGCGGGACCGGGCGCTGTTCCGCCCGGAGTACGTGTCCCGGCTGCTCGAGGACCCCAACGGGGAGCTCACGCCGCTGCGCGGCAACAAGCTCTGGCAGCTGGGCCTGCTGGAGCTGTGGCTGCAGAACCACGGGGTCTGAGGAGGCGCACCGTGGCACCCCGGCTCGCCGGGCACCGCCGCCGCACCGCGGTGGCCGGAACGCCCGACCTCACCGGACGCAACTGGACCCGGCCCTCCGACCACCAGCTCGAGGGGATGGCCGGCGACGTCGTGCTGGACCTGGCGTGGGGGCGCCTGGTCTTCGGCCAGACCTTCACCGAGATGCGCGACATCCTCGCCGCGCTGCGCGCCGAGGAGACCGGGCAGCGCGACATCTGCATCTACGCCCGCGACCCGCACGTCCTCGTCGGCCTCGCGCCCGACGAGCTGTTCATCGACCCCAGCTACACCTACCGGCTGGACCTCTACCGCTACCGGCCCCGCCCCGAGCTCATCCGCGGCGTCTTCGTCCGCACGGTGACCTCGCTCGAGGACATGGTGGCGATCAACGAGATCTACGCCCGCAACAACATGGTCACCGGCGACCCCGAGACCATGTGGGCCAACCACCGCACCCGCGCCTTCACCTACCTCGTCGCCGAGGACACCCGGACCTCGCGCATCGTCGGCACGGTCACCGGCGTCGACCACGTGCTGGCCTTCGGCGACCCGGAGAGCGGCACCAGCCTGTGGTGCCTCGCCGTCGACGGGCAGAGCGCGCCGCCCGGCACCGGCGAGGCGCTGGTGCGGGTGCTGGCCGAGCGGTACGTCGGCCGCGGCCGCTCCTACGTCGACCTCTCGGTCATGCACGACAACAAGGGCGCGATCGCGCTCTACCGCAAGCTCGGCTTCGTGCGCGCGCCCGCGGTGTGCGTCAAGCGCAAGAACCCGATCAACACGCCGCTGTTCGCCGCCCGCCCGCCGGGGCTCACGCAGCTCAACCCCTACGCGCGGATCATCGCCGACGAGGCGCTGCGGCGCGGCATCCGCGTCCAGGTCACCGACGCCGAGTTCGGCGAGATGCAGCTGTCCCTCGGCGGCCGCCGGGTGCTCACCCGCGAGTCGCTGTCGGAGTTCACCACCGCCGTCGCGATGAGCCGCTGCGACGACAAGCGGGTCACCCGCCGGATCGTCGAGGCCGCCGGGGTGCGCGTGCCCCGCGGCGTGTCCGTGCCCGGCGACGACCTCGGCCCTGCCCGGGGGCTGCTCGCCGAGGTCGGGGAGCTGGTGGTCAAGCCCGCCCGCGGCGAGCAGGGCAAGGGCATCACCGTGGGCGTGACCGGTGAGGAGGAGCTGGCGCGGGCCGTCGACGCCGCACGGCTGTTCTGCCCGGACGTGCTGGTCGAGGAGCTCGTCGACGGCGAGGACGTGCGGGTCATCGTCATCGACCTCGAGGTGGTCGCCGCGGCGGTGCGCAAGCCCGCGGAGGTCGTCGGCGACGGCCGCAGCACCGTGGCCCAGCTGGTGCGCGAGACCAGCCGGCGGCGGGAGCGGGCCACCGGCGGCGAGTCGCGGATCCCGCTGGACGACGTCACCACCGACGTCGTCCGGGCGGCCGGGTACGCGATGGACGACGTCCTGGCCAACGGGCAGCGGCTGCGCGTCCGGCGGACCGCGAACCTGCACACCGGCGGCACCATCGAGGACGTCACCGACCGGCTGCACCCGGCGATCGCGCAGGCGGCGGTGCGGGCCAGCCGGGCGATCGGCATCCCGGTGACCGGCGTCGACTTCCTCGTCCCCGACGTCGAGGGCCCCGACGCGGTGTTCGTCGAGGCCAACGAGCGCCCGGGACTGGCCAACCACGAGCCGCAGCCCACCGCGGCCCGCTTCGTCGACCTGCTGTTCCCCGAGACCCGCCGGCGGTGAGGTCCCCGACGGCGGCCTGTGCCCTGGCGGCGGTCGGCGGGGCGCTGGGGGCGCTGGCGCGGTGGGGCGTCGCCGAGGCGCTCCCCTCCCCCGGCTGGCCCTGGGCGACGCTGCTGGTCAACCTCACCGGCTGCCTGCTGATGGGCGTCCTCCTCGGCCTGCTCACCACGGGCCCGGAGCCGGCGTGGGTGCGGCCCTTCCTCGCCGTCGGCGTGCTCGGCGGCTACACCACGTACTCCGCGTTCGCCGTCGAGGTCGTCCTGCTCACCGACGCCGGCCGGGTCCTGCTGGCCGCGGCCTACGTGCTCGCCTCGGTCCTCGGCGGGGTGCTCGCCACCGCCGCCGGCCTGCTCGCGGTGCGGCGGCGGAGACCGTGACGCCGCTGCTGGTCGCGGCCGGCGCGCTGGTCGGGGCGCCGCTGCGGCTGCTCGCCGTGCGCCTCGCGGGCCGGGCGGGGTGGGACCCCGCGGTCGGCACCCTGGCCGTCAACGTCGCGGGCTCGGCCGTGCTCGGCGTGCTGCTGGGCCTCGGCGACGCGCCCGCGGCGGTGGTCGCGCTGGTCGGCACCGGCTTCTGCGGGACGCTGACCACCTTCTCCAGCTTCGGCGCCGACGTCGTCCGGCTGGTCGAGGAGCGCGCCGTCGGCCGGGCGGCGGGGTACCTCGCGGCCACGCTGGTGCTCGGCCTGGGGGCCGCGGCCGCCGGGTACCTCCTGGCCCGCTGACCGCGGTCACCCCTCGAGCTGCCGCAGGAGCGCGGCCGTGTCCAGGTAGTCGCGAAGGGACCGGATCAGCCCGTTCTCGTCGTACCGGAAGAAGGTCGCGGCGTGCCACTCGACGCGGCGCCCGGTCGGCGGGAGCGTCCGGCCGGGCAGCACCAAGGGCCCCCGGTGGGTCCCCCGCTCGACCAGCTCCGCGGCAACCTCGTCACCCGAGACGAGCACGTGGGAGAAGGTCACCGAGAGGTCGGGGAACGTCGTCCTGACGGCCGTCATGAACCGGACGACGGCGTCCCGTCCGGTCGCCGTCAGGTCCCCCGTGCGGCTCCGGACGTCGGGCGCGAGGAGGGCGGCATAGTCCCCGAGCCCGCTGGCGTTGCAAGCCCGCTCGAAGAGACGGACCCGTTCCCGCACGGGGAGTTCGGCCAGCGCCGTCGACGTCATGCTCCCCCCCGGATCCGGCGACGGCCGCAGGGTCGTGCGGCGGGACGGCTGCGGCAAGAGACCAACGGCTCCCCCGCCCCCGGGTGACGTGGCCGCGGCGTCTCAGTAGGGTCGACGGCGTATGGCCAGGACAGGCGCGGGAGACGTGGGGGCGGACAGTCCCGTCGTCGTGGTGGCCAACCGGCTGCCGGTCGACCAGGTGACCGATCCCGACGGGACGACGCGCTGGCAGCGCAGCCCCGGCGGCCTGGTGACCGCGCTCGAGCCCTTCGTCGCCGGCCGCGGCGGCGCGTGGGTGGGCTGGTCCGGCTCGGCCGGCGAGGCGCCCGAGCCCTTCGAGTCCGGCGGGATGTCGCTGATCCCCGTCGAGCTCTCGGAGGAGGAGGTCGACCGCTACTACGAGGGCATGTCCAACGCCTCGCTGTGGCCGCTGTACCACGACGTGGTCGAGAAGCCGGAGTACCACCGCACCTGGTGGGACACCTACGTGCAGGTCAACAAGCGCTTCGCCGAGCGGGCCGCGGAGGTGGCCGCCGAGGGCGCGATCGTCTGGGTCCACGACTACCAGCTGCAGCTGGTGCCCGCGATGCTGCGGCAGCGCCGGCCCGACCTCACGATCGGCTTCTTCCTGCACATCCCGTTCCCGCCCTACGAGCTGTTCACCCAGCTGCCGTGGCGGTCGGCGATCGTCGAGGGGCTGCTGGGCGCGGACCTGGTCGGCTTCCAGCGGCCGAGCGCCGCGGTCAACTTCGTCCAGCTGGCCCGCCGGCTGCACGAGCTGCCCACCCGCGGGGCGACGATCGAGTACGACGGGCGCACGGTGACCGCGCGGGCGTTCCCGATCTCCATCGACGTCGCCGCCTTCGACGAGCTCGCCTCCTCGCCGGAGGTGGTCAGCCGGGCCGCGGAGATCCGCGCGGAGCTGGGCAAGCCCGACAAGATCATCCTGGGCGTCGACCGGCTGGACTACACCAAGGGCATCAGCGTCCGGCTCAACGCCTTCCAGGAGCTGCTCGAGGACGGCGCGGTCGAGGCGCCCGGGACGGTCATGGTCCAGGTGGCCACGCCCAGCCGCGAGCGGGTCGAGCACTACGTGCACATGCGGGAGACGATCGAGCAGCAGGTCGGCCACATCAACGGCGTCTTCGGCTCGATCGGCGGCCCGGCGGTGCACTACTTCAACCAGTCGATGCCCCGCGAGGAGCTCGCCGCCCTCTACCGCGCGGCTGACGTCATGCTGGTGACGCCCTACCGCGACGGCATGAACCTGGTGGCCAAGGAGTACGTGGCCGCCCGCGGCGACCTCGGCGGCACGCTCGTCCTGTCCGAGTTCGCCGGTGCCGCCGCCGAGCTCAAGCAGGCGTTCCTGGTGAACCCGCACGACATCGCCGGGGTGAAGAACCAGCTGCTGCGCGCGCTGCGGATCGAGCCCGACGAGGGCGCCCGCCGGATGCGCGCCATGCGCCGGTACCTGGCCAAGCACGACCTCGACCACTGGGCGTCGTCCTTCTTCGACGCCCTGCGCGCCCAGGCGTGAGCGTCCCGGAGGGGACGGCGGCCGCGCTGGCGGCGGTCGCCGCCCGCCGTCCGCTGCTGGTCGCCTCCGACTACGACGGCGTGCTGGCCCCGCTGGTCGGCGACCCGGGCGCGGCGGTCCCCTCCCCCGGCACCGCCGAGGCCCTCGCCCGGATCGCCGCCGCCGACGGCGTGACCGTGGCGCTGGTCAGCGGCCGCGGGCTCGAGGACCTGCGCGCGGTCAGCGGCCTCACCGGCCCCTACCGCTGGGTGGGCAGCCACGGCGCCGAGTTCGACGGCCCGCTCACCGGCGACCTGGCCGGCCGCCGGGACGTCCTCGCCGGCCAGCTCGCCCCGCTGGTGGCCGCCGTCCCCGGCGCGCGGCTGGAGGTCAAGCCCGCCAGCGTCGCCGTCCACGTCCGGCAGGTCCCCGACCCCGCCGCGGCCACCGCGCTGCTGGAGTCCGCGGACGCGATCGCGGATCCGTCACTGACGAAGAAGCCGGGCAAGGCGGTGCTCGAGCTCGTCCTCGTGGATGCCGACAAGGGCAGCGCCGTGCGCCGGCTGCGCACCGAGCTCGACGCCGGCGCCGTCGTCTACCTCGGCGACGACCGCACGGACGAGGACGTCTTCCGCTCCCTCGGCCCCGACGACCTCGGCATCAAGGTCGGCGAGGGCGAGACGGCCGCGACGCAGCGGGTGGCCGACCCGGCCGCCGCCCTCGCCGTCCTCCGGCTGCTCGGCGACCTGCTCGCCTGACCCGCCGCGGCGCGTCGCGCCGCGGTCCGGGACGACCGTTCCCCGGTCGCGCGGTCACCGCCCGCGGCGGGTCGACACGGCGCCCCTCCCCCGCTCCGACCAGCGCGGACGCCCGGCAGGCCGGGCCGGTCACCGCCGGGCTCCGTCGACTCGGCGACGGCGTCGCGGGCGGTCACCGCCTCCTCCACAACGATCCGTCCCGGTGCGTTTCCCGTGCCGGGGCGCGGGCACCGGGCGCCGCCACCATTCCTGCTGCACGCCCGTCACATCCGTCGCAGCGTGCACAGGAAGCCCAGGAGGCTCTCGTGAACGCCGCACCCCGCCCGCGCGCCGGCTGGTTCGCCGACCGCCCGCTGTCCGTCAAGTTCGGCGCGCTGGTCGCCGTCGGCACGCTGTCGCTCGGGGGGCTGCTCGGCGCGACGCTGCTCGGCAACGCCGCCGTCCGCGACGCCCAGGAGCGCGCCGAGGCGCTGGAGGACGCGCAGGCGCTGGTGCTCCAGCTCGACACCCGGGCCAGCGAGCTCAAGGTCGACGGGTTCAAGGCGATCGTCCGCGAGGACCCGGCCGAGCAGCTGGCCGAGCTCGCCGACGACGTCGCCACCCCGCGGGAGCTGCTCGCCGAGCTCGGCGGGATCGAGCTGACCGGGGACAGCGCCGCCGCGGTCGCCGCGCTGCAGGACACCTACGGCGACTACACCGACGCGATCACCGTCTTCGTGAACGGCGCCGTGGCCGACCAGGCCGGCGCGCGGGTGCGCTGGGAGGACATCCAGGCTGCCAACGACCTCACCGACGCCGCCGTCGGCACCGCCAAGGACACGCTGGAGACCGAGGCGGAGGCGGCCCAGGACGAGCTGCAGGACACCGTCTCCCGCTACGAGACGATCGCCCTCGTCGTCGCCGGACTGGGCTTCCTGCTGCTGGTCCTGCTCAGCTGGCTGACCGCCCGCTCGGTGATCCGGCCGGTGCGCACGGTCCAGGCCTCCCTCGAGGCGCTGGCGCAGGGCGACCTGACCCGCTCCACCGGCATCCGGTCCCGCGACGAGGTCGGCCGGATGGCCGACGCCCTCGACCGCGCCCAGGGCAACCTGCGCGAGGTGCTCGACGCCGTCGCCGCCTCGGCGGACGCGGTCGCGGCGTCCAGCGAGGAGCTGTCCGCGTCCTCGGCGCAGATCTCGGCGTCTGCGGAGGAGACCTCCGCGCAGTCGGGCGTGGTGGCCGGCGCGGCCGAGGAGGTGTCCCGCAACGTGCAGACCGTCGCGGCCGGCGCCGAGCAGATGGGCGCCTCGATCCGGGAGATCGCCACGAACGCCGCCGAGGCGTCGGCGGTGGCCGCCCGCGCGGTGACCGCGGCCGAGACCACCACGGCGACCGTGGCCAAGCTGGGCGACTCGTCCGCGGAGATCGGCAACGTGGTCAAGGTGATCACCTCGATCGCGGAGCAGACGAACCTGCTCGCGCTCAACGCCACGATCGAGGCCGCCCGGGCCGGGGAGGCCGGCAAGGGCTTCGCCGTGGTGGCCAACGAGGTCAAGGAGCTGGCCCAGGAGACGGCCAAGGCCACCGAGGACATCGCCCGCCGGGTGCAGGCCATCCAGGGCGACACCACCGCCGCGGTGGCCGCGATCGGCGAGATCTCCCAGATCGTCGCGCAGATCTCCGACCGGCAGACCACCATCGCCTCCGCGGTGGAGGAGCAGACGGCGACCACCAACGAGATGTCGCGCTCGGTGTCCGAGGCCGCGCAGGGCTCCGGCCAGATCGCGGACAACATCACCGGCGTCTCCAGCGCCGCCGACTCCACCACGCAGGCGCTGACCCAGACGCGCACCGCCGTCGACGAGCTCTCCCGGATGGCCGCCGAGCTCAGGACGAGCGTCGGGCGTTTCACGCACTGACCCCTGCGACCCGGCCACCGGGAATGGTCATCCGTCCCGGCGTCCGGTGATCACGGCCGCGCTCTGAGTCATTGTCCCGACAATGGCGACGGGCGCGGCCGTGCGCTCCCGCCCTGAGCGGCAGAAATGACCATTTCTGCCGCTCACGTGCGTCGCCACCTGCGCGGATGACCTTGTCGACTTGGCATCCGCGCTGCTCATCGGCGTCCTACCGCTTGTCGACTTGGTGCCGGGAATGGTCCCGGTGTCGCCTCTCGCACCCGATTACGGTCGTGTTCGGATCGTTACCGACACGCCATTTCCGGACGGCCCGAGTTCCTTTTCGGATCCGTCACTCTCCTACCCCGAGAGCGCCCGCTTCACCACCCACCGGCCACACCCAGAACCCAGGAGCAGTCCCATGAGCACGCAACGCGCCGGCCGCACCGGCGGCTGGTTCGCCGACCGCCCGGTCGGCGTCAAGATCGGCGCCGCCGTCGCCGTCCTCGCGCTGGTCGCCGTCGCCATGACCGTCCTCGCCGTCAACCGGCTGTCGGCGGTCCAGGACGCGGCCGCCCGGATCAACGACAACGTCGTCCGGCTGTCCGACCTGGCCAACATCCAGCGCTCCTGGCAGGGCGACCGGTCGCGGTACAACACGTACCCGATCGCCGACGTGCAGCAGCGCGCCGCGCTGCGGGCCGACCTGGCCGAGCGCCGGGACACCATCGACGGCCAGCTCGACGCCTACGCCGCGGTGACGGTCAACAAGGAGGCCTTCGAGGAGTTCCGCGGCACCGTCGAGGACTACTACACGATCGCCGACACCCAGCTGCTGCCCGCGGCCGACGCCGGGGACCTCGCCGTCGCGGCCGCCGTCATCACCGGCCCGCTGCAGGACCGCTCCGACGTCCTCATGGACCAGTACAACGCCATGCAGGAGCGCCGGGTGGGCGCCGGCCAGGCCGACACCGACGAGGCCGTCGGCATCGTCTCCTCGGCCACCACCACCCTGTGGGTCTCCCTGGCCCTGGGCACGCTGGTCGCCGGCGGGCTGACCGTCCTCGTGGTCCGGCGGCTCGTGGGCACCGTCCGCTCGGTGCAGCGCTCGGTCGAGGCCCTGGCGGCCGGCGACCTCACCGTCACCCCCGAGGTCCGCGGGCGCGACGAGCTCGGCCGCATGGCCGCCGCCCTGGGCGAGGCGCAGGAGAACCTGCGCTCGGTGCTGTCCGCCGTCGCCGCCTCGGCGGACGCGGTCGCGGCGTCCAGCGAGGAGCTGTCCGCGTCCTCGGCGCAGATCTCGGCGTCTGCGGAGGAGACCTCCGCGCAGTCGGGCGTGGTGGCCGGTGCGGCGGAGGAGGTGTCCCGCAACGTGCAGACCGTCGCGGCCGGCGCCGAGCAGATGGGCGCCTCGATCCGGGAGATCGCGACCAACGCCGCCGAGGCGTCGGCGGTGGCCGCCCGCGCGGTCACCGCGGCCGAGACCACCACCGCCACCGTGGCCAAGCTGGGCGACTCGTCCGCGGAGATCGGCAACGTGGTCAAGGTGATCACCTCGATCGCGGAGCAGACGAACCTGCTCGCGCTCAACGCCACCATCGAGGCCGCCCGGGCCGGGGAGGCCGGCAAGGGCTTCGCCGTGGTGGCCAACGAGGTCAAGGAGCTGGCCCAGGAGACGGCCAAGGCCACCGAGGACATCGCCCGCCGGGTGCAGGCCATCCAGGGCGACACCACCGCCGCGGTGGCCGCGATCGGCGAGATCTCCCAGATCGTCGCGCAGATCTCCGACCGGCAGACCACCATCGCCTCCGCGGTGGAGGAGCAGACGGCGACCACCAACGAGATGTCGCGCTCGGTGTCCGAGGCCGCGCAGGGCTCCGGCCAGATCGCGGACAACATCACCGGGGTCTCGACCGCCGCCGACTCCACCACGCAGGCGCTGACCCAGACGCGCACCGCCGTCGACGAGCTCTCCCGGATGGCCGCCGACCTGCGCACCAGCGTCGCCCGCTTCACCTACTGACCGCGCTCCCGTGGCCGGCCGCTCCCGGCCGGCCACGGGAGGCGCCCCAGCACCCCCGCGGCCGCCCGGCGCTCACCTTGAGTCCGACGGCGGGCCGCCGAAGACCATTCGGGGACGGATCCGTCCCCCGCACGCGAGAGAGAAGGCAACGGTGGACGGTCTGGACGACATCGTCGAGGAGTTCCTCGTCGAGAGCCACGAGAACCTCGACCAGCTCGACACGGACCTGGTCGCCCTCGAGCAGGAGCCCGACTCCCGCGAGCGGCTCTCGAGCATCTTCCGCACCATCCACACGATCAAGGGGACCAGCGGCTTCCTCGCCTTCGGCCGGCTCGAGGAAGTCACCCACGTCGGGGAGAACATGCTCTCCCGGCTGCGGGACGGCGTCCTCGCGCTGACCCCCGAGCGCACCAGCGTGCTGCTCCGGATGGTCGACACCGTCCGCTCGCTGCTCGCCTCCATCGAGGCCACCGGCGGCGAGGGCGGCGTGGACGTCTCCGCCGTCGTCGCCGAGATCAGTGCGGCCATGGAGGACTCCCCCGCCCCGGCCCCCGTCGCCGCGCCCGCGCCCGCCGCCGTCGCGGCCGAGGCGCCCGCCGAGGTGGCCCCCGCGGTCGCCCCGGAGGTCGCCCCGGAAGTCGCCGCCGAGGTCGTCGCGGCCGCCGAGGCCGTGGTCGAGGCCGCTGCCGAGACGGACCCCGAGCCCGCCCCCGTCCACGACGAGGTGCACGACGAGCACCACGACGAGGGGCACGACGACCACGCCGACGGCGGCCTGCCGGCCGGCGCCGCCCGCCCCGAGGGCCAGGGCGCGCAGCAGCGCCGCGCCGTCGCCGACTCGACGATCCGCGTCGACGTCGACCTGCTCGACTCGCTGATGCTGCTGGTCGGCGAGCTGGTGCTGACCCGCAACCAGATCGTCCAGTACGTGGGCCGCTCCACCGACACCGACCTGGTGCGCGCCTCGCAGCGGCTCAACCTCATCGCCAGCGAGCTGCAGGAGGGCGTCATGAAGACGCGCATGCAGCCGATCGACCACATCTGGTCCAAGCTGCCGCGCGTCGTCCGCGACCTCGGCATCCAGTGCGGCAAGAGCGTCCGCCTGGAGATGGAGGGCCGGGACACCGAGCTGGACAAGACGCTGCTCGAGGCGGTCAAGGACCCGCTGACCCACCTGGTCCGCAACTCCGTCGACCACGGCATCGAGGCCCCCGACCGCCGCCGCGCCGCCGGCAAGCCCGCCGAGGGCGTGCTCACCCTGCGCGCGAAGCACGAGAGCGGCCAGGTCGTGGTCGAGGTCGCCGACGACGGCGCCGGCATCGACCCGGCCAAGGTCGGCGCCAAGGCCGTCGAGCGCGGCCTGGTCACCGCCGACCAGCTGTCCCGCATGGGCCCGCAGGACGTCCTGCAGATGATCTTCCTGCCCGGCTTCTCCACGGCGGCCGCGGTCACCAACGTCTCCGGCCGCGGCGTCGGCATGGACGTCGTCAAGACCAACATCGAGTCCATCGGCGGCACGATCGAGGTCGAGTCCGAGCCCGGCCGCGGCACCGTCTGCCGGCTGCGCATCCCGCTGACCCTGGCGATCGTCCCGGCGCTGACCGTCGAGTGCGCCGGCGACCGCTACGCCATCCCGCAGATCAGCCTGCAGGAGCTGGTCAGCCTCGACGCCGAGAAGGCCGCCAACGCCGTGGAGGAGGTCGGCGGCGCGCCGGTCTACCGGCTGCGCGGCGAGCTGCTCCCCCTCGTCCGGCTCACCGACGTCCTGGGGCTGGCCTCCGACCGGCACGACGGCCACGTGGTCATCGCGGTGCTGCGCAGCGAGGGCCGGCGCTTCGGCCTCGTCGTCGACCGGGTCATCAACACCGAGGAGATCGTCGTCAAGGCCGTCGGCGGCCAGCTCAAGGCGATCGGCCTGTACTCCGGCGCGACCGTCCTCGGCGACGGCGCGGTGGCGCTCATCCTCGACGTCCAGGCCCTGGCCCGCCGCGCGCTGCGCACCGAGAGCAGTGAGCGGCAGGAGGCCCGCGAGGCGGCCGCGGCCGGCACCACCGGCGGCGAGACCGAGCGCCAGCGGATGCTGCTGGCCGCGATCGGCGAGGGCCGCCGCGTGGCGATCCCGCTGGACACCGTCACCCGCCTCGAGCAGGTGCGCGCCGAGGCCGTCGAGCGGGTCGGCAACCGGGAGGTCGTGCAGTACCGCGGCGCGATCCTGCCGATCGTCCGGCTCGACCGGCACCTGGGCGCCTACGGCACGAGCGAGCGCGAGGTGCTCGAGGTGATCGTCTACAGCGACCACGGCCGCAGCGTCGCGATCGTCGTCGAGGAGATCCTCGACATCGTCGACGGCGGGGCCGCCGTCCGCAGCGACATCGACGACCTGGGCCTGCTCGGCTCCGCCGTCCTCGGCGACAAGGTGACCGAGCTGCTCGACGTCCGCGCCGCGATCCTCGCGGCCGACCCGGCGTTCTACGCCACCGACACCCGCTCCCCCGCGTCCGCTCTGCTGGAGGTCTGACGTGACCACCGAGACCGCCACCCGCGCCACCAGCGGGCAGCTGGCCACCTTCCGGCTCGACGGCGACCTGTACGGCGTCGAGGTCGAGCACGTGCAGGAGGTGCTGCGCAGCCAGAAGCTCACCCGGGTGCCGCTGGCGCCGCCGGCCGTCGCCGGGCTGATCAACCTGCGCGGCCAGGTGGTCACCGCCATCGAGCTGCGCGAGCGGCTGGGCCGCCCGCCGCGGCCGGCCGGCACCGACGCCGTCGTCATCGTGGTGCGGCTGCACGGCGAGGCGGTGAGCCTGCTGGTCGACTCGATCGCCGACGTCGTCGACGTCGACGCGACCGACTTCGAGGCCCCGCCGGACACCCTCGACGGGCAGGCCCGCGAGCTCATCCGCGGCGCCTACAAGCTCGACGGGCAGCTGCTGCTCGCCCTCGACGTGCAGAAGGCCGTCGGCGCCTGAAGAAGGGCCCCTGCCCCCACCGCTCGTGAGCTCGCGGTGGGACCCTGCAGGGAGCCCGCCTCCGGTGACCCTGCGTCACCTCCAAGTCACCTGAGGGAGCCCGACACGCGGCCGTCACCCCTCGCCCCTCCGGCGATCGGGTGACGGCCGCGTGGCGTTGCGGGGTGATCACCGCGAGCATGGGCTGACCGCCTGCTCCACGGCGGTGCCGTCGGAGGGGGAGACGTGCCGTACTCGCTGGTCAGTGCCGCGACGCTCGGGTTCGACCTGGTGCGGCTGCCCGCCGGCCGCGCGGTCGCCGACGTGCTGCTCACCGGGCTCACCGCCGGCCCCGCCGAGCTCACCGCGCTCGCCGCCGGCGCCCGCTCCCGCGGCGCCGACCGCGACCAGCGCACCGTCCTGGCCGTGCGCGCCCGCCGCGCCCGCGAGCTCGCCGCCGCGGTGCCCCAGCTGCGCTCCGTGTCGCCGGAGCCGGGGGAGGACCGCGCCGCCGTCCTGGTCGCCCAGCTCGAGCGCGGCACCATCGGCAACGCCGCCGCCCTGGAGCGGCTGCTGCGCGAGGACGTCCTCGGACCCGAGCACGGGGCGTTCACCCAGGCCGACGACGACGTCCGCGAGCAGGCCGCCGAGGTCCTCGCCGACGCCGCGGTGGGGGAGTGGGCTGCCGACGTGCTGCCCCGGCTGGTCCGCCGCGAGCTGGTGGCGCCGTTCACCGCCGTCGTCCCGGACGCCGCCACCCGCGGTGCCGACGCCGACCTCGGCCCGGCCACCCCCGAGCTGAGCTCGCTGCTGGCCACCTTCGCCGGCCTGGACGCCCGCGGCCGCGAGCGCTGGCGGGCCGCCGTCGACGAGGGCCGCGCCACCCAGCGCCCGTGGGCGGCCGCCATGCACGAGGCCGCGTGGGCCGCGCACGTCTCCGGCCGCACCCGGACGCTCGCCACCGCCCAGCTGCTCGCCGTCCGCGCGTTCGCCGACGGCGGCCTCGACGCCCACGACGGCGCCACGGGCTCGTGGAACGCCCTCGCCGGCGTCGTCCAGGCGCTGACGATGGGCGACCTGCTCGACTCCAGCGCCCTGGGCGTGCTGCTCACGCCCTGGCACCGCGCCACCGGCCGCTGACCCCCGGGCGGCCGCCCGCGTCCTCGTTGATCATCGGCTGTGTGCACGGGACACGGGCCGGCACGCCGCCCGCGCGTACACGCATCCGATGATCGACACAGGGGACAGGCTCGTCCGTTGGTGATCATCGCGTTCTTGCCGCCGGCACGGCATGACATGGCGCGACGTGCGGCAACGAGCCGGTGATCGACCTGCGGCACTCCTGATCCGCGCAGGTCAGCGCGATGCGCACCCGACGGGCGGCCGTGCGGGCGGGTCGACATGTCCCCGCGGGCCTCCTGGTCACCGCACGACCCGTAACGGTTGCGCGGCCCGCGTCAACCCGGCGGGCGGGGCGGCCGACAACTCCTGGGACAGGCGATGCGGGTGGGACGCCCGAGGACGTTCCGGAACAGCGCCGGAGCTGACCTTGAGGCCCCCCGCCGTGCTGCCGAGACCCCGACGACGGCCCCGCCGGCCGTCGCCGCTGGAGCAGGAGGACGTGTGGACCCGATCCGCGTGCTGGTGGTCGACGACTCGGTCGTCGTCCGCAAGATCGTGACCGACGTGCTGTCCTCCGACCCCGCCATCGAGGTCGTCGGCACGGCGGTCAACGGCAAGCTCGCGCTGACCAAGCTCGACACGCTCAAGCCCGACCTGGTCACGATGGACGTCGAGATGCCGGAGATGAACGGCATCGAGGCGGTCCGCGCCATCCGCGCCCGCCGCAACCGCGTGCCGATCGTCATGTTCAGCACGCTCACCGAGCGCGGCGCCTCGGCGACCCTCGACGCCCTGTCCGCCGGCGCCAACGACTACGTGACCAAGCCGGCCAACGTCGGCAGCGTCGCGCAGTCGATGGAGAGCGTCCGCGAGCAGCTCATCCCGAAGATCAAGGCCCTCACCGGGCGCCCGGTCGGCCTCGGCGCGGCCCGCCCCGTGACGGCCCCGGTCGCCCCCCGCCCGCCCGCGCCGCGCAGCACGCCGCACAAGGCGCCCGCGGTGCTGGTCATCGGCTCCTCCACCGGCGGCCCCGAGGCGCTGGCCAAGGTCCTCCCCGCGTTGCCGGCCACCCTCCCGGTGCCGGTCCTGCTCGTGCAGCACATGCCGCCGGTCTTCACCCGCCAGTTCGCCCAGCGGCTGGACCGCCTCTCCGCGCTGCGCGTCGTGGAGGCCGCCGACGGCTCGCCGCTGCTGCCCGGCACCGTCCACCTGGCGCCCGGCGACCACCACCTCACCGTGCGCGGCACCGGCCGCGGCGCGACGACGGTGCTGTCGCAGGGCCCGCCGGAGAACTTCTGCCGCCCCGCCGTCGACCCGCTGTTCCGGACCGCGGTGACCGCCTACGACGGCGCCGTCCTCGCCGTGGTGCTGACCGGCATGGGCTCCGACGGCCGCAGCGGCGCGAGCGCCGTCCGCGACGCCGGCGGCACCGTCGTCGTCCAGGACCAGGCCACCTCGGTCGTGTGGGGGATGCCCGGCGCCGTGGCCTCCGCCGGTCTCGCCGACGAGGTCCTCCCGCTCGACCGCGTCGCCGAGGCGATCACCCGCCACCTCGGCCGCGCCGTCCCCGGCACCCCGCCGCAGCCCGCCCCCCTGATCCACGCGACGGGAGCACTCCGATGACCCTCACCGCCACCCGCTTCGACTGGGTGCGCCAACTGGTGCACCGGGAGAGCGCGATCGTCCTCGCGCCGGGCAAGGAGTACCTCGTCGAGGCCCGCCTGCTGCCCCTGGCCCGCAAGATGGGCCTGACCGACGTCGACGCCTTCGTCGACTCCGTCCGGAGCCGTCCGCGCCCGGACGACACCCGCTCGATCGTCGAGGCGCTCACCACCAACGAGACCTCGTGGTTCCGCGACGGCGACCCGTTCACCGCCCTGACCTCGACCGTGCTGCCCGCGCTGCTGTCCGCCCGCGGTCCCGCCGAGCGGCTGCAGGTCTGGTCGGCCGCCTGCTCCAGCGGCCAGGAGCCCTACACGGTCGCGATGCTGCTCGAGGACGCGCTGCCGAACGCGGCGTCGCGGGTCTCGATCACCGCCACCGACATCTCCCGCGAGATGGTCGAGCGCACCCGTGCCGGCCGGTTCAGCCAGCTCGAGGTCAACCGCGGCCTGCCCGCGCCGATGCTGGTCCGCCACTTCCAGCGGGCCGGCAGCGAGTGGGAGGTCGCCCCG
This sequence comes from Geodermatophilus sp. SYSU D01180, assembly GCF_054050415.1. Classification (NCBI taxonomy): domain Bacteria; kingdom Bacillati; phylum Actinomycetota; class Actinomycetes; order Geodermatophilales; family Geodermatophilaceae; genus Geodermatophilus; species Geodermatophilus sp. SYSU D01180. The sequence goes on along the minus strand of NZ_JBJGZH010000030.1, from coordinate 29,189 downwards.
AGCCTGCGTCGCATGGTCACCGCCCGCGAGTGCAACCTGGCCGCCCCGCTGCCGCGGATGGGCCCGTTCGACGTCGTCTACCTGCGCAACGTGCTCATCTACTTCGACCTGCCCACCAAGCAGGCGATCCTCCGCCGGGTGCGGGAGCTCATGCGCCCCGACGGCTGGCTGTTCCTCGGTGCCGCCGAGACCACCCTCGGCGTCGACGACTCCTGGAGCCGGGTCGTGCTCGGCCGCAGCTCCGCCTACCGCCCGCTGAAGGGGGCATGACCGTGCGCGCTCTGGTGATCGACGACTCCCGCGCCATGCGGCGCATCGTGACCGGGACCCTCGAGGGGTTCGGCTACGAGACCCGGCAGGCCGGCCACGGCCAGGAGGCGCTCGACGTCCTCCACGAGGGCTGGGTGCCCGACCTCTGCACCATCGACTGGAACATGCCGGTGATGGACGGCCTGCAGTTCGTCAACGCCGTCCGCGCCAACCCGGCCTGGCGCGCGGTGACGCTGATGATGGTCACCTCCGAGAGCGAGCACGGCCAGATCGTGCGCGCGCTGGCCGCCGGCGCCCACGAGTACGTGATCAAGCCGTTCACCGCCGACGCCATCCGCGACAAGCTCGCGCTGCTCGGCCTGCTCCCGCAGGAGGTCTCGCTGTGAACCGTCCGGACACCGGGCTGCGCCGCCGCGCGTCCGACCGCCCGCCGGCGGTCCACGAGCTGATCGACGAGGCGACGGTCCAGGAGATCACCGGGCAGGCGTGGCTCGCGCTGGTCGGCGAGGACGAGGTGCTCGTGCCGCTGCCGGCCCCGCTGCCCGCGGACACGCTGAGCGCCTGGGTCGAGATCGTCGGGCCGTGGACCGGCGCCGTCGTGCTCACCTGCGGCCGCGGGACGGCGCTGGAGCTGACCCGGGCCCTGCTGCGCGAGCACGCCCCCGCGGTGCTCGAGGACGAGGACGTCGACGACGCGCTGGGCGAGCTCGCCAACGTCGTCGGCGGGAACGTCAAGGCCGTCCTCCCCGGCCCGTCGGTGCTCGGCCTGCCCGGGACCGGCGCCACCCCGCCTGCCGGCCGCGAGGCCGACACCTGCCGCGTCGCCGTCCTGTGGCGCGGCGAGCCCCTGACCATCTCCGTGCAGTCGCACGCCGAGGAAGAGAACGAGGTGCCCCTGTGAAGATCCTGGTCGCCGACGACAGCCGCGTCATGCGGCAGATCGTCATCCGCACCCTGCGGCAGGCCGGCTACGACGACCACGACATCGTCGAGGCCGAGGACGGCCGCGACGCCTACGACAAGGTGCAGAGCGAGAGCCCGGACCTGGTCCTGTCGGACTGGAACATGCCGAACATGACCGGCCTGGAGTGTCTGCAGGCGCTGCGCGGCTCGGGCTCGACCGTGCCGTTCGGCTTCGTCACCTCGGAGGGGTCGGCGGAGATGCGGGAGAAGGCCGCCGACGCCGGCGCGCTGTTCCTCATCGCCAAGCCGTTCACCGCGGACACCTTCACCGAGCACCTCGACGGGGTGCTCGCGTGACCGCGCCGCTGACCGTCGTCCTGCCCGACGCCAAGGCCGTCAAGGACATGCTGTCCGGCCTCGTCGGCAAGCCCGTCGCGGTGACGCCGGGCGCCCCGGTGACGCCGACCGAGAAGGACCCCGTCTCGGTGGCCGTCTACGTCAGCCCGACGATGGCCGTCAACGCGCTGTGCGTCATGGACCTGCCGCTGTCGGCCTGGACCGGCGGCGCGCTGGCCCTGCTGCCCCCCGGCGGCGTCCAGGACGTCGTCGAGGAGGACGGCGAGCTCACCGCGATGCTCACCGAGGCGCTGCACGAGGTCGTCAACGTGCTCTCCGCGCTGTTCAACGTGCCCGGTGCCCCGCACTCGAAGCTGTACCAGCTGTACGCGCCGGGCGACGACCTGCCGGGCGACGTCGCCGGCATGCTCGCCGCCTTCAACCGGCTCGACCTCGCCGTCGAGGTCCCCGGCTACGGCAAGGGCCGGCTCTCGCTGGTCGTCCCCTCCTGAGACGACGGGCGTTCCCGGCCGGGAGCGCCCGTACAGGTCGCCCCGGGGCGGCGCAGGGACTCTCGTCCCCGCCGCCCCGGGCGCGTTCACGTCCTCAGGACGCGGTGGCCGCGCACTCCTCGAAGGTCGTCGGCAGGCAGGCCCACACGTGCTTGCAGCCGTCGTCGACGTACCAGCCGTGGGCCACCGACAGCCGCGCCACCAGGTAGAGGCCCAGCCCGCCCTGCGCGGGGTCCCGGCCGACCGCCGGCGCGGGCATGGTGTCGGGGTCGCGGTCGCTCACGTCGAGCAGCCAGCCGCCGGAGCCGGCCACCACGGTCGCGACGACCGGCGAGACGCCGTGCCGCAGCGCGTTGGAGGCCAGCTCGTCGAAGGCCAGGATCATCCGGTCGGCCGCCGGGTCGTCGTCGTCGCGCGGGAAGCCGACGCTGCTGAGGTGGTCGCGGAGCCCGGCCCGGGCGGCGGGCAGCTCGGCGAGGCCCCCCAGGTCCCGGCGCCACAGCTCGCCGCGCCCGTCGGGCAGCGGGCGCAGCGGCCAGGTCAGTCGGCCCATGACCTCTTCTCCGTCGTCGTCCTCGTTCTCGGACGAGGAATCGGTGCCCAGCCGGCCGGCGGCCCAACCCTGCCGGCGCCACCTGCCTCGGCGGGGTGAGCCGGATCTCGGCTCAGCCCACCCCGGCGCGCACCGCGAGCAGCGCGACGTCGTCCTCGGGCGGGCTGCCCACGGGTCCGCGCCGGACCGGTCCCCACGACGAGGGACCGCAGGCGGGCCGGCCGTCCGGGATGCGGCAGCATGGCCCCATGACCCCGGACGGCGCCGCCCCGCCGCCCCGTGACCTGCTCGTCCAGGCCGTGGAGGGCATGGACCGGCCGCTGTTGGTCCTCGACGACGGCTGGCGGTTCCGCTACGTCAACCCGGCCGGGGCCGCGGTGCTCGAGCACACCGTCGCCGGGCTGCAGGGCCGGGGCATCTGGGAGGTGTTCCCGGAGGCGGTCGGGGGACCGTTCGAGGAGCTGTACCGGCACGTCCGCGAGACCGGCGAGTCCGGGTCCACCGAGGCGTTCTTCGCCCCGCTGGGGAGGTGGTTCCGCGCCGACGCGTTCCTCACCGGGGCCGGCCTGGTGGTCACCTACGACGACGTCACGCAGCGCCGGCGTACGGAGGAGGAGCGCGCGGCGGCCGTCGCGGCCCGCGAGACCGCCGCCGCGGAGGCGGCCGCGGCCGCGGCGCGGGCCGAGGCGTCGGCCCGCCACCTGGTGCTGCTCGGCGACATCAGCCAGGCGATGACGTCGACCACCGACGTCGACGAGGCCGTCGCCCGGTTCGCGGACCTGGTCGTGCCGCTGCTGGCTGACTGGTGCCTGGTCAGCGTCGTCGACCCCGACGGCACCCGCCGCGACGTCGGCCGCGCGCACAGCGACCCGGCGATGGTCCCGGCCATGCACCGCTACGCCGACCTGCGGGTGCGCAGCAACCGGCCCACCGCGCCGGTGCCCACGGCACTGGCCAGCGGACGGCCGGTGGTCCTCCCGCAGGTCACCGACGACGACGTCCGCGTCATGGTCGCCGACGACGCCAGCCGCGAGGCGCTGGCGGCGCTGCGGGTGTCCGCCGTCGCCACCTTCCCGCTGCTCGCCCGCGGCGAGGTGTTCGGCGCGTTCACCCTCGTCAACGGCCCCGGGCGGGGCCCGCACACCGACGTCGAGCTGCGGACCGCGGAGATCGCCTCCCGGCGGGCCGCGCTGGCCCTGGACAACGCCCGGCTGGCCAGCGCCGCCCAGCAGGTGGCCGAGCGGATGCAGCACAGCCTGCTGTCCCCGCCGGTGCAGCCCGACCGCCTCGAGCTCGCCGTCCGCTACCGGCCCGCCACCCGCGGGGTGTCCATCGGCGGCGACTGGTACGACGCGTTCCTCCAGCCCGACGGCGACACCGTGCTGGTGATCGGCGACGTCATGGGCCACGACATCGAGGCCGCCGCGGCCATGGGTCAGGTCAAGACGCTGGTCCGCGCGATCGCCTTCGACCGGCTGGAGGAGCCCGCCGGGGTGCTGCGGCGGGTCGACCACGCCCTGGTCGGCCTCGCCGTGCCCGCGATGGCCACCGCGCTGGTGTGCCGGGTCGAGCAGACCCCCGCCGAGGCGGCCGTGGGGCTGCGCCGGCTGCGCTGGGCCACGGCCGGCCACCCCGAGCCGATGCTGCTGCTGCCCGACGGGACCGTCCGCGACCTGTCCGCGCCGGTCGGCCCGCCGCTGGGGATCGGCTGGCGCGGCCCGCGCGCCGACGGGCACGACGTCATCCCGCCGGGCAGCACGCTGCTGCTGTTCACCGACGGGCTGTTCGAGCGGCGCGGCGTGCCTCTGGACGAGAGCCGCGAGGAGCTGCGCCGGCTGGTCGAGGCCGCGGCCGGCTCCTCGCTGGCCGACCTGTGCGACGGGCTGCTGGCCAGCATGCTCGGCGAGGGCGCCGAGGACGACGTCGCGGTGCTCGCCGTCCGGGCGCACCCGGTGGGCGGGGAGCGCCCGGCCGAGGCCGGGCCCGAGGTGCTGCCCCCGCTGCTCGGCCACCCCGCCTGATCAGACGCGGGCGGCGGCCGCCCGCACCTCGTCCGCGATCGCCGCGACGCCCTCCTCGGCCCACAGCACCGAGTAGTGGTTGGTGCCGGGCACCTCGCGCGCGGTGATGCCGGCCGCCCCCAGCCCGAGCGAGGCCAGGCGGACATCGTCGTAGAGGCCGGGCGTCTGGTCGAGCAGGCCGCGCGTGGCCCACAGCAGCGTCGCGGGCACCGGCAGGGCGGTGGTGGCCTCCAGCACGCGCTCGTTGAGCAGCACGTCCCCGCCGTCCACGCGGACCGCCTCGGGCACGCAGGCGCTGCGCAGCGGCGGGCCGCCGGGGGCGAGGTCGCGGGCGAGGTAGGCGGCCACCGAGGGCACGTCCACCCACGGGCCGACGGCGGGGTGTCGCGCCCAGAACGCGCGGACGGCGGCGAGGTCGGGGAACGACGTCGACAGTCGGTCCAGCGACGGACCGAGGACGGCGGCGAGCATCGCGTCGACGTCGGCGCCCGGGGGCTGGGCGAGGGCCGGCCCGCCGTCGACCAGGACCAGGCCGTGCACCTCGTCGCGCGCCGGGCCGGCCGCGGCCATCGCGGCGACGAACGCGCCCATCGAGTGGCCGACGAGCACGGCGGCGTCGGCCCCCGCGTCGTCGTCGGCGCCGAACCGGTCGAGCAGGGTGGCGACGTCCTCGGCGTGCCGCTCGAGGCCGTAGGGGCCGGGCAGCCCGGCCGAGCCGGCCCGCCCGCGCAGGTCGGGGGCGACGACCTCGAACTCGCCGGCCAGCGCGGCCGCGACCCGAGCCCAGGCCATCGCGTTGGCGGTGATGCCGTGGACCAGCACGGCGATGGGGGAGCCGGGGGCGTCGGCGGCCCAGTGCAGGGCGGACAGCTCGCCGCCGTCGACGGGGACGCTGATCTGGACGGGGTCGCGTGCCTCTGCCACGGGCCCACCCTGCCCGCTCACGCGCCGAGCCGCTCGATCGCGAAGGCGACGAGGAACCCGGCGGTGGTGATCAGGCCGGTCCAGGTTCGGGTCCGCGCGAAGGCCTCCGGGATCATCGTGTCGGCGATCATCGTGAGGATGGCGCCGGCCGCCACGGCGGTGATGACGGCGATCGCCTCGGGCGGGGCGCTGCCCAGGGCCGCGTAGCCGACCAGCGCGGCGAGGCCGCTGGCCAGCGCGATGCCGCCCCAGACCCCGAAGACGTAGCCGGCCGACCGCCCGCCGGCCTTCATGCCGGCGGCGCTGGACAGCCCCTCGGGCACGTTGGAGATGAACACCGCCGCCAGCACCGGCGCGCTCACCGCGCCGCCGCCGAGCAGGCCGAGCCCCAGGACCACCGACTCCGGGACGCCGTCGAGCAGCGCGCCGACGGCGATCGCCGCGCCGCTGCCGCCCTGCTCGTCCTCCGACGGCTGCTGCTCGCTCCCCGCCGCGCCCGAGCGCTTGCGGTGCCGGGCGCCGCGCCGGGCCAGCGCCGCGTTCGCGGCGAGGTAGGCGACCGCGCCGCCGAGGAAGCCGACCGCGGTGGGGCCCAGCCCGCCGGTGTCGGCGGCCTCCTCCATGAGGTCGAAGGCGACGGCGGAGATGAGCACGCCCGAGCCGAACGCCATGACCGAGGCGATCACCGCCTGCGGCACGCGCACGAACCAGGCGACCAGCGCGCCGAGCACCAGGGCGGCGCCGCCCAGCAGACCCCACAGACCGGCTTCGACGACGTCGGGCACGGGCTCCTCCCTGCCCCCGGTTGCCCTCCGCAACCGTCCGGCGGAAGAAATGGCCATCTCCGCCGCGGCGGACCGGCCCGGGCCGGCGGTGCCGTCCCTACCGTTGCGGTGCGGGGGACGACTCCGGGAGGCCCCGTGTCCGGGACGACGCAGACCCTCCGCCCGCGCACCGTGACCCTCCCCGGTGGGTTGCGGCTGGAGACGGTCGAGCAGGGGGACCCCGGCGGGCCGGTCGTCGTCCTCGTCCACGGCTGGCCGGACTCGTGGTTCTCCTGGAGCCGCGTCCTCGCGCACCTGGACCCGCGACTGCACGCCGTCGCCTTCAGCCAGCGCGGGTTCGGCGGGTCCGACCACCCGCGGGCCGGCTACACGATGGACCGGCTCGCCGAGGACCTGGTGGCCCTGTGCGGCGTGGTGGGGATCGGGCGCGCGCACCTGGTGGGCCACTCCCACGGCAGCTTCGTGGTGCGGCGGGTGGCCGAGGAGCACCCCGGGCTGGTCGACCGGATGGTGCTCGTCGGCTCGGCCGACCGGGTGGGCGACCGGCTGGCCGCGGAGGTCCGGACGGCGATCGCCGACCTGCCCGACGACGTCCCCGAGGGCTTCGTGCGGGAGTTCGCCGCGAGCGCGGTGTACCGGCCGGTGGAGCCGGCGTTCTTCGACGCGCTGGTCGGGGAGGGCCGCAAGGCGCCGGGGTGGGTCTACCGGGACGCCTGGGAGGAGATGGTCGCCGTCGACGACCGCGACCGGCTCGGGGCCGTCACCGCGCCGACGCTGCTGGTGTGGGGCGACCGCGACGCGCTGTTCGACCGCGGGCAGCAGGAGCGGCTCGTGGCCGCGCTCCCCGACGCCCGGCTGCTGGTCCACGAGGGCACCGGCCACTGCCCGAACTGGGAGTGCCCGCAGGCCCTCGCCGCCGACCTGGACGCCTTCCTCCTGCCGGGCTGACGCGGGCCGCTAGTCAGGGTGGCGCAGGAGGTAGCGGCCGAAGTGGGGGACGGTGAAGGCGATCTGCCCGCGCTCGGCGGAGTAGACCAGCCCCTTTTTGATCAGTGAGTCGCGCGCCGGCGACAGCGACGCCGGCTTGCGGCCCAGGGCCGCGGCCACCTCCGACGTCGCCACGGGGGCGCCGGCGGGACCGCCCAGCTCGGCCATCGCGTGCATGTACTCGCGCTCGGCCGGGGTGGCGCGGTCATACCGGGAGCCGAAGAACCCCACCGCCAGCTCGGCCTCGGCGACCGGCGCGGCCATCGCGACGTCGTCGGCGGTGATCGGGGAGGCCGCCGCGACGTCCCAGGTGACCTTGCCGTAGGCCTGCACGAAGTACGGGTAGCCGTCGGCGGCCGCGTAGAGGGCGTCGAGGGCGGCCGGCTCGAAGGTGACCTCCTCGCGCTCGGCGGGCGCCAGCAGCGCGCGGTCGGCGGCGGGCCGGTCCAGCCGGTCGATGCGCAGGTAGCGGAACAGCCGCTCGGAGTAGCTCTTCGACGCCGACAGCACCGCCGGCAGGTGGGGGAGCCCGGCGCCGACGACGATCAACGGCGCGCCCTGCTGCGACAGCTCGTGGCAGGCCGCGCAGATGGCCGAGACGTCGGGGGCCTGCACGTCCTGCATCTCGTCGATGAACAGCGCGACGCCCTTGCCCACGTCGGCGGCCAGCCCGGCGGCGTCGCTGAGCAGCTCGACCAGGTCGATCTCCATGTCGCCGGAGTCGGCCCGGCCGGTGGTGGCGGGCACGTCGATGCCGGGCTGCCAGCGGTCGCGCAGCTTCGCGTCGGACGGGGCCAGCCGCTGGGCGAAGGCCTTGAGCGTGCCGAGGACGGCGTCCATCGACTCCTGGTCGGGGTGGCGCAGCTCCCGCAGCGCCATGTGCAGCGCGGAGGAGACCGGCCGGCGCAGCGACTGGTCCGGCCGCGCCTCGATCTTGCCGGTGCCCCAGCCGCGCCCGATCGCCGCCGACCGCAGCTGGTTGAGCAGCACCGTCTTGCCGACGCCGCGCAGCCCGGTGAGCACCAGCGACCGCTCGGGCCGGCCGCGGGCGATCCGCTCCAGGACGACGTCGAAGGCCGACAGCTCGTCGTCGCGGCCGGCGAGCTCGGGCGGGCGCTGCCCGGCGCCGGGGGCGTAGGGGTTCCGGACGGGGTCCACGTCGAGCACCGTATGGCCCCGTCTAGCCCCCGCCGTAGAGATCGGTAGAACCGGCTAGGGCGTGTCGGCCAGGGAACGCAGGTGTGCCGCGAGCACCTCCCGGGCCCGATCCGGCGGGAGCGCGGACGGGCGGGTGGCGGCGTGCACGGCCAGGCCGTCGAGGACGGCGTACAGCCGCTCGGCCTCCAGGTCGGGGTCCAGGCCGGTGCGCGCCTCCCCGGCCGCGACCAGCGCGTGTACGGCCCGGGCGCAGAAGGCGCGCAGGTCGGCGGCCGACCGGTCGCGCAGCTCCGCCAGGCGGGGGTCGACCAGGGCCCGCGCGGTGAGCGCCAGCCAGACCTCTGTCTCCGCCCGCCGCTCCTCGTCGAGGGGGAGGGTCTCCTCCAGCACCCGCAGCAGGGTCGGCACCAGGGGCCCGCCGGCGGCCGCGACCGCCTCCGCCCGTTCCCGGGCGCGCTCGATCACCAGGGTCATCGTGAAGTGCAGGAGCTCGTCCTGGGTGGCGAACCAGTGCCGCAGCGAGCCCATCGACGTGCCGGCCTCCCGGGCGACGTTGCGCACCGACGCGCCCGAGACGCCGTCCCGCCGGATCACCCGCCAGACGGCCTCGGCGAGGTGCCTCCGGCGCGCGTCGGCGTCCACGGTCCTGGGCACGGCCTCGTTCTAGCACACGTGTGCTACGTTGTCTTGGCAGCACGAGTGTGCTGCCAAGACACCGGAGGGGCCGTGGACGTCACCCTGCTGCTGCCGCTGGCGGGCCTGGCCCTCGTGGACAGCACCAGCGTCGGCACGCTCGTCCTCCCGCTGTGGCTGCTGCTGGCCCCCGGCAGGGTGCGGGTGGCCCGGGTGCTGCTCTTCCTCGGCACGGTGGCCGGCGCGTACCTGCTGCTCGGGATCGCGCTCGTCCTCGGCGCCGCGGTGGTGCTGGAACCGCTCGGCGCGGCCCTGGAGAGCACAGCCGGCCGTGTCGCCGAGCTCGTCGTGGGGGCCGTCCTGGTCCTGCTCGGGCTGACCGTGGAGCCGTGGACCCGGGAGGGCAAGGAGCGCCGGCGCGCCGCGCGGGCCGCCCGGGGGCCGGGGCGGCTGGCCCGGTGGCGCGACCGGGCCCGTGGCGACGGCCCGCCCGGTGCGGTGGTCGTCCTCGCTCTCACCGCGGTGGGGATCGAGGCGGCCTCGATGGTGCCCTACCTCGCCGCGATCGCCCTGCTCGTGACGGCGGCACCGGGTCCGGCGGCGACGGTGGCCCTGCTCGCCGGCTACTGCCTGCTCATGGTCCTGCCGGCGCTGGTCCTGCTGACCCTCCGCACAGCGCTGCACGACCGGCTCACGCCCGCCCTGGCCCGGATGGAGGGCTGGCTGTCGCGCACCTCGGGTGAGGTGGTGGCCTGGGTGCTGTTCCTGCTCGGCGTCTGGCTGGTCACCGACGCCCTGCCGCTCACCTGACGGCGTCGCCGGGGCTGGACGCCCGGCACCGGGGCGGGCCAGGGTCGGGCGCATGGCGACCCACACGGAGACCCACACGGAGACCCACACGGAGACCGAGGTGCAGACCGAGCTCCTCACCCTGGAGCGGCGGGGCTGGGACGCCCTGTGCGACGCGACCGGCGGGGACTTCTACGGCGAGGTGATGGCCGACGACGGCCTGATGGTGCTCGCGGACGGGACGGTGATGGACCGCGCCGCCGTCGTCGCCGCCCTGGGCGCCTCGCCGCCGTGGCTGCGCTACGAGCTCGACGACGTCCGGCTGGTCCGCGCCGGCGCGGACGCGGCGGCGCTGGTCTACACCGGCCGCGCCTGGCGGCACGAGCAGGGACCTCCGTTCACCGGGGTGATGAGCAGCCTGTACGTCCGCGACGGCGACCGCTGGCGGCTCGCCCTGTACACGCAGACGCCGGCGGGCTGACCGCGGCTCAGCCGCCGTCGGCCTCGCCGCGGACCTGGGCGGCCCGTGCCTCGGCCCGCTCGGCCGCGCGCAGGTGCTCGTCCCTGCCGGCGGTGTCGAGCTCGGCCAGGCGGCGGTGCACCGACGCGATCTCCAGCAGCTTCGACGCGGCGTTGTAGACCGCTCCCTCGACGGCCTGGCGCTGCGCCTCGAGCAGGCTCTGCGCCGACCACGCGTGCCCGACGTGGCAGGTCCAGCTCACCGAGCCGTCGGCCGTCCTCTCGAACATGCCGCCCTGGCACTCGGGACAGCCGAGGGCGGCGGGGACCCCCAGGTCGGTGACGGTCGTCGGTCCGCCGGCCATCTGCGGACTCCTCTCGTCGGACGGGGCGCCGGCGGCGGGCGCCGGAGGGGGAGGGGCGCCGACCAGCTCGGCGACCAGCGGCCCCAGCTCGGCGGCGGGGGCCGCGCGGGCGCGGCGCACGACGGCCAGCGCCGCCCGGGGCATCGCGGACACGCGCGCCTCGTCGGGGTCCTGCACCAGCACGCGCCCGTCCTGCGCCGCGACGGCGGCCGCGCCGAGGGCGCCGTCGTCGAGCGCGCCGGACAGGACGACGGCGACCACGCCCGCACCGCAGGAGACGGCGGCGCTGCGGAAGAGCACGTCGACCGCCGGCCGCTGCCGGTTGACCCGCGGTCCCCGGGTGAGGTGCACCCGGCCGTCGCGCACGACCAGGTGCCGGTCGGGAGGTGCGACGACGACCTGCCCCGGCACCAGGGCCCCGCCCTCGGTGGGGTGCCGGGCGGGCAGCGGACCGGTCCGGGACAGCAGCTCCGGCAGCCGGCTCTCGCCGGTGGGGGACAGGTGCAGGACGACGGCGACGGCGGCCGGCAGGTCGGCGGGCAGCGCCGCCAGCACCTGCCGCAGGGGGTCCACGCCCCCCGCGGACGCACCCACGACCACCAACCGGTCCACCACGGCGCACCACCTCACCGACGTGGGTGCCCACCCGGGCGCGGACGCACGCACGTCGAGGCCCCTCTACCGGTCTCTAGCGTGGACGCCAGAGACCGGTAGAACGGCGCAGAGCCAGGGGACTGCCAGGTCCGGCCACTAGCGTGGACGCGTGATCAGGTTCGCGCTCAAGGTCGTCGTCATGGCCCTGGCCTTCTACGGCCTCACGCGGCTGCTGCCGGGCATCCAGATCGACGGCAACGAGGAGGGGGCGCTCGGCATCAGCGGCACCTTCCTCTGGGTGGGGCTGCTGTTCGCCGTCGTCAACGCGGTGGCCGGGCCCGTCCTGCGGTTCCTGTCCTTCCCGGCGATCCTGCTCACCCTCGGCCTGTTCCTCCTGGTCGTGAACGCCGCGCTGCTCGGCCTCACCGCGGCGCTGTCGGACCGGCTGTCGGTCGACGGCTTCGGCACCGCGGTCCTCGGCGGGCTCGTCCTCGCCGTCGTGGGCTGGGCCGCCGACCAGCTCCTCGACCGCTGATCGAAGGACCCCGCTGCCCCCCACCGCTCGCAGGCTCGCGGCGGGCCCCTGCGAGGGGGCCGTTCCAGCACGTCACCCCGCGTCGCACTGACGAGGCGGCTCGGGCGGGTTAGCGTCGCCGGACATGAGCACCACCGGCGTGGACACCGTCGTCCCCGACCGACCGGAGGACGACGTCCCGCCGGGACTGGTCGCCCTCGAGGCCGCCAACGAGGAGAAGCGGGCCCTGCTCGCCGAGGCCGCGCGCGCCGCCGCCGACGGCGCTGACGGCGGGCCCGACCTGCCCGCCGGCTGCGGCACCGGGGACCTCCCGGCCCTGCTGCAGCGCTACTACTGGAGCGAGCCGGCCGCCGAGGTCCTCGGGCACGACCCGGCCGACCTCGCCGGGCTGGCGCTGCGCCACCTCCGGCTGGCCGGCGTCCGGGCGCAGGGCGCGGCCACCGTCGTCGTCGAGCGGCTGGCCGACGGGCGCGGGCTGCTGCTCGTCGTCACCGACGACATGCCCTTCCTCGTCGACTCCGTGACCGCCGAGGTGGTCCGGCAGGGCGTGGGGCTGCAGCACGTCGTGCACCCCGTGGTCGTCGTCCGGCGGGACGTCTCCGGCGTGCTGCGGGCCTTCTGCGACAGCCCCGGCACGGCCGTGGCGCGCTGCGGTCCCGACGCGCTGGCCGAGTCGTGGATGGCCGCCGTCCTGGACGGCCCGCTCGACGACGAGGCCGCCGGTGACCTGGTCGCCGGGCTGCGCACCGTGCTCGCCGACGTCCGCGCCGTCGACGAGGACGCCCCGCGCACCGCCGCCCGCGCGCTGGAGCTGGCCACCCGGCTGGAGGAGCGCGGCAGCGTCGACGCCGCCGACCCGGCCGACGACCCCGCCGAGGCGGCGGCCCTGCTCCGGTGGCTGGCCGACGGCAACTTCGTCTTCCTCGGCGCCCGCGAGGTCGAGGTGGGGACCGCCGTGCGCGCCGTGCCCGGGACCGGCCTGGGGGTCCTGCGCAGCGACACCGCGACGGCGCTGCCGGAGGCGGCCGGCCCGCTGGGCCCGGCGCTGCTGACCGTCACCAAGGCCGACATCCGCTCGACGGTGCACCGCCGCGCCTGGCTGGACCTGGTCGCGGTGACCGAGCCTGCCGACGGCGACCGCCCCGCCCGCCAGCACCGGCTGGTCGGGCTGTTCCCCTCCGCGACCGCGGCGGCGAACGTCCGCGACGTGCCGCTCGTGCGCCGCCGCGTCGCCGAGGTGGTCGAGGGCTCCGGCGTGCCGGCCGACAGCCACACCGGCAAGACGCTGGTCGACGTCCTGGACACCCTCCCGCGCGACGAGCTGTTCCAGGCGCCGGCCGCCGAGCTGCTGCCGGTGGCGCTGGCTGTGCTCTACCTCCAGGAGCGCCGGCAGACCCGGCTGTTCCTGCGCCGCGACCCCTACGGCCGGTTCTGGTCGGCGCTGGTCTACCTGCCGCGCGACCGCTACACGACCGAGGTCCGCCTGGCGATGCAGCAGCTGCTGCTGTCCCGCCTGGGCGGCCGGGACATCGAGTTCACCGCCCGCTCCACCGAGTCGGTGCTGGCCCGGCTGCACTTCGTCGTCCGGCTGCCGGTGGGCCGGGGCGGGACGCCGGCGCTGCCCGACGTCGACGCCGAGGCGCTGCAGCGGGAGCTCGCGGCGGTCGCCCGCAGCTGGACCGACGACCTGTCCGACGCGCTGGCCGAGCGGCACGGCGCCGACGCCGAGCAGGTGCTGGCCCGCGTCGCCGACGCCTTCCCGGCCGCCTACCAGGAGGACTTCCCGGCGACGACGGCCGTCGAGGACCTCGCCCGCCTCGACGCGCTGCCGCCCGGCGAGCTCGGCCTGCGGCTGCACCGCCCGCGCGGGGCCGACGCCGGGGAGCCGCGGCTGACCGTCTACCGGGTGGGGGAGCGGCTGCTGCTGTCCGACGTGCTGCCGGTGCTGCAGCACATGGGCGTGGACGTCGTCGACGAGCGGCCCTACGAGATCGACCGGATCGGCGCCCCGGCGGCCTGGATCTACGACTTCGGGCTCACCGCCCCCGGCGGGGAGCTGCCCTTCCCCGGCTCGCTGCCCGAGCGGTTCACCGAGGCGGTCGCCGCGGTGTGGCGCGGCGACGCCGAGGACGACGGCCTGGGCGCGCTGGTGCTGCTGGCCGGGCTCAACTGGCGGCAGGTGACGGTCGTACGCGCCTACGTGCAGTGGCTGCGCCAGGCCGGGCTGCCCTTCGGCCAGCGGTACGTGGAGACGACGCTGGCCGCCCACCCCGACGTCGTCGCGCGGCTGGTCGCGCTGTTCGAGACCCGCTTCTCGCCCGGGCGCGAGGCCGGCCGGGCCACCCGCCAGGAGGCGCTGGCCGCGTCGCTGCGCGAGGCGATCGGCCGGGTCGACACCCTCGACGCCGACCGCGTGCTCACCAGCCTGCTGGCCGCCGTCCTGGCCACCCAGCGCACCACCTACTACGCGGGCGGGCCGCTGGCGATCAAGCTCGACTGCCGCACGGTCCCCGACCTGCCCGAGCCGCGCCCGGCCCGCGAGGTGTTCGTCAGCTCCCCGCGGGTGATGGGCGTGCACCTGCGGTTCGGCGCCGTGGCCCGCGGCGGGCTGCGCTGGTCCGACCGCCGCGAGGACCTGCGCACCGAGGTCCTCGGCCTGGTCAAGGCGCAGATGGTGAAGAACACCGTCATCGTGCCCACCGGCGCGAAGGGCGGCTTCGTCGTCCGCACCCCACCGCCGGAGGGCGCCTCCCGCGAGGAGGTGCTGGCCGAGGGCCAGGCCTGCTACCGGCTGTTCATCGGCGCGCTGCTGTCGCTCACCGACGACCTGGTGGGCGGGAAGGTCGTGCCCCCGGACCGCGTGGTCCGCCACGACGGCGACGACGCCTACCTCGTCGTCGCCGCGGACAAGGGCACGGCGACCTTCTCCGACCTCGCCAACGCCGTCGCGCTCGAGCGCGGGTTCTGGCTGGGCGACGCCTTCGCCTCCGGCGGGTCGGTCGGCTACGACCACAAGGCCATGGGCATCACCGCCCGCGGCGCGTGGGAGTCGGTGACCCGCCACTTCCGCGAGCTCGGCGTGGACGTGCAGAGCCAGGAGTTCACCGTCGTCGGCGTCGGCGACATGAGCGGCGACGTCTTCGGCAACGGGATGCTGCTGTCCGAGCACATCCGGCTGGTGGCCGCCTTCGACCACCGGCACGTGTTCGTCGACCCCACCCCCGACGCCGCGACGTCGTTCGCCGAGCGCCGGCGGCTGTTCGAGCTGCCCCGCTCCTCCTGGGCCGACTACGACCCCGCGCTGATCAGCGCCGGCGGCGGCGTGTGGCCGCGGACGGCGAAGGCGATCCCGGTCAGCGAGCCGATGCGGGCCGCGCTCGGCCTCGACGCCGACGTCGACACGCTCTCCCCGGTCGAGCTGATCCGCGCGGTGCTGCTCGCCCCGGTGGACCTGCTGTTCAACGGCGGCATCGGCACCTACGTCAAGGCCGCCACCGAGAGCCACCTCGACGTCGGCGACAAGGCCAACGACGCCGTCCGGGTCGACGGCCACCAGCTGCGCGTGCGCGTGGTGGGGGAGGGCGGCAACCTCGGCCTCACTCAGCGCGGGCGGGTGGAGTACGCGCTGGCCGGCGGCCGGGTGAACACCGACGCCATCGACAACTCCGCGGGCGTGGACACCTCCGACCACGAGGTGAACATCAAGATCGCGCTCAACGAGGTGGTGGAGGCCGGCGTCCTCGACGCCGACGGCCGCGCCGCGCTGCTGGCCGACATGACCGACGAGGTCGCCGCCGCCGTCCTCACCGACAACCACGCGCAGAACGCCACGCTCGCCGTCGAGGTGAACTCCGCGCGCAGCCTGCTCGACGCGCACGAGCGGTTCATCCGGGCGCTGGAGCGGTCGGGGCGGCTGGTGCGCGCGGTCGAGGCGCTGCCCGACGACCGGGCGCTGGCCCAGCGACGCCGGGACGGGCACGCGCTGACCAGCCCCGAGCTGTCGGTGCTGCTGGCCTACGCCAAGCTCGAGGCGGGCGACGCCGTCCTCGCCTCCGACCTGCCCGACGACCCCGCCCTCGCCCGGCTGCTGAGCGACTACTTCCCGGCCCCGCTGCGCGAGCGGTTCCCCGACGCGGTCGAGGCCCACCCGCTGCGCCGGGAGATCGTGGCCACCGCGCTGACCAACCGGGCGGTCAACACCGCCGGGGTGACCGGGCTGTACCGGCTGGCCGAGGAGAGCGGGCTCGACCTCGCCGCCGTCGTCCGGGCGCACGCGGTGGCCCGCGCGGTGTTCGACGTCGACCGGCTGTGGGACGCCGTCCGGCCGCTGGACAACCGGGTGCCCGCGCCGGTGCAGGTGGAGCTGCGCACCGAGGCGACCCGGCTGGCCGAGCGGGCCGCGCGGTGGCTGCTGCGGCTGCCCGAGATCGGCGCGCACCCCCCGGTGGGGATCGCGGTCCTCACCGAGCGGTTCGCCGGCCCCGTAGCGGCGGTGCGGGCCGGCCTGCCGGGCTGGCTGCTGGGCCACGAGGCGGCCGCGTACGCGGAGCGGGCGCGGCGGCTGCAGGCCGCGGGTGTGCCGGCCGGGCTCGCGGGCGAGCTGGCGGCCGCGCCGCTGCTGCCGGTGGCCCTCGACCTGGCCGTCGTCGCCGAGCGCACCGGCGCGCCGATCGAGCTGGCCGGGCGGGTCACGGAGGAGCTGGCCGAGCGGCTGGCGCTGGTGCCGCTGCGGGAGCTCGTGACGGCGCTGCCCCGGGACCGGCGCTGGCCGTCGATGGCCCGCGCCGCGCTGCGCGACGACCTGGCCGCCGAGCAGGCCGAGCTGGCCGTCGAGGTCCTGGCCGGGCGGGGGAGCGGCGACGACGCCACCGCCCTGGTCGGGGACTGGGTGGAGGGCTGGGACCCGGCCCAGCGGCGGGCCGCGGCCCAGCTCGCCGACATCGCCGCGGGCGACCGGCACGAGCTGCCCGAGCTGCTGGTCGCCGTCCGGACCCTGCGGGGCCTGCGCCGCCGCTGACCGCGGCCTGGGAACCGGCTGTCCGGTTGCTGTGCGGTGGCTGGGAGGGGTCGGTCCGTCACGGTCCGGCCGGACGGGCCGCGGCCCGGGACCCCGGTGGCGTGTCGCCCAGGCGAGTGACCCAGGTCACGTCCCACCGTGAGGGCGTCCCTGGGCGGTGTGACCTGTCGACCGGGGTCCCGGCGACGAGAGGACGACCATGACCGACCCGAGGACAGGACGGCGGCTGCGGACGGCCACCGTGGTGGCGGTGGCCGGCGGCACGCTCGCGCTGCTGCCGCTGACGGGCGCGTTCGCCGGTGGCGGTGGACCCGCGCACGGCGGCGGGCACGGCGGCGGCTCCGCGGACGGGCCCCCGCGCAGCGTCATCTTCGTCAACGGCGACGGGATGGCCGCCGCCCACCGCGAGGCCGCCCGGCTCGACCAGGAGGGCTTCGACGGGCAGCTGGCCATGGACGCGCTGCCGGTCGCCGGCCTGCAGACCACCGACGCGCGGGACCCGGAGGACACGGTCACCGACTCCGCGGCCTCGGCGTCGGCCTGGGCCACCGGGGTGAAGACCTACAACGGGGCGATCAGCGTCGACGTCGACGGCGCCCCCCTGCCGACCATCGGCCAGCAGGCCGAGGACGCGGGCCTGGCCGGCGGCATCGTGACCACCGCGCAGGTCACCGACGCCAGCCCCGCGGCGTTCTTCGCCAACAGCACCGACCGCGCCGCGCAGGACGACATCGCCCGCCAGTACCTGGAGCGCAGCCGGCCCGAGGTCATCCTCGGCGGCGGCGAGGACTGGTGGCTGCCCGCCGGCGACGAGGGCGCCTACCCGCCGCGCACCGGCGACACCGAGGACCCGGAGGTCTCCCGCAGCACCCAGGGCGACCTGGTCGCGCAGGCCGAGGCGCAGGGCTACGAGTACGTGAGCACCGCCGAGGAGTTCGCCGCGGCCGGCTCCGGCCTGCTGCTCGGGCTGTTCGCCAACGAGGAGGTGTTCCAGCAGCGCCCCGAGGGCGAGGGCGACGAGTTCGACCCGGTCGTCTCCCTGGCCGACATGACCACCAAGGCCCTCGACGTCCTCTCCCGGGACGAGGACGGCTTCTTCCTCCTCGTCGAGGAGGAGGCCGTCGACGAGATGGCGCACCACAACAACGGCACCCGGATGCTCGAGGCCATGCGCTCCCTCGACGCGGCCGTCGAGGTGGCCCGGGCCTACGTCGCCGAGCACCCCGACACGCTGCTGGTCGTCACCGGCGACCACGAGTGCGGCGGGCTGACCATCGAGGACGTCGACCCCGAGGACGAGAGCGGCCCCGGCGGCACCCTCGACCCGTCGATCGCGGGCGACACCGACTCCGGCGAGGACGGCCCGTTCGCCGTCGCCGGCACCGGGGGCGCCTACGACTTCGCCCTCGACTGGACGACGACCGCGCACACCGGCGCCCCGACCGTCGTCACCGCGGAGGGGCCGGGCAGCGAGGACCTGACGGGCTACTACCCGAACACCCACCTGTACGACGTCGTGTCGTCGGTGCTGTTCGGCTGACCGCGACCCCCGGGGCCCGGGGCCGGCGCACCGCCGGTCCCGGGCCCCGGCCGCGGAGGGGTTCCCCGGGCCGTCGCGGGATCTCCGCACCGGCGTCACCCGGCGGACACCCGGGGACCCGACCCTGGCGCGCGGACACCCGTCCCGTGACCTGGAGGACCCCGGGGACCACGGCACCCCGTCCCCCGCCCGCACCGCCATGACCCCGGTGCTCGCCCGCACCGCCGTCCGCGCCGCCACCGCGACCTGGGGCGGCGCACGCCGCCGGCAGCGGCTGCGCGTGTGCACCGCCGCCGACCTGCTCACGGCGCGGGGGCTGCGCGTGCGGGTGGTCAACCCGGCGGTCGCCTGGCCGCGCGGACCCCGGCTGGTCGTCGCCAACGCCGCCGGCTGGACCGACGTCCTCGCGCTGGCCACCGTCGTCCCCGGCACCCCGGTGGTCGACGCCGCGCTGGCCGGCACCCCGCTGGTGCGCGTGCTCGCCCGCCGCGGCGGGCTCCTGGTCGACGACGGCAGCGGTTCGGTCCGCGCCGAGGTCACCGCCCTGCTGCGCGCCGGGGGCACGGTCACCGCGCACCCCGGCGGCCCGGCGGAGGGGGAGGACCCCGGCCGGTTCCGCGCCCGCGCGCTCGCGCCCGCCGTCGACGCGCAGGCTCCCGTCTGCCCGGTCGCCGTCCGCGAGGTGGACGGCGGCGTCGTCGAGGTCCACCTGCTGCCCGCCCTCGCGCCCGGCCGTGACGCGCGGGCGCTGGCCGCGCTCGCCGAGTACGCCGTCGCGCACGTGCTCGAGTCCGGGGCGCCCGCCCCGTCGCGCCCCGGGCGTGCGCGGTCCAGGGTGGGGTACGGCCGGTCCCGGACGTGACCGACCCGGGAGGGGGACCCCGTGCAGCCCGACACCGCCGTCGACCGCGAGCCCGTGCAGGAGCCTGCGCAGGACCAGGCCGTGCAGGAGCAGGGAGGTGACCCTCCCGGCACCACCGAGGCGCCGAAGGAGGCCGAGGTCCTCGACCTGAGCCGCTGGCGGCTCAACGCCCTGCCCGACGAGGACAGCGACGAGGACTGGGACGACGACCGCGAGCTGTTCGGCCCCGACGGGCTGCGGGTCGAGACCTGGCGCGAGGGCTACCCCTACACCGAGCGCATGGAGCGCCGGGAGTACGAGATCGAGAAGCGCCGCCTGCAGATCGAGCTGCTGCACATGCAGAGCTGGGTGAAGGAGACCGGGCAGAAGCTGGTCATCGTCTTCGAGGGGCGGGACGCCGCGGGCAAGGGCGGCACGATCAAGCGGTTCACCGAGCACCTCAACCCCCGCGGGGCGCGGGTGGTGGCGCTGGACAAGCCCTCCGAGCGCGAGCAGACGCAGTGGTACTTCCAGCGCTACGTGCAGCACCTGCCCGCGGCCGGCGAGATCGTGATGTTCGACCGGTCCTGGTACAACCGCGCCGGCGTCGAGCGGGTGATGGGCTACTGCACCGACGAGCAGTACCGGCAGTTCCTGCAGGACGCGCCGGAGTTCGAGCGGATGCTCGTCGACAGCGGCGTCCTGCTGTTCAAGCTCTGGTTCTCGGTGTCGCGCGGGGAGCAGCGGAGCCGCTTCGTCGTGCGGCAGATCGACCCGGTGCGGCAGTGGAAGCTCTCGCCCACCGACCTCGCCAGCCTCGGCAAGTGGGACGCCTACACCGAGGCCAAGGAGGCGATGTTCCTCCACACCGACACGCAGCACGCGCCGTGGACGGTCATCAAGAGCAACGACAAGAAGCGCGCCCGGCTGGAGGCGATGCGGCACGTGCTGTGCCGGCTGGACTACGACGACAAGGACTGCGACGTCGTCGGCGACCCGGACCCGCTCATCGTCGGCTCGGCCGCCGACGTGCTGGAGGAGTCCTCCGACACCCCGGTCGCCCCGCCGCCACCCCGCGCGGGTCGTCGATGACCGAGTCTGCGGCTGTCTACCTCCTGCGCTAGACGGCCGCAGACGGCGTCAGAGCGCGGGCAGCCGGGGGGTGCCGAGCACCTGCTCCAGCGCGGCCGCCACCTCCAGCAGGCGCAGGTCGGCCCGCGGCGCGGCGACCACCTGCAGGCCCACCGGCAGGCCGTCGGTGGTGTACCCGCCGGGCAGCGACAGCGCCGGGCAACCGGTGGCCGACACCAGCGTGCAGGAGCGCATCCAGCCCAGGTAGTCCGCCTGCGGCACGCCCGCGACCTCGGTCGGGTACTCCTGCTCCACCGGGAACGGGAGCACCTGGGTGGTCGGCGCCAGCAGCACGTCGAAGCGGTCGAAGAAGCCGACCACCTCCTCGTGCAGCCGGGTGTGCCCGAGCTCGGCCCGGGCGACGTCGGCGCCGCTGAGCGCCGCCCCGCGCGCGGCGTTGCGCCGGATGGCCTCCTTCACCTGCTCCGGCGAGCGGCGCACCACCTCGCCGAAGGTGGCCTCGAACAGCCAGGCGCGCAGGGTGCCGAACACCTCGTCGGCCTCGCGCAGGTCGGGGCAGGCCTCCTCGACGACGGCGCCCTGCGCCTCGAGCAGCCGAGGCACCCCCGCCAGCGCGCCCGTGACCTCCGGCTCGACCGGCACGAGCCCGCCGAGGTCCGGCGTCCAGGCCACCCGCAGGCCGCGCAGCTCCGCCGGGTGCGGCGCGGCGAAGGAGGCGCCGTCCTCGGACAGCGCGATCGGCACCCGCGGGTCGGGCCCGGCGATCGCCGACAGCGTCAGCGCGACGTCGCCGACGGTGCGGCCCATCGGCCCCTGCACCGACAGCGTCGCCCAGCCCAGCCCGGCGGGCCAGGTCGGCACCCGCCCGGGCGTGGGCCGCAGCCCGACGACGCCGCAGAACGCCGCCGGGTTGCGCAGCGAGCCGCCCATGTCGCTGCCCTCGGCCACCGGCACCAGCCCGGCGGCGAGCGCGGCCGCCGCGCCGCCGCTGGACCCGCCGGCCGACAGCCCGTGCCGCCACGGGTTGTGCGTGGCGCCGAAGAGCGGGTTGAACGTGTGCGAGCCGGCCGCGAACTCCGGCACGTTGGTCTTGCCCACCCGGACCGCGCCGGCCCGGCGCAGCCGCTCGACGACGAGCTCGTCGCGCGCCGGGACGGTGTCCGCGTGCAGCGGCGAGCCCCAGGTGGTCCGCATGCCGCCGGTGGCGTGGGTGTCCTTGTGCGCCACCGGCAGGCCGTGCAGCGGGCCGACCTCCTCCCCGGCCGCCAGCGCGGCGTCGGCGGCGTCGGCCGCGGCCCGCGCGCCCTCGGCGTCCAGGGTGACGATCGCGTTGACCCGCGGGTCGACCCGCTCGATGCGGGCCAGGTGCACCTCCAGCAGCTCGCGCGCCGAGACCTCCCGGGCGCGCACGAGCGCGGCCAGCTCGGTGGCCGGGCGCAGGCAGAGGTCGTCGGCGACGGCGGGTGCGGGGGTCACCGGGGGAGGGTGCCATGCCGGGGTCCCGTGCCAGGGGTGGGCCGCCGTGCCGGACACTGGGCGGGTGGACGGCGAGGACACCCAGCAGCAGGCCGGCGAGACGGTTGCCCCCGACGGCGGGACCTTCGCCGACCTCGGCCTGCGGGCGGAGCTCCTGGCGGCGCTGTCGCGGCTCGGCTACGAGGAGCCCACCCCGATCCAGCGCGAGGCGGTGCCGC
This sequence comes from Geodermatophilus sp. SYSU D01180, assembly GCF_054050415.1. Lineage (NCBI taxonomy): Bacteria > Bacillati > Actinomycetota > Actinomycetes > Geodermatophilales > Geodermatophilaceae > Geodermatophilus > Geodermatophilus sp. SYSU D01180. Next base: position 7,181 of record NZ_JBJGZH010000030.1, on the reverse strand, counting down.
CGATGGTCGCCGGCCGCGACCTGCTCGGCCAGGCCGCCACCGGCACCGGCAAGACCGCCGCCTACGCCCTGCCGGTGCTGCAGCGGCTGCCCGACGACCGCCCCGGCGGAGACCCGCTGGCCCTGGTCCTCGTCCCCACCCGCGAGCTGGCCATCCAGGTGTCGGAGGCGCTGCACCGCTACGGCCGCGACCTCGGCGCCCGGGTGGTGCCGGTCTACGGCGGCCAGCCGATCCCGCGGCAGCTGCGGGCGCTGGAGGCCGGCGTCGACGTCGTCGTCGCCACCCCCGGCCGGGCGCTGGACCTGCTGCAGCGGGGCAGCCTGCACCTGGGCGGCGTGGCCACCGTGGTGCTCGACGAGGCCGACGAGATGCTCGACATGGGCTTCGCCGAGGACCTCGAGGCGCTGCTGGAGGAGGTGCCCGAGGAGCGGCAGACGGTGCTGTTCAGCGCCACCATGCCGCGCCGGCTGGACAGCATGGCCCGCCGCCACCTGCGCGACCCGCTGCGCATCCAGGTCGCCCGCGAGGTGCCGGTGGAGGGCGAGGCGCCGCGGGTGCGCCAGACGGCGTTCGTCGTCGCCCGCGCGGCCAAGCCCGCAGCGCTGGGCCGGGTCCTCGACGTCGAGAGCCCGACGGCGGCCATCGTCTTCTGCCGCACCCGCGACGAGGTCGACGACCTCACCGAGACGCTCAACGGCCGCGGCTACCGCGCCGAGGCACTGCACGGCGGGATGAGCCAGGAGCAGCGGGACCGGGTGATGGGCCGGCTGCGGTCGGGCACGGCGGAGCTGCTGGTGGCCACCGACGTCGCCGCCCGCGGGCTGGACGTCGAGCAACTCACCCACGTCGTCAACTACGACGTCCCGGCCGCGGCGGAGACCTACGTGCACCGCATCGGCCGGGTCGGCCGCGCCGGGCGCGAGGGCGTGGCGATCACGCTGGTCGAGCCGCGGGCGCACCGGATGCTCAAGACGATCGAGCGGGTCACCGGCGCGCCGATCCACGTGGAACGCGTGCCCACGGTCGCCGACCTGCGCGCCCGCCGGCTGGAGCTGACCCGCGCCGCGCTGCGGGAGAGCCTGCTCGGCGACGACCTCGAGCGGTTCCGCGCCGTCGTCGAGACGCTCACCGACGAGTTCGACGTCATGGAGGTGGCCCTGGCGGCGGTCAAGCTCGCCCACGAGGCCACCACCGGCCCGGACGACGACGAGGAGATCCCCGAGGTCGCCCTGCGCCCGGAGCGGCCGGCCCGGCGGGACGGCGACCGGGGCCAGGGCCGCCCGCCCCGGTCCCGCTCCGGCGGCGGGGACACCGAGCGGGTGTTCATCGGCGCCGGCCGCAGCGCCGGCGTCCGCCCGGGCGACCTGGTCGGCGCGATCGCGGGGGAGACCGGGCTGCGCGGCCGCGACGTCGGCGCGATCGAGATCGCCGAGCGGTTCAGCCTGGTCGAGGTGCCCGCCGGCGCCGCCGAGGAGGTCGTCACCGCGCTGCGGGCCAGCACGGTCAAGGGCCGCAAGGTGACCGTCCGCCGGGACAAGCAGCGGGACTGACCGCCCCGGTCAGGAGGTGGCGGTGCGCACCAGCGCGGTCACCCGTTCCTCCACCGCGGGGCTCCAGCCGGTCAGCGCGAACGACACCGGCCAGAGGTCGCCGTCGTCGAGCCGCGCGGGGTCGTTGAAGCCGAGGGTCGCGTAGCGGGAGCCGAACTTGCCGGCGTCCTGGAAGAAGACGACGACCTTGCCGTCCGCGTTCGCGTAGGCGGGCATGCCGTACCAGGTCTTCGGGGCCAGCCCAGGGGCGGTCGTGGTGACCACCACGTGCACCCGCTCGGCGAGCGCCCGGTCCTCCGGTGCCATCTCCGCGATCCGGTCCAGGACCGCCTGCAGGCCGTCGGCCCGCTTCGCGCCCTTCCGCCCCTCGGCGCGCAGCTCGGCGGCGCGCTCCTTCATCGCGGCGCGCTCCTCGGCGGTGAAGCCGGTGGTCGCCTCGACGTCGCTGCTGGTCATGGTCGCCCGCTCCCTCTCGCTGTCCGGTGCCCGTGCGGACGACGCTAGGGGCGGGCGGACCCCCGGGGCTTCTCGATTCCTGACCGGTCGGGCCGGTCAGCGCAGCGTCGGGCTCGCCGGGTCCTCGGGGACGACGTCGGGCACCCGGTTGGGCCCGGCGTCGGGCGGGCGCGGGCGGTCCTGCGGGTGCAGCCGCACCGCGACGAGCGCGACGTCGTCCTCCGGGCGGCCGTCCACCAGCCGGTACAGCACCTCGTCGAGCAGGTCGTCCAGCCGCCGCCCGGCGAGCTCCCGCAGCGCCTCGCGCAGCCGGGCCATGCCGGCGTCGAGGTCGGCGTCGCGGCGCTCGATGAGCCCGTCGGTGAACAGCAGCACGGTCGCGCCGCGGTCGAGGGTGACCACCGACTCCTCGCGGCGGGCGTCCGGGTCGACGCCGAGCAGCAGGTCGCCGCGCCAGGTCGCCAGCTCGGCCACGCTGCCGTCGGGGTTGATGACCAGCGGCGGCAGGTGCCCGGCGTTGGCCCAGCGCATCCGGGTGACGCCGCGCCGCCGCTCGTCGTCGGTCTGCTCGAAGCGGGCGACGGTCGCCGTGGCGAGGACCCGGGTCTGCAGCACGGCCATCGACGCGTCCAGGCCGCGCAGCACCTCGCCGGGGCCGGCGTCGCTGTAGGTGGCGATGCCGCGCAGCAGGGCCCGCAGCTGCCCCATCGCCGCCGCGGCCTCGGTGTCGTGGCCGACGACGTCGCCGATGACCAGCATCGTCGACCCGCCCGGCTGCAGGAACGCGTCGTACCAGTCCCCGCCGACCCGCGCGGCCTCGGCGGCCGGGAGGTAGCGGACGGCGATCTGCGCGTGGTCGGGCTCCGGCGGCTCGGTGAGCAGGCTCCGCTGCAGCCCCTCGGCGAGCGCCCGCTGCTGGCCGTAGAGGCGGGCGTTGTCCAGCGCCAGGCCGGCCCGGTCGGCGACGTCCTGGGCGGTGGCCAGGTCCTCCTCGCGCGGCGTCCAGCCCGACCGCCAGTACAGCGTCATCACGCCGAGCGTGCGGTCGCGGCCGCGCAGCGGGAGGGCGATCGCCGACTCGGGGGCCAGCGCGCCCAGCAGGTCCCGGGCCTCGCCCTCGGCCAGCAGGTCGCGCACGGCGTCGCCGCGCTCCATCACCGGCTCGCCGGTGAGCAGGGCCCGCATGAGCGGCGCGGTGGCCGGCATCGCGTCGAGCCGCACCGCGGCGTAGCGCTCCACCAGGGCGCGCGCCGAGGGGACGGCGTGCCAGTGCCCGACGTCGCGCGGGCGGCCGTCGGGGTCGACGACGGTGACGATGCACCAGTCGGCCAGCGCCGGGACCACCAGCCGCGCCAGGTGCCCGGTCGCCGTCTGCGGGTCCAGCGCGCCGGCGAGCTCCGCGCTGACCTGGGCCAGCAGGGCCAGCCGCTGGGCGGCGCGCTCGGCGCGGTCCTGCACGCGGCGGCGCTCGGTGACCTCGAGGAAGTAGACCGACAGCCCCTCGGGGCTGGGCCAGGCGCGCAGCTCGTACCAGCCGTTGAGCGGCGCCGGGTAGTGGGCGTCGAACTGCACCGGCGTCCCGGTGCGGACGGCGGCCCGGTAGTTCTCCTCGAACGCGCTGGCGACCGCGGCGGGGAACGCCGTCCACAGCTCCTGGCCGAGCAGCTCCTCGCGGCTGCGGCCCAGCAGTCGCTCGGCCTCGGCGTTGACGTGGGTGAACCGCCACTCGCGGTCGAGGGAGTAGAAGCCGGCCGGCATGGCCTCGAGCACCCGGGTGACCCGCAGGCCGGCGGCCCGCTCGGCGGTGGTGTCGTAGGCCGCGCCGAGCACGCGGGCCGCCGCGCCGCGCTCGTCGGCCAGGGTGCGGCCGCGGGCCTGCACCCAGCGGGTCTCCCCGTCCGGCCAGACCACGCGGTACTCGGCCTCGTAGTCGCCGCGGCTGTCGATGCTGGCCTGCAGCGCGTCGGTGACCCGCGGCAGGTCGTCGGGGTGGACCCGCGCGTTGAAGTCCTCGATGGTGCCGCCGAAATCCTCGGGCGCGTACCCGAACATCTCGACCAGCCGCGCGTCCCAGGTCAGCTCGCCGGTGTGCAGGTCCCAGTCGAACGTGCCGATCCCGGCGGCGTCGATGGCCAGACCCCAGCGCAGCCGGTCGCCCTCGTACTCGGTGCGCAGCGCGGCGAGCTCGAGCTCGGTGACGGCGGCCGCGGCGAGCTGGCGCAGGGTGGAGACGTCGGTGTCCGACCACGACCGCGGGGCCGGGGCGACGACGCACAGGACGCCGACCGTGTGGCCGGCGGAGTCGATCAGCGGGACGCCGAGGTAGGCGCCCACGGCGCCGGCGGCCACCTGCGGCAGCTCGGCCGCGCGGGGCTCGGCGTGGGCGTCGGGCACGACGAGGGGCGCGCGCTCGGCGGCGGCGACGGCGCAGGCGGTCGTCTCGAGCGGGCCCTCGCTGCCGACCGTGCCCGGCGGCAGCCCGGCGCCGCTGACGACCACCTGGACGTCGTCGAGCAGGGACAGCTGGGCGACCGGGGCGCCGACCAGCCGGGCGGCGAGCTCGGCGAGGCGGTCGAGGACGACGCTGGCGTCCCGCAGCCGCAGCCGGTGCGCGGCCTCGGCGCGGGGGCGGTCGGCCCTGAGCAGTTCGGCGGCGTCACGCGGGCCCGGGACCTGCGGCTCCCCGGGGAGCCCAGACGTGTCGTCCACCGAAACCCTTCACCCGGCTCGCGGCCGGCTCCTCGTACACCGGCGGTCCGGCCGGTTCTGGGTCCGGACGCCGCGTACATCGTAAGCGACGTGCATTGCGGCCAACAGGGATCACGGGAGGAAACCTCTGCCATCACGGGACGTGACGGCACGCCGCTCACGCCGCCGCGGGCAGGACCAGGGTCAGGGCGTCGGCACCGTCGTGTTCCACGTGCAACCCGGCCCGCCGCAGCAGCGTACGCACCCGCCCGGCGTCGTCCGGCTCGGCCGTCGTCGTGGCCAGCAGGCGGGCCACCCGGCCCTTGTGCGTCTTGTTGGCGTGGCTGACCACGGTCCGGCGGCCGTCGGCCCGCTCGCTCAGGACGTCGACGGTGATCGCGCCCGGGACGGGCGCCAGCGCCTGGTAGGCCCCGCTGCGCAGGTCGACGACGAGCTCGCCGGAGTCCGCGAGCACCGGGCCGAGGACCGGGCGCCACAGCGCGCGCAGGGTGGGCAGCCCCGGGAGCGCGGAGCCGGCCGACAGCCGGTAGGCCGGGATGGCGTCGGTGGCGCGGACCAGGCCGAACAGCGCCGAGCCGACGGCGAGCCGGCGGTCGGCCCGGGCCCGCTGCGCGCGCGTCAGGGTGCGGACGGCGAGGGCGTCGTACAGGACGCCCGTGTAGCGCTCGAGCGCCGGCGTGGTGGGGCTGGTGCACAGGGCGGCATTGCGTCCCAGCTCCGCGTCCTGGCCGGGGGTCAGGCCGAGCGCCGCGCGGGCGGCGGGCGGGTCGGCCGCCAGCCGGACCAGCGCCTCGACCAGTTGGGCTCGCAGCGGGGTGAGCTCCGGCGTGGAGAGGGCGGTGAGGTCGAGCGGGCCGCCGTCGCCGTCCGCGGACTTGGTCTCCGAGGGTGGGAGCAGTACGAGCACGACCGGCGACGGTACGTCGCAACGTGCCGCGCGTCGGGAAGGGGTCCGTGTCGCCGTCGAGACCGTCCTGTGACCCGGGCCACACTCGGACCCCGCCGGACCCCCAGGCAGGAGTCCCGTCCTGGCGCGGGGGCGGCACCAGGGCCGCGCCGGCCGGCGCGGCGAACGGAGACGGTGCCCGGCACAGCGCCGTGCCGGCTGCCGAGAGGAGGCACGTCCGTGGCGAACAAGGCGGTCATGTACATGGGTCCGGGCAAGGTCGAGGTCGCGGACCTGGACTACCCGGGGCTCGAACTCAAGGAGGGGCCCGGGGTCAACCCGGCCAACGTGGGCCGCAAGACCCCGCACGGGGTGATCCTGCGGACGGTCGCCACCAACATCTGCGGCAGCGACCAGCACATGGTCCGCGGCCGGACGACGGCGCCCGAGCGGCTCGTCCTCGGCCACGAGATCACCGGCGAGATCGTGGAGAAGGGCCCCGACGTCGAGTTCCTCGAGATCGGCGACATCGTCAGCGTCCCCTTCAACATCGCCTGCGGCCGCTGTCGCAACTGCAAGGAGGGCAAGACCGGCATCTGCCTGAACGTCAACCCCGACCGTCCCGGCTCGGCCTACGGCTACGTGGACATGGGCGGCTGGACCGGCGGGCAGGCCGAGTTCGTGATGGTCCCGTACGCGGACTGGAACTGCCTGAAGTTCCCGGACCGGGACCAGGCGCTGGCGAAGATCCGCGACCTGACGATGCTGTCGGACATCTTCCCGACCGGCTACCACGGCTGCGTGACCGCCGGCGTCGGCACCGGCTCGACGGTCTACATCGCGGGCGCCGGCCCGGTGGGGCTCGCGGCGGCCGCGTCCGCGCAGCTGCTCGGGGCCGCGGTCGTCATCGTCGGCGACCTCAACGAGGACCGGCTGGCCCAGGCCCGCAGCTTCGGCTGCGAGACCGTCGACGTGTCGAAGGGCGACCCGAAGGACCAGATCGACCAGATCCTCGGCACGCCCGAGGTCGACTGCGGCGTCGACGCCGTCGGCTTCGAGGCGCGCGGGCACGGCGCGGACGCCTCGCACGAGGCCCCGGCGACGGTCCTCAACTCGCTGATGGACATCACGCGGGCCGGCGGCGCGCTGGGCATCCCGGGCCTGTACGTGACCGGCGACCCGGGCGCGGTCGACGAGGCGGCCAAGACCGGCTCGCTGTCCATCCGGCTGGGCCTGGGCTGGGCGAAGTCGCACGCGTTCACCACCGGCCAGTGCCCGGTCATGCGCTACCACCGCGGGCTGATGATGGCGATCCTGCACGACAAGGTGCAGATCGCGAAGGCGGTCAACGCGACGGTCATCCCGCTCGAGGAGGCCCCGCGCGGCTACCAGGAGTTCGACCAGGGCGCGGCGAGGAAGTACGTGCTCGACCCGAACGGCCTGATCCCGGCGGCGTGACCCCGTCCCGGGGGGGGGGGGGGGGGGGGGGGGGGGGGGGGGGGGGGGGGGGGGGGGGGGGGGGGGGGGGGGGGGGGGGGGGGGGGGGGGGGGGGGGGGGGGGGGGGGGGGGGGGGGGGGGG
>NZ_JBJGZH010000029.1:0-50463 GCF_054050415.1 Geodermatophilus sp. SYSU D01180 | reverse complement strand
GCCGCCGGCCGCCCCCGCGCCGCGGCCCCGCCCCCCCCCCCCCCCGCGCCCCCCCCCCCCCCCCCCCCGCCCCCCCCCCCCCCCCCCCCGGCTGCCGATCCAGCCGCGGCTGGACTCCGACGAGCCGGCGTTCGAGCCCTGTTACGCCGCCGCCCGCGACCGCCGGGTGCTGACCTTCGACTACCGCCGTCCCGACGAGGACGCCCCGGCCCGCCGGCACGTGCAGCCCTGGGGCGTGGTCGCCTGGCACGGCCGCTGGTACCTGGTGGGGCTGGACCTGGACCGGCAGGCGCCGCGGGTGTTCCGGCTGTCCCGCGTGGTCGGCACGCCGCGGGCGACCGGGCCGGAGAACGCCTTCGAGCCGCCGCCGGACCTCGACCTCGCCGGGATCGTCGCCGGCCAGTTCGGCGGCGGGGGCGAGGAGCAGCTGGTGGTCGTGCGCGCCCGCCCGGGCACCGCGGTCGGGCTGCGCCGCTGGGCCACCCCGCTGGGCGCCGGCCCGGACGGGGAGGACCGGCTGCAGCTGCGCACCACCGAGCCGTGGCGGCTGGCCGACCAGCTGGCCGCCTACGGTCCCGACGTCGTCGTCGAGTCCCCGGCGGCGGTCCGCGACGCGGTCGTCGAGCGGCTGACCCGCCTCGCCGCGATGGGGGAGCGATGACGAGCCCGGCCACCAACGAGCGGATGACGCGGCTGCTGTCGCTGGTCCCGTACCTCACCGCCCGGCCCGAGGGCGTGCCGCTGGCCGAGGTGGCCCGCGACTTCGGCGTGCCCGAGCGGCAGCTGCGCCGCGACCTCGAGCTGCTGTGGATGTGCGGGCTGCCCGGCTACGGCCCCGGCGACCTCATCGACCTGTCCTTCGAGGGCGACCGGGTGCGGGTCACCTTCACCGCCGGGATGGTCCGCCCGCTGCGGCTGACCACCGACGAGGCGGTCGCGCTGGTCGTGGCGCTGCGCACGCTGCTGGACCTGCCCGGGCTGGCCGAGCAGGAGGCGGTGAGCCGGGCGCTGGCCAAGGTGTCGGCCGCCGCCGGGCACGCCGCCGAGCGGGTCACCCCGGTGGCGCTCAGCGTCGACGCCCGCGAGCAGGCCCTCGCCGTCGTCCGGCAGGGGCTCGAGCGCGGCCGGGCGCTGCACCTGCACTACTACGTGCCCACCCGCGACGAGCGCACCGAGCGGACCGTCGACCCGATGCGGCTGCTGCTGGTCGACGGCCGCTGGTACCTGGAGGCGTGGTCGCGGGAGGTGGCCGGCGTCCGGCTGTTCCGGCTGGACCGCATCGACGACGTCGAGGTGCTCGAGGAGCCCGCCGCCCCGCCGCCGCAGGCCGCGCCGCGGGACGTGGAGTCCGGCCTGTACCAGCCCGCGCCGGGCGCGCCGGTGGTGCGGCTGCGGCTGGCCCGCACCGCCCGCTGGGTGGCCGAGTACTACCCGGTGGAGGACGTCCGCGAGGTCGAGGACCCGGCGGGCGGGCTGGCGGTCGCGCTGCGCACCCACGACCTGGCCTGGGCGCGCCGGCTGGTCGCCTCCCTGGGCGGCGCGGCCACCGTCGACGAGCCGGCCGAGCTCGCCGCGGCGGTCGCCGCCGACGCGCGCGCCGCCCTCGCCCGCTACGGCGCCTGACCCCCGGCGCCTAGGCTCCCGTCGTGCTGCTCGTCGTGTGGATCGCCGCCGTCGTCGTGTCGCTGGTCGTCCTCGGCGCGATCGGGTACGGCCTGCTCGGGGCGTTCCAGCGGCTGGGCCGGGAGCTGCAGGCCGCCGAGCGGGAGGTGCGGCCGGTTCTGGAGCAGGCCGCGGCCACCGCCGTCCGCGCCGCCGCGCTGCAGGCCGGTGAACGGCCCGCGGACGGCCGCTGAACCGACGGCGACCGTCCGCCGGGCGCCCCGGGGACGATCACCTCCCGGCGTAGCATCAGGCACGCCTGCTGAACCTGGAGGACACATGTCTCTCGGTGCGCCCGAGATCATCCTGATCATCCTCGCGATCCTGCTGCTGTTCGGGTACAAGAAGCTCCCCGACGCCTCGCGCTCGCTGGGCCGCTCGCTGCGCATCTTCAAGGGCGAGATGAAGGGCATGAAGGACGACGACCGCACCGCGGCCCCGTCCGCGCCGTCGCCGGCCGCGCTCGACGCCGCCGACCGGGACCGGCGCGCCCAGCTCGAGGCCGAGGCGGCCCCCGCCGAGCCCCGCGCCGCCGAGCTGCGGGCGCGCGCCGCGCAGCCCGGCGCCGCCGACGCGCGCTGACCGCACCAGGGGCAGGAACGTGAGCGGTCCCTCCCTGCGCCGCCGCCGGCGGCGGGCCCCGCGGGACCCCGAGGCGACGATGACCCTCGTCGCGCACCTCACCGAGCTGCGCAACCGCGTCGCCAAGGCCCTGCTGGCGCTCGCGCTGGGCACCGTCGCCGGCTTCCTCTGGTACGACCACGGGCTGCTGACCTTCCTCAGCGAGCCCTACTGCTCGCTGCCCGCCGACCTGCGCTTCCAGGGCGACGAGAGCTGCTCGCTGGTGGTCCTCGACGTCTTCGGCGGCGTGCTGCTGCGGCTGAAGATCGGGCTGATCGCCGGGGCGGTGCTGTCCAGCCCGTTCTGGCTCTACCAGCTGTGGGCGTTCATCACCCCCGGGCTCAAGCGCAACGAGAAGCGGTACGCGATCACCTTCGTCGCCGTCTCCACGACGCTGTTCGCCCTCGGCGCGGTGCTGGCCTACGTCACCCTCTACAAGGGCCTGGAGCTGCTGCTGGAGCTCGCCGGTGACGAGGTGGCCTTCCAGCTCACCGCGCCGGACTACCTGGGCTTCGTGATCAGCCTGCTGGTCGCCTTCGGGCTGAGCTTCGAGCTGCCGCTGATCGCGGTGGCGCTGAACCTGGTCGGCGTCCTCTCGCACGCCGCGCTGGCGCGCAGCCGGCGGTGGATCTTCTTCCTGACCATCGTGTTCGCCGCGTTCGTCACGCCCACCCAGGACCCGTTCACCATGCTCGCCATGGCGCTGCCGATGGTGGTGCTGTTCGAGCTGGCCATCCAGGTCGCCCGCTTCGTGGACCGGCGGCGGGCGCGGCGGGAGGCCGTGGAGCACTTCCACGACGTGCCCGACGACGAGGCCTCCCCGCTGGACGCGCGGCCCTCCGACCTCGACGCGGACCCGACCCGGCGCGAGGACCTGCTGCCCGGCGCCGCCCCGGCGGACACCTACCCCGGCTGAGCCGCCCGGGGCCCGGCCGCGGCCAGCGCCTCGACCAGGTCCGCCCGCGGCGGCGCCGGCGGGGGGCCGCCGTCGCCGGGGGTGGGGGGGCCGGGCCGCCAGCCGCGGGCGAGCAGCCCGGCCACCCGCGGGTGCACCGCGGCCAGCGCCGCCGGCGGGTCGACCAGCTGCGCGTGCCGCAGCACCGCCCGGCCGACCACCGGGTCGGCGCCGGCGGCGGCGAACACCAGCCAGCCCGGCAGCGGCGCCCCGTCGCCGGCGGGCCCGGAGGGCGGACCCCCGGCCGACCCACCGCCCCACCCGGTGCCGTCGCGGGCGGCCCGCCACATCCGGGCGCGGGCGAGGTCGGTCCGGCAGCCGTCGTCGAACCACTCCCGCAGCTCGCCCTGCACCCAGGCGTCCACCTGCGCGCGCCAGGAGCGGGCGTCGCCGGGCGCGGCGGCGACGGCCTCGGCGAGTCGCAGCGCGTGTGCCACCGCCAGCGCCGAGCCGCGGCCGAAGTGCGGGTTGCTGGTGCTGACCGCGTCGGCCAGCGGGTGCAGCCCCAGCGGCGCGTCGTCGGTGAGCACCCGGAAGGTGCTGCGCAGGCCGCCCATGACCAGCACCGGCGACACCGGGACGGCGCGGGCGGGGTCGGTCCACCGCGCGGCCAGCGGCACCGCCCGGGTGACCGCCTCGAAGCCGGGCAGCTCCTGCGAGCGGGCCAGCTGCGGGTCGTCGGGCAGCCGGGTCAGGCAGACGGTGAACGTGCCGGCGTCGTGCGGGAAGACGAGCACCGCGTACCCGTCGCCCTCGGCCACCGAGACCACCCCGCGCTCGACCGGCGCGAACCCGGCGCCGGGCAGCAGCCGGTAGCGGCGGGAGACGTACACCTCGTCGGCCGGGACGTCGACGGTGTCGCCCACCCACGGGCGCGACAGCCGCCCGCGCCGGCCGGTGGCGTCGACGACCAGGCCGGCGGGCAGCACGCCGCCGTCGGCCAGCCGGACCCCGGAGACCGCGCCGCGGGTCACCTCCACCCGCTCCACCCCGGCGCGCCACCGGGTGACGCCCGGCTCGGCGCCGGCGGTGCGCTGCAGCACCCACTCCAGCGTGCTGCGCCGGCACCACAGGGCGGTGAGCCCGTCGGGCAGCCGCACCGGCTCGGCGCCGTGCGCGACCAGCGCGTCGAGCACGTCGGGCAGGCCGGCGGCGAGCTCGGCGTGCAGCCGGGCGAGGAAGGCGTGCGGCTGGTGGAACTGCGCCACCCCGCGGCGCCGCCAGCCCGCGGCGGCGCCGACGTCGCCGGGCGGCTGCGCGCCGTCCCGGTCCACCAGCTGCACCCGGTGGCCCTGGCGGGCCAGCACGACCGCTGCGGTCAGGCCCGAGATCCCGGCCCCTGCGACGACGACCTGCACGGCGACCTCCGCACGACTCGACGGGGCCAGCGGGGTCGTCCGCGGGAAGGTGTTGCTGGGCAACCGACTGGCGGCGTCATCGAGCCACCGGCGGCGCGGGCGTGTCAAGGTCATCCCGGCACGAACCCGACCTCCGACCAGGGCGGTCTCCACCGCAGGGAGGGTGCGGCGGCCCCCGGGGGCGCGCCGGGGCCGTAGCGTGGGCCGCCGCTCGCCGGAGGCGTCGGGCCGGGGGGACAGGGGAGGAGACCGGGTGGACGTCGCCGTCCTCGTCAGCGCCGCCGCCGGCCGGGGCCGCGCCCGCACCGTGTCCGCGGCCGCCCTCGACGCGCTGCGCCGGGGCGGGCTCCCCCCCACGGTGCTCGCGGCCGGCACCCGCGCCGAGGCCGAGCGGGCCGCGGCCGGCGCGGTCGCGGCCGGCACCGGCGCGGTCGTCGCGATCGGCGGGGACGGCGCCGTGCACGCCGCGCTGCAGGCGGTGGGCGGCACCGGCACCCCGCTGGCCGTCGTCCCGGCCGGCACCGGCAACGACCTGGCGCTGGCCCTCGGGGTGCCGCCCGAGCCGGTCACCGCGGCCACCGCGGCCGCCGCCGACCTGCGCGAGGGCGCGGTGCGGGTCCTCGACGCCGGCCGCACCGCCGGGCGCTGGTGGGCCACCGTGCTGTGCTGCGGCTTCGACTCGGCGGTCACCGACCGGGCCAACCGGCTGCGCTGGCCGCGCGGACCGCGCCGCTACGACGTCGCGATCCTCGCCGAGCTGGCCCGGCTGCGGCCCCGGGAGGTCACCCTGACCCTCGACGGGGAGGCGCGGACGCAGCCGGTCACGCTGGTCGCCGTCGGCAACACCGCCTGGTACGGCGGGGGCATGCGGGTCTGCCCGGCCGCCGACCCCGCCGACGGCCGGCTCGACGTCACCGTGGTCGGGCCGGTGTCCCGCCGCGAGCTGGTGCGCACCCGGCCCCGGCTGACCGAGGGCACCCACGTCGACCACCCCGCCGTCACGGTGCACCGCGCCGCGCGGGTGGAGCTCGCCGGCACCGGGCTGACCACCTACGCCGACGGCGAGCCGGTGGCGGCGCTGCCGGTGCGCGCCGAGGCGGTGCCCGGCGCGCTGCGGATCGTGGGCTCCGGCCGCCCGCGCGTGACCGGCTGACCTGACGGGGACGGCCGGGCGGAGGAGTGTCACCGTCCGTGGCCGGGGTGCCAGGAATCCCGGGGATATATCCCGACGGTCGTGGCGGTGCGTGACGACGTCGCCCGTCGTCCCGCCGCGGGGACGCGGAGGCCGGCCCGCCGCCCCCGCGTGCCGCGCGGCTCCCTCTACCGTTATCCCCAACTTCGGGGCCGACCAGGGGTGGCCGGGGGCGCAGGGGGAGGAGCAACGACGCGGGGAGGTCCCGTCCGGGCTGAGCGCCTAACGTGGGGGCATGTCCAGCCCCGCCGAGCGGTACGCGGCTGCCCGGCGGCGCAGCGCGCACCCCACCCTCGCCGACTTCACCGCCGAGCTCGGCTTCTCCCTCGACCCGTTCCAGGTGGAGGCCTGCGAGGCGCTCGACGAGGGCGCCGGGGTGCTGGTGTGCGCGCCCACCGGGGCCGGCAAGACCGTCGTCGGCGAGTTCGCCGTGCACAAGGCGCTGGCCGAGGGGCGCAAGGCCTTCTACACGACGCCGATCAAGGCGCTGTCCAACCAGAAGTACAACGACCTGGTCGACCGCTACGGCGAGGCGAAGGTCGGGCTGCTCACCGGGGACAACGCGATCAACGGCGACGCGCCCGTGGTGGTGATGACCACCGAGGTGCTGCGCAACATGCTCTACGCGGAGTCCCCGGCCATCGCCGGCCTGGGCTACGTGGTCATGGACGAGGTGCACTACCTCGCCGACCAGTTCCGCGGCGCGGTGTGGGAGGAGGTGATCATCCACCTGCCGGCGTCGGTGACCCTGGTGTCGCTGTCGGCGACGGTGAGCAACGCCGAGGAGTTCGCCGACTGGCTGGTCACCGTCCGCGGGCACACGAAGGTCGTCGTCAGCGAGGTCCGGCCGATCCCGCTGTGGCAGCACATGCTGGTCGGCAACCGGGTGTTCGACCTGTTCAGCCTGCGCCCGGCGGCGCACGCCGCCGAGCAGGGCGAGGACCCGCGCGGGCAGTCCACCCGCGACCGGGGCGCCAGCGTCGTCGACCCCGAGCTGGTCCGGTACGTGCGCGAGCACGAGCGGCGGCTGGACACCTGGGGCGGCGGCAACGGCGGCTCGCGACGGGACCGGGACTGGCACAAGCCGCGGTACCGGCCGCCGGCCCGCCCGGAGGTGGTGGAGCGGCTCGACCGCGCCGGGCTGCTGCCGGCGATCACCTTCGTGTTCAGCCGCAACGGCTGCGACCAGGCCGTGCACCAGTGCCTGATGGCCGGGCTGCGGCTCACCGACGAGGCCGAGCGCGCCGAGATCGCCCGGATCGTCGACGAGCGCACCGGCAGCCTGCCCGACGAGGACCTGCACGTCCTGGGCTTCTGGGAGTGGCGCGAGGGGCTGCTCGCCGGGCTGGCCGCCCACCACGCCGGCCTGGTGCCGGCGTTCAAGGAGACCGTCGAGGAGTGCTTCGTCCGCGGCCTGGTCAAGGCCGTGTTCGCCACCGAGACCCTGGCGCTGGGCATCAACATGCCCGCCCGCACCGTCGTGCTCGAGCGGCTGGTCAAGTGGAACGGCGAGGCGCACGTCGACGTCACGCCGGGGGAGTACACCCAGCTCACCGGGCGGGCCGGGCGGCGCGGCATCGACGTCGAGGGGCACGCCGTCGTCGTCTGGGCGCCGGGCATGGACCCCTCCGTCGTCGCCGGGCTGGCCAGCACCCGCACCTATCCGCTGCGGTCGTCGTTCCGGCCCAGCTACAACATGGCGGTCAACCTGGTCGGCTCCTTCGGCCGGGCCCGCGCCCGCGAGCTGCTGGGCTCCTCCTTCGCCCAGTTCCAGGCCGACCGCTCGGTGGTGGGGCTGGCCCGGCAGGCCGCCCGCTCCGAGCGCGACGCGGAGCGGTTCGCCGCGGAGATGGCCAGCGAGGGCGGCGACGTGCTGGCCTACGCCCGGCTGCGGCGGGAGATCGCCGACCGGGAGAAGGAGCTGTCCCGCGACTCGCAGGCCAAGCGGCGCATGGAGGCCGCCGACGCGCTGGCCGCGCTGCGCCCGGGCGACGTCATCCGGGTGCCCTCGGGCCGCCGGCAGGGCCTGGCCGTCGTCCTCGACCCCGGCGTCACCGACCTGTCCGACCCGCGCCCGCTGGTGCTCACCGAGGACAAGTGGGCCGGCCGGCTGGCCGGCGTGGACTTCCCGACGCCGGTCACCGCGCTGGCCCGGGTGCGGGTGCCGAAGAACTTCAACCACCGCAGCCCGCACGCCCGCCGCGACCTCGCCGCCACGCTGCGCACCGCGCGGCTCGAGAACGACCTGGGCGCCCGGCGGGTCAAGCAGCGCTCGGCCGCCGCCGACGACCCGGTGCTGCACGACCTGCGCCGCGCGGTGCGCAACCACCCGGTGCACGCGCTGCCCGACCGGGAGGAGCGGGTGCGCTCCGCCGAGCGCTACCTGCGCGCGGTCGCCGACGCCGAGGCCACCCAGCGGAAGATGGCCGAGCGCACCGGCTCGCTGACCCGGCAGTTCGACCGCACCTGCGACGTCCTCGAGGAGCTGGGCTACCTGGTGCCCGAGGCGGTGCCGCTGGTGCCGGCCGACACCGAGGAGCCCACCCCGGTCGACGACGCCCCGCGGGTCACCGAGGAGGGCCGGCGGCTGGCGCGGGTCTGGTCGGAGGCCGACCTGCTGGTCGCCGAGTGCCTGCGCGCCGGCGTGTGGCGCGGGCTGACCCCGGCGGAGCTGGCCGCGGCGGTGTCCACCCTGGTGTTCGAGGCCCGGCGGGAGATGCCCGGCCAGCCGGCGGTGCCGGCGGGGAAGGTGGCCGGGGCGATCGCCGAGATGCGCCGGATCCGCGCGCGGCTGCAGGACGTCGAGCTCGACCGCGGCCTGCCCGCCAGCCGCGACCTGGACCTCGGCTTCGCCTGGGCGGCCTACCGCTGGGCCGACGGGCAGTCCCTCGACCGGGTGCTGGCCGGCGCCGAGCAGGCGGGCACCGAGCTGTCCGGCGGCGACTTCGTCCGCTGGGCGCGGCAGCTGGTGGACCTGCTCGACCAGCTGGCCAAGGTCGCCGACGGGGCCGTGGCCGGCGTCGCGCGGGCCGCGGTGGGGCTGGTGCGGCGCGGGGTGGTCGCCGTGGCGGCCAGCGGCTGAGGCCGCCGTTCCCCGGGCGGGCGGCCGCGCCGCGGACGGGCTGTCAGCGGCCCTCGGTGGTGCACAATCTCCCCCGCTCCGGTGACGGACGGTCATCGGAGCGCGGGAACACGATCCGGCCCCCGCGGGGCCGCACCGGACGGGAGCGACGATGACCAACCCACCGCAGGGTGGCCAGCCGGGGCAGTACGGGCAGCCGGGGCAGTACGGCCAGCAGCCGGGACAGCCGGGCCCGTACGGGCAGCCGGGGCAGTACGGCCAGCCGGGTGGGCAGTACGGGCAGCCCGCCGCCCAGCCGGGGCAGTACGGCCAGCAGCCGGGGCCGTACGGGCAGCCCGGCCAGTACGGCCAGCCGGGGCAGTACGGCCAGCAGCCGGGCCAGTACGGCCAGCCGGGCCAGTACGGCCAGCAGCCGGGGCCGTACGGCCAGCCCGGGGGCTACGGCCAGCCCGGCTTCGGGCAGCAGCCGAAGAAGTCCCGGACCGGGCTGGTCGTCGGCCTGGTGGCGCTCGCCGTCGTGGTGATCGCCGCGGCGATCGTCCTGCCGATCGTGCTCGGCAAGGACGTGCTCGACGGCGCGCAGGCCGAGAGCGACATCGCGCAGCAGTTCGAGGAGACCTTCGGCGTCGCGATCGACGTCTCCTGCGACGACGAGATGGTCGTGGAGGACGGCGCCACCTACGAGTGCACCGGCACCACCGACGACGGCGAGGACGTGACCCTGCAGGTCGCGATCACCGACGCGGACGAGGCCGCCTACACCTGGGAGGTCGCCTCCTGAGGCCCCCGCGGCTGACCTCCGGCCGGCGTCCCCTCAGTCGAGGGCGCCGGCCGGCCAGCCCAGGGCCGCGCCCAGCCGCCCGAGCGAGGAGCGCAGCCCGTGCGCGTCGGCCAGCGCGGCCAGCGCCGCGGCGTCGGCCGGCCGGGACGGCAGCGCCCCCTCCACCGGCGGCAGGTCGATGTCGCGGGCCACGGCCACCACCACCGGCGCGGCGTCCAGGTACTCCCCGCCGGCGTGCAGCTTCTCGAGCACCCCGCGGGTGAGCGGCGCCCTCGGCACCGCGGTGCGCGCGGCGGCCGCGCGGATGCCGGCCAGGTCGCCGAACTCGGTGACCAGCGCGGCCGCCGTCTTCGCGCCGATGCCCGCCACGCCGGGCAGGCCGTCGCTGGGGTCCCCGCGCAGCACCGCGAAGTCGGCGTAGGCCCGGCCGGGGATGCCGTACTTCGCCGCCACCGCCGCCTCGTCGACCACCTCGATGTCGGCGATGCCGCGCGCGGTGTACAGCACCCGGACGCCGCGGGCGTCGTCGACCAGCTGGAACAGGTCCCGGTCGCCGGTGACGACGTCGACCGGCCCGCGCGCGCGGGTGGCCAGGGTGCCGATCACGTCGTCGGCCTCGTAGCCCGGCGCGCCGACCCGGGCGATGCCCGCCGCGGCCAGCACGTCCACCAGCACCGGCACCTGCGGGGACAGCTCGCCGGGCGTCTCCTCCCCGCCGTCGGGCGAGAGCCGGTGCGCCTTGTACGACGGCAGCGCCTCCACCCGGAACGCCGGGCGCCAGTCGTCGTCCCAGCAGGCGACCAGCCGGGTCGGGGCGTGCGCGGTGAGTAGCCGGGCGGTCATGTCCAGGAACCCGCGGACGGCGTTGACCGGGCGGCCGTCGGGCGAGGTCACGCTGGTCGGGACGCCGTAGAAGGCCCGGAAGTAGAGGCTCGCGGCGTCGAGCAGCATCGTCGTCACGGCCGGGACGGTAACGGTCCGGGAAACCCCGTCCGGTCCTGCCGGTGCCCGGGGTTAGTGTCCGGACGTGGGAGACAGCGCGGGGGCCCTCGTCAGCATCGACCGCGTGCACGCCGCACGCACCGTCGCCGGGGAGCTCGGCGTCGACGTCCTGGTCCTCACCCCGGGCTCGGACCTGCGCTACCTGTCCGGCTACCACGCCCACGCGATGGAGCGGCTGACCGCGCTGGTGGTCCCGCGCCGCGGGGAGCCGCTGCTGGTCGTCCCGCGGCTGGAGGCGCCGATGGTCGACGCCTCGCCGGCCGGCGCGCTCGGCCTGGACGTGCACGCCTGGGACGAGACCGACGACCCGTTCGCCGTCATGGCCCGGGAGGTGACCGCCCGGCTGGGCGCCGCACCCACCCGGGTCGCGGTGGGGGCGCGCACCTGGGCCGAGCACGCCCTCGGCGTGCACCGGGCACTGCCCGGCTCGTCCCTGGAGCTGGCCACCCCCGTGCTGGACCGGCTGCGGATGGTCAAGACCCCGGCCGAGGTGGAGGAGCTCGCCGCCGCCGGCGCGGCCATCGACCGGGTGCACGCCCGGATGGCGGAG
This sequence comes from Geodermatophilus sp. SYSU D01180, assembly GCF_054050415.1. Classification (NCBI taxonomy): domain Bacteria; kingdom Bacillati; phylum Actinomycetota; class Actinomycetes; order Geodermatophilales; family Geodermatophilaceae; genus Geodermatophilus; species Geodermatophilus sp. SYSU D01180. The sequence goes on along the minus strand of NZ_JBJGZH010000029.1, from coordinate 39,260 downwards.
TGGCTGCGGGTCGGGCGCACCGAGGCCGCGGTCGGCGCGGACGTCGCCGCGGCGATCCTCGCCGAGGGGCACGTGGGGGTGGACTTCACCATCGTCGGCTCCGGCCCCAACGGCGCCAGCCCGCACCACGAGCTCTCCGACCGGGTGGTGCAGGCCGGGGACCTGGTCGTCGTCGACATCGGCGGGGAGACCGCCACCGGTTACCGGTCGGACTGCACCCGCACCTACGTCGTCGGCGGGGAGCCGGACGCCGGGGTGGCCGAGTGGTACGCGGTGCTGCGGGACGCGCAGGAGGCCGCCGTCGCCGCCGTCCGGCCCGGGGTGACCGCCGAGCAGGTCGACGCCGCCGCCCGCGACCGGATCGCCGCCGCCGGGTGGGGCGGGCACTTCATCCACCGCACCGGGCACGGCATCGGCCTGGACACCCACGAGGCGCCCTACATCGTGGCGGGCAACGACCTGCCGCTGGAGGCGGGGATGGCGTTCTCCGTGGAGCCGGGCATCTACCTGGCCGGCCGCTGCGGCGCGCGGATCGAGGACATCGTGGTCTGCACCGACGACGGCGTCCGCACGCTGAACGAGGGCACCCGTGAGCTCGTCGTCCTCCCCGGCTGAGCCGGCGTCCGACGTCGACCGGGCGCTGCTGGCCGCCCTGGTGCGCGACGGGCGGGCCAGCTACACCGAGCTCGCCGAGCGGGTCGGGCTGTCGGTGTCGGCGGTGCACCAGCGGGTGCGCCGGCTCGAGCAGCGCGGGCTGATCACCGGGTACCGGGCGCGGATCGACGCGCGCCGGGTGGGCCTGGGGCTGACCGCGTTCGTGTCGATCACCCCGCTGGACCAGGCCCAGGCCGACGACGCCCCGGCCAAGCTCACCCACCTCGACGCGATCGAGGCCTGCTACTCGGTCGCGGGCATCGAGAGCTACCTGCTCAAGGTGCGGGTGGCCTCGCCCGAGGCGCTGGAGGCGCTGCTGCGCGAGATCCGCACGACGGCCAACGTGAGCACCCGCACCACCGTCGTGCTGTCCACCTTCTACGAGGACCGCCCTCCCGTCTGAGCCCGGAGGACCGGCGTGCCCGACGCCCTGGCCCGCGGGGTGGGCGACCACCTGCCCGGCACGCTGCTGGCGCTGCTCGCGGCGACGCTGTTCGGGGTGGGCTCGGTGCTGCAGCACGAGGCGGCGGTCCGCGCCACCACCGGCGGGCGGCTGCGGATGCGGGAGATGGTGCGCCAGCGCACCTGGCTGCTCGGCCAGGGGGCCACCACCAGCGGCACCGTCGCCCAGGTGGCGGCGCTGGCCCTGGCGCCGGTGGCGATCGTGCAGCCGCTGCTGGCCGGCGCGCTGGTGGCGGCGCTGGCGGTGCGGACCGTCCGGACGGGGCACCCGCCGTCGCGGACCGAGTGGGCGGGGGCCGCGCTCACCGTGGGCGGGCTCGTGGTCTTCGTGGTCGCCGCCCGCCCGGGCCGGGGCTCCGGGGACCCGCCGCCGGCCGCGGCGGCCGTGGTCGCCGTCGTGCTGGTGGTGCTGGCGGTCGCGCTCACGGCCCGGCTGCGCGGCGGCAGCGGCGCCGCGCTGGCCTGCGGGATCACCGGGGGCCTGGCCGCCGGCGTGGCGGCGGTGCTGGTCTCGGCCGGGCTCGCCGTGCTCGCGGCCGACGGGGTGGCCGGCGCGCTCGCCCGGCCCGAGCCGTGGGGCGCGGTGGTGGCCTCGGTGGCCTCCCAGGTGGGCGCGCAGCAGGCCTACGGCCGCGGGGCGCTGTCCTGGTCGCTGCCCGCGCTCGTGGTGTTCGACCCGCTGGCCGCGGTGCCCTCGGCCCGGCTGCTGCTCGGGGAGCACCTGGAGCCCGGGCGCGCGGCGGTGTGGGGGCCGGCCGCGCTGGTCGCCGTCGTCGGGGTCGTCCTGCTCACCCGCAGCAGCGGGCCGCCACGGGAGGCGGCGCCCGCCGCCGGGACCTGACCCCGCCCTCTGCGACCGTTATCCCCAACTCGGTAATCAAGCACTCGGTGGGACCGCCCAGGGGAGGGGAGTGGCGACGACGGCGGTGCGACTGGACAACGCCTCGAACACGTGTTCGCATCGGGTCGTGAGGTGGGACGCCCGGCGCCTCGACGCCGACGACGAGACGCTGCTGCCGGGGATGCCGAGCCTGCGCGGGCTGCTGCGCCGCGTGGAGGTGCCCGAGTTCCCGGGTGTGACGATGCACGAGGTGCTGTGCCGATCGGCCCTCAACCCGGTGCCCGAGGGCTCGCGGATGCCGTTCTCCCACACGGTCAACCCCTACCGGGGCTGCCTGCATGCGTGCACCTACTGCTTCGCCCGGTCGACGCACGAGTGGCTGGACCTGGACGCCGGCCGCGACTTCGACACCCAGATCGTCGTCAAGACCAACCTGGTCGAGGTGCTGCGCCGGGAGCTCGCCAGGCCGTCCTGGAAGCGCGAGCACGTGGCGCTGGGCACCAACACCGACCCCTACCAGCGGGCCGAGGGCCGGTACCGGCTGATGCCCGGCGTCATCCGCGCGCTGGCCGACTCCGGCACGCCGTTCTCGATCCTCACCAAGGGCACGCTGGCCCGCCGCGACCTGCCGCTGCTCGCCGACGCCGCCCGCGACGTCCCGGTGGGCTTCGGCGTCTCGATGGCCATCTGGGACGACGACCTGCACGCGAGCCTCGAGCCGGGGGTCCCCTCGCCGCGGGCCCGGCTGGACCTGGTGCGGGCGGTCGCCGACGCCGGGCTGCCGTGCGGGGTGTTCCTCGCCCCGGTGCTGCCCGGACTCACCGACCGCCTCGCCGACCTCGACGCCGCCCTCGGCGCGATCGCCGCCGCCGGCGCCACCGGGGTCACCGTGGTGCCGCTGCACCTGCGCCCGGGTGCCCGGGAGTGGTTCTCCGCCTGGCTGGCGCGCGAGCACCCGTCCCTGGTGGGGCGCTACCGGCAGCTCTACCGCGGCGGCGCGTACGTGCCCCCGGAGTACCGGGCCTGGCTGGCCCAGCGGGTCGCGCCGCTGCTGCGCCGGCACGGCCTCGACGGCCGGTCCGGCGGCGAGGCCCGGGGGGCCGGGACGCCGTCGGGGGTCCCCGGGGACGACGAGGCCGCCTTCCCCGCCGGCAGCCTGCCGCCGGCCCGGGACGCCGTCCCGCGGGGCCGGGCCACCCGGGCGCGGCGGTCCCGGGACGACGCCGTGCCGGGCCAGCTGGCACTGATCTAGAAATGGTCAGGCAAGCCTTCCCTGACCATTGGGTGCCGCAACGAAATGGCCGCAGCGAAGGGCAGCCTTCCCTTCCCGCGCGCCGCTGACGTGCAGGTTCTCAGGCCAGGCTGACCTAACAGAATGGCCAGGCAAACGACACGCGGAATGCATTCCGGGGTCGAGCTCGACGCCATTCTGCGGCACACTGGGACCAGCCGAACCGTCCGAGCCCGGAGGACCCCCGATGACCGCCGTCGTGCCGCCTGTCGCCGAGTGCACCGTCACCGGCTGTTCCTACAACGACCACGAGCACGGCTGCCACGCCTTCGCGATCACCGTGAGCAGCCACAACGGCAGTGCCGACTGCGGCACCTTCATCCCGCTCACCGTCCGCGGCGGCCTGCCCCGGGCCGAGGCGCTGGTGGGTGCGTGCCAGCGGACCGACTGCGTGCACAACGACGCCCTCGAGTGCCGCGCCGAGGGCATCCGGGTGGGCTTCGACCACGACACCGCCACCTGCATGACCTACTCGCCGGCCTGACGGGACCCGCGGTACCTCGCCACGACGGCCCGGGCCTCCGCCCGGGCCGTCGTGGCGTCGCGGGGAGGGGCGCTCAGGCGGGGGGTGCAGCCGCGGCCTTGTTCGCCCGGGCGGCCCGCTCGGCCCGGACCGCCCCGCGGGCGGCCACCGGCTCGGCGCCGGCCGCCAGGGCCAGCCGGCGGTAGGAGTCGTAGGACAGCGTCTCGTAGACGGCGGCCAGCGCCTCGGCCCGCTGCCGGCGCGCCCCGGTCGAGGTGGCGCGCAGGTACAGGGCGGTGCGCACGGCGTGCTTGGCGAACGTCACCTGCAGCGCCTGGCTGGACAGCCGGCCGCCGACGTGGGAGGCGAAGCCGGGGCCGCGGCGCAGCGCGGGCAGCACCCACGGGCTGTCGGCCAGCGCGGGGAAGCGGTTGCGCACCGCCTCCCAGGCGTGCCACGCGGTCAGCGCCCCGGGCACCGACCACTCTCCGTCGTCGGTGCTCACCACCAGGCGGCGGGCGGTGGCGTGCACCTGGTCGCGGCGCAGGTCGCGGAAGCTGCCCACCGGCGCCGGCCAGCGCAGCGCGATCGCGCACCAGACCACCGTGCGCAGGTGCTCGGGCTCCTCGCTGCGCACCTCGGTGAGCGGCCGCAGGTCCAGCGTCCGCGGATCGGGCTCCGGCGTCGCGGGCACCGGCAGGGGCACCCCGCCGTACCGGGCCACCTTGCTGTAGAGGGTGACGGTGGCGGGCTTCCAGCCGCGGGCCGCCGCGACGTCGTCCATCCCGCCCTCGGCCAGCTCGTCGGGCCCGAGACCCAGCTCGAGCGCGGCGTCGATCAGCCGGCGCCACTGCACCGCGTAGCCCTCCGGGGGCTCCAGCCGCGCCCACGCCTGCGCCGCGGGCGGTGACGGCATCTCCGGGAGCGGCCCCTGCCAGCCCTTCGCCATGGCCTCACCATACCCGTTATCCCTAACTAGCGGCGAAATTCTCAGGAACACGCCACACCCAACAACAACGGTGGAAGGGGTGCTCCAGGGCCGGTCGGGCGAGCCCGTCGAGGGGCCGCCGCCTGGCGAGCTCTCGGAGCGGGGCAGGCCGCCCGCGGCGGCACCGCGGGCCGTGCGCGCGGGCGGGGGAGCGCCCCCTCCGCGTCCACCGCCCGGGAGGGGCGCCGTTCCGTCACGGGCCGGCAGGGGAGGGCGGCAGGAGGCCTCACGCGCCTCCGGCGGTCAGCAGGTGCGCCCGCACGTCGCCCTTGAGCACCTTGCCCACCTTGGAACGCGGCAGGTCGGCCCAGACGAGGACGTCCTTGGGCGCCTTGACGCCGCCGATGCGGGCGCGGACGAACGCGCGGACGTCGGCGGGGTCCAGCGCCTCCCCGGCCCGCGGCTGCACGACGGCGACCACCCGCTCGCCCCACTTCTCGTCGGGCACGCCGACCACCGCGCAGTCCTGCACCGCCGGGTGGGCCATGACCGCCTGCTCGACCTCGGCCGAGTACACGTTGAAGCCGCCGCTGATGATCATGTCCTTGGCGCGGTCGACGAGGTACAGCCAGCCGTCGGCGTCGAGGTAGCCGATGTCGCCGGTGTGGTGCCAGCCGTACCGGCTCGCCTCGGCGGTGGCCTGCGGGTCCCGGTGGTAGCCGTCCATGACCAGCGAGCCGCGGACGACGACCTCGCCGCGCTCGCCGGCCGGGAGCAGTCGCCCGTCGTCGTCCATGACCGCCACGGTGGTGAGCGGCGTCGGCCGGCCGGCGGAGGTGAACCGCTCCCGGGCGGGGGAGCCGTCGGGGTGCAGGTGCTCGGCCGGCGCCATCGTCGAGATCATCATCGGCGCCTCGGACTGGCCGAACAGCTGGCCGAGGACGGGGCCGATGCGCCGGACCGCCTCCTCGAGGCGGTCCGGGGACATGGGCGCGGCGCCGTACCAGAGGCACTGCAGGGCGGAGAGGTCGGTGCCGTCGAGGTCCGGGTGGGCCAGCAGCAGGTAGACCAGCGTGGGCGGCAGGAAGGCGTGCGTGACCCGGTGCCGCTCGGCGAGGGCGAGGAACCGCCCGAGGTCCGGCGCCGGCATGACGACGATCTCGCCGCCGAGGGCCATCACCGGGAAGCACAGCACCCCGGCGGCGTGGGTGAGCGGCGCGAGCGCCAGGTAGGTGGGCCGGCCGGTGAACGGGTAGCTCATCAGCGTCAGCGCCGTCATGGTCTCGAGGTTGCGATCGGTGAGGCGCACGCCCTTGGGCCGGCCGGTGGTGCCGCCGGTGCCGACCAGCATGACCAGCCCGCCGGGCGGCTCGGCGTCGCCGGCCTCGGGCGCGCCGGCCAGCCACTCCGCCAGCGCCGGGTCGCCGCCCTCGCCGTCGTCGCCGTCGCCGTCGAGGCAGACCAGGGTGGTCAGCCGCGGCAGGCGGTCGCGGATCGCGGCCACCAGCGGCGCGAAGGAGCGCTGGTAGAGCAGCGCGGTGCAGCCGAACAGGTCGAGCAGCTCGCGGTTCTCCCCGGCCTCGTTGCGGGGGTTGACCGGGCACCACACCGCGCCGGCGCGGGCGATGCCGAAGACGGCGGCGAACGCGGTGGGGTCGTTGGCCGACAGGACCGCCACGGCGTCGCCGGGCCGGACGCCGGAGCGGGCCAGCGCCCCGGCGACCTGCCGGCTGAACCGCTGCACCTCGCCGTAGGTGAGCGACCGGTCCGGGCCGGTCAGGCACGGGGCGTCCGGGCCGAGGGAGGCGCCCTTGTCCAGGTAGGCGGTGAGGCTCACCGGTCCACCCGCCGGCCGTCCGCGCCGCCGGGGGCCCTGCGTTCGGTCATGCGGGGATCGTGCCCGACCCGGGGGCCGGTGTCCGCCCTGCGGCGGCGTCCCCGCGCCCCCAGGATGTGCCGGTGCGCACGGTGGGTGTCGAGGAGGAGCTGCTGGTCGTCGACCCGTCGGGGACGCCGGTGCCGCGCGGTCCCGAGGCGCTGGCGGTGGCCGCCCGCCGCGGGGAGGGGGAGACCCCGGAGCAGCACGAGCGGGCGGCGCAGGGGGACGACGGCGGCTCGCCGGGGCATTTGGTGCCCGAGCTGAAGCGGGAGCAGGTGGAGCTGGGCACCCGGGTGTGCACCGGGCTGGCCGAGGTGGAGCGGGAGCTGCGGTACTGGCGCGGGCGCGCCGACGCCGCCGCCCGGGTGGTCGGGGCGCGGGTGGCGGCGCTGGCGACCTCGCCGGTCGGCGTCGAGCCGGAGACGACGCCCGGCGAGCGCTACGCGGAGATGGCCGAGACCTTCGGCCTCATCGCCCGCGACCAGCTCACCTGCGGCTGCCACGTGCACGTGTCGGTGGACGGCGACGAGGAGGGCGTGGCCGTCCTCGACCGGATCCGGGTGTGGCTGCCGGTGCTCACCGCGCTCACCGCCAACTCGCCGTTCTGGCTGGGTGCCGACTCCGGGTACGCCAGCTTCCGGTCCCAGGCGTGGAACCGCTGGCCGTCGTCGGGCCCCACCGAGCTGTTCGGGGACCCGGCGACCTACCACCGGGTGGTCGCCGACCTGGTCGCGACCCGCACGATCGTCGACGCCGGGATGGTCTACTTCGACGCCCGGCTGTCCCGGACCTGGCCGACGGTCGAGGTGCGCAGCGCCGACGTCGCGCTGCGGGTGGAGGACGCGGCCACCCACGCCGGGCTGGTGCGCGCGCTGGTGGAGACCGCCGCCCGGGAGTGGCGCGCGGGCGTCCGGGCCCCGCGGGTGCGCGGCGAGCTGCTGCGGGTGGCCGCCTGGCGGGCCGGGCGCTCGGGCACCACCGGCGACCTGGTGGACCCGCGCAGCGGGGCGCCGGCGCCGGCCGCCGCGGTGGTCGCGGCGCTGCTGGAGCACGTCGGGCCGGCGCTGGAGGCCACCGGCGACCACGCGCGCGTCGCCGACGGCGTGGCGGCCGTGCTGGAGCGCGGCACCGGCGCGGACCTGCAGCGCCGGGTGCACGCCGGCACCGGCGACCTGGGCGCCGTCGTCCGCGCGGCGGTGCAGCTCACGACCGGCGGGTGACCTCCCAGGGAAGGCGGATATCGTCCCGCCATGTACACCGCGAGCTGGCGTGACGTCGTGCGGCGCGACCTGTTCGGGCCGGCCCCCGACCGCCGGGACCGCCCCTACCGGTTCGTCGTGCGGCTGGCGCTGGTCGTCTTCCGGCTGCTGCAGCTGCAGTTCGACGTGCGCGGCTCCGAGCACGTGCCGACGTCGGGCGGCGCGGTGGTCTGCAGCAACCACGTCAGCTTCCTGGACTTCACCTTCCTCGGCCTGGCCGCGCTGCCGCGGCACCGGCTGGTCCGGTTCATGGCCAAGGCCTCGGTGTTCGCGCACTGGTTCGCCGGGCCGTTCATGCGCGCCATGCGGCACATCCCGGTGGACCGCACGGCCGGCGCGGCCGCGTTCGACGCCGCGGTGCGGGCGCTCAAGGACGGCGAGGTCGTCGGCGTGTTCCCCGAGGCGACGATCAGCCAGAGCTTCACCGTCAAGGACCTCAAGGCCGGCGCCGCCCGGATGGCCATCGACGCCGGGGTGCCGATCGTCCCGGCCGCGGTGTGGGGTGGGCACCGGGTGGCCACCAAGAAGCACCCCGTGGACCTCACCCGCGGCCGCGCGGTGACCGTGCTGCTCGGCGAGCCGGTCGCCCCCCTGCCCGGCGAGCAGCCCGCCGAGCTGCTGGCCCGCACCCGCGCGGCCATGGAGGCGCTGCTCGACGAGGCGCAGCGCACCTATCCCCAGCAGCCCGCGGGCCCCGAGGACCTGTGGTGGGTGCCGGCGCACCTGGGCGGGACCGCGCCCACCCTGGAGGAGGCCACCGCCCGCGACGCGCAGGACGCCGCCGGGCACCGGGTGAAGGCGCGGACCTCGCGCCGCGCGCGGCTGGCCCGCCGCCTCCGCCGCCGCCGCTAGCTACTCGACCACCACCGGCGCCATCAGCCGGAACGCCTCCAGCTCGACGTCGTACCAGCGGCGCAGCCGGCCCAGCGGCTCCATGCCCAGGCGCCGGCACACCGCCAGCGACGCCTCGTTGCCGGGCCGGACGACGGCGTACACCTCCGGCACCCCCGCGCCGAAGGCGTGGTCGACCACCGCCCGCGCGGCCTCGGTGGCGTAGCCGCGGCCCCAGCACTCCGGGTGCAGGTGCCAGCCCACCTCGACCTCCCCGACGCCGTCGGGCAGCGGCTTGAGCAGCACCGTGCCGGCCACCACCGGCCGCCGCCCGCGCACCTCCACCGCCCAGCAGCCGTGCACCGGGTCCGCGCGCCGGATCTCCGCCCACCGGGCCACCAGCTCCACCGGGCCCACCGACGGCGGGCCGCCCAGCCAGCGGGTGACCTCCTCGCGCCGGTAGATGTCGGTGAGCCGGGCCAGGTCGTCGCGGCCGGTGGTCCACGGGCGCAGCCGCAGCCGCTCGGTGAGCAGCTCCCCGTCCGGCACCGTCATCGCGACTGCCTACCCGGCGCGCCCCGCGCTACCCGCGGACCCGGCGCCGGAGCGGCCCGGGCGCGCCGTCATGCTCAGGGGCCGTGACGTCCCCGACCGACCTGCTGCTCACCGACGTGACCGTCGGCGACCGTCCCGGCCGCGCCGTGCACGTCGTCGACGGGCGGATCGCCTGGACCGGCGCGGCCGGCGACGCGCCGCGGGCCGGCCGGGTGCTGGCCGGGGAGGGCGCGCTGCTCACCCCGGCGTTCGTGGACGCGCACGTGCACGCCACCGCGACCGGCCTGGCGCTCACCGGTCTCGACCTCCACTCGAGGTCGAGCCTCGCCGCGGCGGTGGCCGCGGTCGCCGAGGCAGCGCGCAGCGCGCCGCCGGGCATCCTGCTGGGCACCGGCTGGGACGAGACCGGCTGGCCCGAGGGCCGCGGGCTCACCCGCGCCGACCTCGACGCCGTCGTCGGGGACCGGCCGGCCTACCTCGCCCGCGTCGACGTGCACTCCGCGACCGTCTCCACCGCGCTGCTCGACCTGGTGCCCGGCGTCCGCGACCTGTCCGGCTTCGCGCCCGACGGGCAGCTGCGGCTGGACGCCCACCACGCCGCCCGGCAGGCCGCCTACGGGGCGGTGACGGCGCCGCAGCGGGCCGCCGCGCAGGCCGCGACGCTCGCCGAGGCGGTGCGGCTGGGCATCGGCAGCCTGCACGAGATGGCCGGGCCCGAGGTGTCCAGCGCGGCGGACCTGCGCGCGCTGCTGGACCGGGCCGGCCAGGCCCCCGGGCCGCGGGTGACCGGCTACTGGGGGGAGCTGGCCGAGCGCGGCGGGCTGGACCTGGTGCGCGAGCTGGGCCTGGCCGGCGCCGGCGGCGACCTGTTCTGCGACGGCGCGTTCGGCTCGCACACCGCCGCGCTGCACGCCCCCTACGCCGACCGGCCGGGCACCGCCGGGGCGCTGCGGTTCGCCACCGCCTCCCTGGTCGACCACGTGCGCGCCTGCACCGCCGCCGGGATCCAGGCCGGCTTCCACTGCATCGGCGACGCCGCCGTCGACCAGGTGCTGGACGCGGTCGGGACGGTGGTGGCCGAGCTCGGGCTGCCGGCCGTCCGGGCCTGCCGGCACCGGCTGGAGCACGTGGAGATGGCGGGCCCGGAGGCGGTCGAGCGGATGCGGGCGTGGGGGATGGTGGCCAGCGTCCAGCCCGCCTTCGACGCGGCCTGGGGCGGCCCGGCGGGCATGTACGCCGAGCGGCTGGGCCCCGGGCGGGCCGCCGGGTGCAACCCGTTCGCCGACCTCGCCGACGCCGGCGTCGCCCTGGCGCTGGGCAGCGACGCCCCGGTGACGCCGATGGACCCCTGGGGCGGCGTGCACGCGGCCGTCGACCACCGCACCGCCGGCGCCGGGCTGCGCCCCTTCGACGCCTTCGACGCCGCGACCCACGGCGGCTGGCACGCCGTCCGCGCCGAGACCGCCGCCGGGCCGCTGGCGCCGGGCGCGCCCGCCGACCTCGCGCTGTGGGCCACCGACGCCGGCCTGTCCCGGGTGCTCGACCGCCGGGACCGGCCGGAGTGCCGGCAGCTGGTGGTCGCCGGCCGGCCGCTGCCGTCGCTGTAACCACCCGGTGCCGGGACGGCACGGACGGGGGACCCCGCGCAGGTCGCGTCCCGGAGGACGGGGCGCGGGGTGGGATGCTCGGAGGTGGACCACGACCGTGGTCCGCACGCCGTCCGCCGCGGACGGGTGCAGCCGGACGCCCGGGCGCGCTGCCCGCGGCAGGACGTCGCGGGGAGGTCGTGGGTGCCGCCAGCAGCCGTGACGGAGGAGCGGGACACCGGCTCCGGCGCGCCCGCGGGGACCGGCAGGCGCCGGGCCCGCCGCCTGCCGTGGCGCACCGCGCTCGCCGCCACCGGCGGCCTGGCGATGCTGCTGGCCTTCCCCGGCTGGTCGCTGCCCCCGCTGGCGGTGCTCGGCCCCGCCGCGCTGGCGCTGGCCGTCCGCGGGCAGCGGGCCCGCTCCGGCGCGTGGCTGGGCCTGGTGTGCGGCCTGGCGTTCTTCGTGCCGCTGCTGTCCTGGACCGGCGTGTTCGTCGGCGCGTTCCCCTGGCTGGCGCTGGCGGTCTCCCAGGCGCTGTTCCTCGCCCTGCTCGGCGCGGCCTCCGCGGCGGTGTCCGGCCTGCGGCTGTGGCCGCTGTGGACCGCGGCGCTGTGGGTGGCCGACGAGGCCCTGCGCGGCCGCCTGCCGCTCGGCGGCTTCCCCTGGGGCCGGCTGGGGTTGAGCCAGACCGACGGCGCCTTCCTCTCCCTCGCCGCCTACGGCGGGGTGCCGCTGGTGTCCTTCGCCGTCGCGCTCACCGGCACCCTGCTGGCCGCGGCGCTGCTCGCGCTGGCCCGGGCCTGGCGCGCGGCCGGTGAGGGCGCGGCCCGCGGGCCGGCGCTGCGCACCGCGGCCGGCCTGGTCGCCGCCGTCCTCGCCGTCCCGCTGCTCGGCGCGCTGGCCTGGACGCCGCTGCCCGGCCCCTCGCTCACCGACGGCGGCCCCACCCGGACCGTCGCCGTCATCCAGGGCGACGTGCCGGAGGCCGGGCTGGAGTTCAACGCCCGCCGCCGGGCGGTGCTGGACAACCACGTGCAGCAGACGGTGCGGCTGGCCGCCGCGGTCGCCGCCGGGGACCAGGCGCAGCCGGACCTGGTCGTGTGGCCGGAGAACAGCTCCGACATCGACCCCTACCGCAACGCCGACGCCGCCCGGCAGATCAGCCGCGCCGCCGAGGCGATCGGCGCGCCGATCCTGGTCGGCGCGGTGGTCGAGGGGCCGGGCCGGTACCTGAGCAACACCGGCATCGTGTGGGACCCCGGGACCGGGCCGGGCGAGACCTACGTCAAGCGGCACCCCGTCCCGCTGGCCGAGTACGTGCCCGCGCGGTCGTTCTTCCGGTTCTTCAGCGACAAGGTCGACCTGGTCCGCCGCGACTTCACCCACGGCACCGAGGTCGGCGTGCTGGACATGGGCGGCGCGCGGGTCGGGGACGTCATCTGCTTCGAGGTGGTCTACGACTCCCTCGTCGCCGACACCGTGGAGGCCGGCGCCGGGATGCTCGTCGTGCAGACCAACAACGCCACCTTCGGCTACACCGACGAGAGCGAGCAGCAGCTGGCCGCCAGCCGGCTGCGCGCGGTCGAGTTCGGCCGCACCGTCGTGGTCGCGGCCACCAGCGGCATCTCCGCCGTCGTGGCGCCGGACGGGTCGCTGGCCCGCCGCTCGGAGCTGTTCACCCCCGCGGTGTTCGTCGAGGACGTCGCCCAGCGCGACTCCACCACCGTCGCCGAGCGGCTGGGCGCGGCCCCCGAGTGGGTACTGACCGCCCTGGGCGCCGGCGCGGTGCTCGCGGTCGCCGCCCCGGCGCTGCGCCGCCGGCAGCGGGCCCGCCGGGCCGCCCGGTGAGCGCGGCGCGGGTCCTCGTCGTCGTCCCCACCTACGACGAGGTGGAGAACCTCGAGCCGATCCTCGACCGGCTGCACGCCGCCGTCCCCACCGCGCACGCCCTGGTCGTCGACGACGGCTCACCCGACGGCACCGGCGAGCTGGCCGAGAAGCTGGCCGCGCAGGACGACCGGGTGCACGTGCTGCGCCGCACCGAGAAGGCGGGCCTGGGCCCGGCCTACGTCGCCGGGTTCCGCTGGGGCCGGGAGCGCGGCTACGAGGTCCTGGTCGAGATGGACGCCGACGGCTCGCACCACCCCGAGCAGCTGCCGCTGCTGCTGGCCGCCCTCGACGACGCCGACCTCGCGCTGGGCTCGCGCTACGTGCCCGGCGGCCGCGTCGAGGACTGGCCGCGCCGGCGGCTGCTGCTGTCCCGGCTGGGCAACGTCTACACCCGCCGCGCGCTGCGCCTGCCGCTGGCCGACGCGACCGGCGGGTTCCGCGCCGTCCGCGGGGAGCTGGTGGACCGGCTGCCCTTCGACCGGGTGGCCAGCCAGGGCTACTGCTTCCAGGTCGACTGGGCCTGGCGCGCCTGGCGGGAGGGTGCCCGGGTGGTGGAGGTGCCGATCACCTTCAGCGAACGCGAGTTCGGCAGGAGCAAGATGACGTCCTCGATCGTTGGAGAGGCGTTGGCACGGGTCACCCTCTGGGGCCTGCAGGACCGGCTGGCCGACCGCCTGCCGGGCCGGGTCCCACCGCCCGTGCCGGGACGGGTCCGCGAGCGCGGGCGGTCCAGCGAGGTCCGGTAGGCGGACCCGGGCCGCCCGCGAGCCGGGCCGGGGAGTGCCGTGGGACACCGGGTACGGGTGCTGGCGGGGCTGTGGGCCCTCGCCGAGGTCGTCGTCTTCGCGCTGGTCGCCGCGTGGATCGGCGTGGGCTGGACGCTGCTGGCCGCGCTGGCCACCACCGTCCTGGGCTGGACCCTGCTGGCCCGGCAGGGGACCCGGGCGCTGGACGAGCTGCGCGCCCGCGCCCGGGAGCACCGCGCGCCGGGCACCGCGGCCACCGACGCCGGGCTGGTCGCCGTCGGCGGCGCGCTGATGGTGCTGCCCGGCTTCCTCGGCGACGTCGTCGGCCTGCTGTGCCTGCTGCCGCCCACCCGGCCGCTGGTGCGCGCCGCCGTCGGCCGCGGGCTGGCCGCGCGGCTGGGCCTGTCCACGCCGGTGCGGGTGCGCAGTACCCGGGTGCCCGGCCCGGTGCACGCCCGGCCCGACGGCGGGGTGCGGGTGATCGAGGGCGAGGTGGTCGAGGGCCCGGTCGTCGACAGTGGTGCCGGCCCGCGCGCCTGACGATTCAGTCCCGGCGGACGGGCCGGAACCGCAGGCAGGTGCGCTCGCCCACCCGCTCGACGCCGATCACCTCGAGCCGGCCGGGAGCGACGCCGTCGAAGGCCCGCAGACCCCCGCCGAGCAGCACCGGCACGACGTCGACGCGCAGCTCGTCGAACAGGCCGGCGTCGAGCAGCTGCCGGTTGAGGTCGGCACCGCCGACGACGGTGACCGCCTTGTCCCCGGCCAGCTCCCGGGCGGTGTCCACCGCCTCGCGGAGGTCGCCGCAGAAGGTGACCCACAGCCGGTCGTTGCGCCGCGGCGGGGTCGCCGGCGGGCGCGAGGTGAGCACGACGATCGGCACCTGGTACTCGTAGTCGTCGGCGTAGGAGTCGGGGTCGGGCGCGCCGTCGTAGGTGCGCCGGCCCATGAGCACCGCGCCGGTCTCGGCCTGGGAGGCCGCCAGGTACTCCTCCCCGGCAGGGGTGCCGAGGTCGGCGTAGAGCATGCCGAAGTCCCCGGCGGGGTCGGCGACGTAGCCGTCCAGGGACATGGTCGTGCCGGCGATCAGGTGTGCCACGGGGTCCTCCTCGGTCGGGTCCTGCGGGGCAGACCGGGGGAGGGGGCGGGAACTCATCGGTCCCCGGACGCGGAACGGCCCCGGTGGGGAGTCCCACCGGGGCCGTCGACGCTCCTGGAACGGCCCGCCTCCAGGGCCGCCGCGAGCTCGCGAGCGGTGGGGAGGCGGGTCCTTCCTCAGCTGGCGCGGGTCCGCCGGCCGCGCAGCACCTCGAGACGCTCGGCGAGGACCTCCTCGAGGTCCTCCACGGAGCGGCGCTCGAGCAGCATGTCCCAGTGCGTCCGCGGCGGCTTGACCTTCTTGGGCGCCGGCTCGGAGCCGCCGACCAGCTTGGCCGAGGCGCCGTCGAACTTGCACTCCCAGGTGTCGGGCACCTCGGCGTCGTCCGCGAACGGGACGGTGAACTGGTGACCCGAGGGGCACTTGTACTCGACGTACTGCCGCTCGATCGGCGCGGTGTTCCGCTCGGTCTCGTAGCTCACGCTGCCCAGTCGGCTGCCCCGCAGGGAACGCTCGCCCATGGCACACCGTCCTCTCGTGCTGGTGGTGTCGGTCAGGACTCCTCGTCGCGGCAGGGGGTACCCACTGCGGGAGGGTGTCGAAAGAGACCAACGGCGGATTTCGCGGAGAGATTCCGCTGAGTCGGTTCCCCATCATCGCATGGGGTGGTATTGGGCCGTGCGCGGCCCCCTCGGCCGGGGGAGACCGGCCGGCTCAGGGCAGGGCGAGCTGCCCCGGGCCCGCCGCGGCCGGGCCCAGCTGGCCGAGCACGTGGTGCCGCCGGCACAGCACCTGGTAGTGCACCTCCGGGCCGGGCTCGGGATCGGTGTCGGGTGCCGGGGTGGGCGCGGTGTCGGCGACGACGACGGTGGCGCCCTCGCGCACCATCTGCCCGTCGACGACCCGCGCGTTGAGCAGGCCGGGCAGCCCGCACCAGCACAGCACCTCGACCTGGATCCGCTGCACGTCGTCGGCGACCTCGAGCAGCCGCTGGGTGCCCGGGAACAGCCGGGCGCGGAAGTCGGTGGTCAGCCCGAAGGCGTAGACGTCGACGTGCGAGGCGTCGACGAGCTCGGCGAGCTGGTCCACCTGGCCGGGGGTGAGGAACTGCGCCTCGTCGACGATCAGGTAGTCCACCCGCCGCCCGTCGGCCCAGTGGCTGCGCACCAGCAGCAGCAGGTCGGTGCCCGGGTCGACCTCCACGGCGTCGCGGCACAGCCCCACCCGGGAGCTGATCCGCGGCTGCGCCGACCGGTCGCCCTGGGTGAGCAGCAGCCCCGAGCGGCCCTGCCGGCTCTGGTTGTGGTCGACCTGCAGCGCCAGCGTGGACTTGCCGCAGTCCATCGGCCCGTGGAAGAACCGCAGGTGCGCCGGGGCCGGGGCGCGCCGCCGGTCCCCGGCCGCCGGGACCGCCACCAGCGGGGCGGACGGGTCGCTCACAGCCGCTCCGGCGGGGTGTTGCCCGCGGCCTGCACGGCCCGGCGCATCGGCAGCCGCAGCAGCAGCAGGAATCCGGCGACGAAGAACACCACCAGGCTGATGATCGCGTACCGGTAGGAGCCGGTGAGCTGGTAGGTCAGGCCGAACGCCAGCGGCCCCAGCCAGCTGGTCCCGCGGTCGCTGATCTCGTAGAAGCTGTAGTACTCCGCCTCCCGGCCGGCCGGGATGAGGTGGCTGAACAGCGACCGGGACAGCGCCTGCGTGCCGCCCTGCACCAGCCCGATGACCGCGGCCAGCGCGTAGAACTGCGCGACCGCGCCCTCCTGCAGCCAGTACGCCGCCACCAGCACCGCCGTCCAGGCGACCAGGCAGCCCAGCACGGTCCGCTTGGCGCCGTAGCGGGCGGCCACCCGGCCCAGGCCCAGCGCCCCGAACACCGCGACCACCTGGACCATGAGGATCGCGCCGGTGAGCACCGACTGGGACAGCCCCAGCTCCTCGCTGGCGTAGGTGGCGCTCAGCGAGATGACGGTCTGCACGCCGTCGTTGAACAGCAGGTAGGCGCCGAGGAACCACAGCGTGAGCGGGAACGCCCGCATCCCGCGCAGGGTGGCCCACAGCTGGCGGAAGCCGCTGGTGGTGGCGTGCGCGGCGGCCTGCGGCGGCCGGTCGCGCAGCAGCGAGACGGTGACCAGGGTGAACAGCCCCCACCACAGGCCCGCGGTGGCCAGGCAGATGCGCACCGCCTCGCCCTCGGTGAGGCCCAGGGACTCCGCGCCGAGGAACAGCCCCAGGTGGACGGCGAGCAGCAGCGCCCCGCCGACGTAGCCGAACGCCCAGCCGCGGCTGGAGACCGCGTCGCGCTCGTCGGGGCCGGCGAGGTCGGGCAGCCAGGAGTAGTAGACGACGGTGGCCGCGCCGAAGGCGACGTTGGCGACGACGAACAGCGCCGCGCCCAGCAGGTAGCGGCCGTCGGCGACGAAGAACAGGCAGGTCGCGGCGAGCGCGCCGAGCAGCGCCAGCCCGCCGAGGAGGTGCCGCTTGCGCCCGGTGCGGTCGGCGACGGCGCCGGTGAGCGGCAGCACGACGACCTGCAGGACCACCGAGAACGACAGCACGTAGGAGAACCAGCTGCCCGGCGGGATGGACAGGCCGAGGAAGGGCAGCCGGCCGTCGGCGCCGGCGGCGTCCTCGGCGACGGTGGTCAGGTACGGGCCCAGGAAGACCGTGGTGACGCTGGTGTTGAACACCGACATCGCCCAGTCGTAGGAGTACCAGCCGAAGCGCTCGCGGCGCAGGGCGCGGTCGACGGGCTGCGCGGCGTCGACGTGGGGGGCGGTCACGGGCGCAGGGTGTCAGCCCGGCTCCGTCCGTTCCAGCACCGGGGGGGTCACGGGATGTCCCGTCACGGGAGGCCTCGTCACGGGAGGCCTCGTCACGGGAGGCCTCGTCACGGGAGGCCTCGTCACGGGAGGCCTCGTCACGGGAGGCCTCGTCACGGGAGGCCTCGTCACGGGAGGCCTCGTCACGGGATGTCCGGGGGGACGACGCCGCCGGGGAACGCCGCGGCGCCGTTGGTGGGTCGGGTGGGGTCCGGGTGCAGCGGCCGGCTGGCCGCGCGCAGCGGCACCAGACCGCGGGTGATCGCCGCGGCGATCCGCATCCGCGCCCGGTTGGCGTCGCCCACCCGGCCCAGGCGCAGGTCCGCCAGGTACACCGGCGGGCCGACGTGCACCCGCAGCACCGGCCGCTGCACCAGCGAGCGGGCCAGGGTGCGCAGCTTCCCCCAGTCGTTGCCGTACTGCAGCACCTCCTGGGCGCCCCACTGGCTGACCGGGATCACCGGCACCCCGACGCCGAGCGCCAGCCGGGCCATCCCGGTGCGGCCGCGCTCGGGCCACCCGTCGGGCGCCAGCCCGACCCGCCCCTCGGGGTAGGCGACGACGTGCCCGCCGTGCACCAGCGCCACCTCGGTGACCCGCACCGCGTGCCGGGCGACCTCGGTGCCGCGCTCCACCCGGATGCCGCCGGCGCGCTCCAGCAGCGGCCCCACCACCGGCGCGGAGACGATCCCGCCGGTGGCCATGATCCGCGGCACCACGCCCAGCCGGTGCAGCGCGACGGCGATCAGGAACGGGTCGAAGTCGCCGACGTGGTTGGCCGCCAGCAGCAGCGGCCCGCGGCGCAGCTCCTCGGGGATGCACCCGGTGACCTCCACCCGGCCGAACAGGTCGACCAGCCAGGAGAACCGGCGCAGCAGGAGCAGCCACACGTCCCACGGCGGCGCGGCGGCGATGGCCAGCTCGCGGGCGAACCACTCGGGGTCGCCGTCGTGCAGCACCGCCTCGAGGTGGTCGGGCAGCGGCGGCGGGGTCGGCCGCCACTCCCTCACCCCCGTGGCCAGCCGCTGGAGCAGACCGGTCACCGGCCCACCCACTGGCCGCGCGCCTCGAGGATCTCCTTCAGCATGGCCGGGCGGTCGGTCATGATCCCGTCCACGCCGAGGTCGAGCATCGCCGTCGCCTCCTCCGGGGTGTCCACGGTCCACACGTGCACCTGCAGACCGCGGGCGTGCGCGGCGGCGAGGAACCGCTCGTCGACCAGCGCCCGGCCACCCAGCTGCAGCGGCACCTGGGCGCAGCCGGCCTGCATGCGCACCAGCCCGGCCGCGCGGGGGGAGTAGGAGGACAGCCGCAGCGCCGCCACGCCCCGCGGGCCCAGCGACGTGCACACCGTGGGGCCCAGCAGCCGCCGGGCGGCGGCGACGCGGGCGTCGGAGAACGAGGCCAGGCAGACCCGGTCCAGGACGTCCATCCGGCGCAGCACGCGCACCAGCGGCGCGAGCACGCCGGCGGCCTTGATGTCGAGGTTGAACCGGACGTCGGGCCAGGCGCCGAGCAGCTCCTCCAGCCGCAGGATCGGCTCCCGGCCGCCGATGCGGGCCGCGGCGACCTCCGCCCACGGCAGCTGCTCGATCCGGCCGGTGCGGTCGGTGACCCGGTCCAGCGCCGGGTCGTGGAAGACGACGACCACCCCGTCGGCGGTCACCCGGACGTCGGTCTCGATGTACCGGTAGCCCATCTTCACGCAGGCCTCGAAGGCCGGCATGGAGTTCTCCAGGTGCTCGATCGCCCCGCCCCGGTGCGCCATCGCCAGCGGCGCCGGCGCGTCGAGGAAGGCGAACCGGGCGGGGGGCACGGGCGACACGCTAACCGGCCGCCGCGACGCGCTCACCAGCCCCTTCTCCCGGCGGGTCGGGCGTGTCCGCCGGGACTGTCGGTACCGGCGTCTAGCGTGCCCGGCGTGGGCAAGCAGCACGCCGACCGCGTGGTCGGGACCGACGGGACGGCAGGGAAGGCGGACACGACGGCGGGACGGCAGGGGAGCGGGGCCGAACGGCGCTGCGGGTGGTGCCGGCGGGTGCTGCCCCAGGCGGGGTCGGTCGGCCGCCCGCGGATGTACTGCGGCCAGGCGTGCCGGCAGCGCGCGTACGAGCAGCGCACGGCGGTCGCCAAGGCCGGCCTCTCCGACGACGTCGTCCTCGTGCGCCGCGCCGAGCTCGACGGGCTGCAGGACCGGCTGTTCCAGCTGCGCTGCGCGCTCGAGGACGTCCAGACGCTGCTCGGCGAGCGGCACACCAAGGCCGAGCTCGAGCGGTCGCTGGCCGACCTGGTGCACTCCACGGGCCGGCTCGACAAGCTCTGGGTCTCCGAGCGCGCCGCCGGCTGACCCGGGTGTCCGGGCCGGCCCGTCAGCGCCGGGTCAGTCCGGGTCCTGGGTGTCGTCGTCCTGGTCCTCGGGCGCGTCCTGCTCCGGGTTGCTGTTGTCCGGCAGGTTGTCCTGCGACTCGCCGGCCGGGTCGTTGCCGCCGGTGTTCTCGCTGTCGTCGGTGGTGCCGTCGTTCTGGGTGTCACCGGCCGCGTTGCAGGCGGTGAGCGTCGCGCCCCCTCCGAACAGCGCCAGCGCGGTCATGAGTGCGGCGATCGGGCGTCGGAGTTCCATGTCCTCGACCCTAAGCAGGCACCGGGCGGGCCGCCCGTCGAAGCCGCCCACACCACCGGCATAACGTCACAGTGACGAAATGACAGGGGTGTCGCCGGGTGCGGGCAGGAGGGGATCCCGGCCGGAGCGGGGCCCGGATCGGCCGTCGACGAGCACCCGGGCGATCACCGGGACGTCGGGGGCACGGCCGGGCCGGGACGCACAGGTGGCCGGCCGACGGGTGACCGGGCGGCGACGGGGGTCGCGGAGTCGTGCACGAGGTCCGGGTGGAGGAACCGACGGGGACGCCTGGGTGCGGGCCGACACGACGTCGCGTGCGCAGGCGACCCGCCGCGGCACGACGACACGAGCACGACGACACGAGCACCTTGTCGGCGCACGCGACGACCGGCCGCCGACGGGCGGACCGGACACCTGGACCGAGGCGGCAGTCCGGCGTCCGGACGGCCCCTCTCGAGCTCCTGAACCCATCGCCGATAATGCACATTATGTCAACTAGCGTGGAGAGGGACCCCTCCCCACGCGCCTGATCAGGTCGCCGGACCCAGCCGGACGCGCGGGTCCACCGCCGCCGCGGCGACGTCGGCGACCGCGTTCGCCACGATGACCGCGGCGATGACGACCGTGGTCAGCCCGACCAGCAGCGCCCGGTCGTGCGCCTCGATCGCGCCCAGGATCGCCGCCCCCACGCCGGGCATGCCGAAGACGCCCTCGACCACGATCAGCCCCACGAACAGCTGGCCCAGGTTGGCCGCCACGAACGTCACCACCGGCGTCAGCGCCGGCCGCAGCGCGTGCACGCCGACCACCCGGGACCGCGACAGCCCGCGGCCGCGCGCGGCCTGGACGAACGGCGACCGCAGCGTGTCCCCGACCTCGGCGCGGGTGATGAGCGCGACGTAGCCGGTCGACAGCGCCGCCAGGGCCAGCACGGGCAGGACGTAGGCCGCCGGCTCCCCCGTGCGGCCGTCGAACGGCGCCCAGCCGAGCTCGGAGACGAAGACGAACCGCAGCAGGTAGGCCGCGACGACGACCGGCGTGCCCACCAGCACCGTGGCGACCGCGTAGACGCCCGTGCCCGTCCACCGCCCGCTCGTGGCCAGCGCCCCGGCGACCACGCCCACCACGAGCTGCACGACCACCGCGCCGGCCAGCAGGGCCGCGCTCACCGGCGCGGTCAAAGTGACGACGTCGAGCACGGCCGGCCCGGGCACCACGGCGTCGCCCCGGAGGGAGGGCAGCCCGCGCCCCCAGTCGCCGGTCAGCAGGTCGCGCAGGTAGAGCCCGTACTGGACCGGCAGGGGCTCGTCGAGGCGGTACTCGCTGCGGATGCGGGCGTGGAGCGCCGGGGGCGGCGGCTGGAACCCGAACAGCGCCCGCACCGGGTCCCCGGGGAGTTGCGTCACGGCGACGAACACCAGGGTCACCGCGGCCCACAGGCTGAGCAGCATCTGCCCGGACCGGCGGGCGGCGAACGCGACCACGGGCGACATCGTGGCAGCACGGTGATCATCCCGGTCGACGGCGCGGCACCCGCTCGGTCAGACTCCGCCGGTGCCGTCCTCGTTCCCCGGGCCCCAGGAGGTCCGGCCGGCGGCGGGGCGCTGGAACGCACCACTGGTCGTCGCCGTCGCCGTACTGGGGCTGCTCGCCGCGACGGCGCTGGCGCCCGGCGCCTTCACCGACGCCGACCCCCGCTCCTGCGACCTGGCCGACTCCCTGGTGGCGCCGTCCTGGGACCACCCCTTCGGCTTCGACCTGTTCGGCTGCGACCTGCTCGCCAAGACGGTGCACGGCGCGCGGACGTCGCTGCTGCTCGCCGTCGCCGTCATCGTGCTCAGCGGCCTGCTCGCCGTCGTGCTGGGGACGGTGGCCGGCGCGGCCGGGGGCTGGGCCGACGGCGTCGTCTCGCGGCTGACCGACGTGTGGTCGGGCATCCCGCTGGTGCTCGGCGGCGTCGTCCTGCTCAGCGCGACCGACCGGCGCGGGGTGTGGCAGGTCGTCGCCGTGCTGGCGGTGTTCAGCTGGCCGCCGATGGTGCGCGTCATGCGGGCCGCCACCCGGCAGGTCCTGGCGCTCGAGTACGTCACCGCGGCACGCGCTCTGGGCACCGGGTCGCTGCGGCTGGTCCTCCGGCACGTGCTGCCCGACGCCGTGCGCCCTCTGCTGGTGTTCGCCAGCGCCTACGCGGGCGTGCTGATCTCCGCCGAGGCGGTGCTCACCTTCGCCGGGGTCGGGCTGCAGCGGCCCACCGAGTCCTGGGGCATCCTGCTGCAGCAGGGCGGCGAGGCGGCGTCCCGGGCGCCGCACGCCCTCGTCGCGCCGAGCCTCGTCCTCGTCGTCGCGGTGGCTGCGTTCGTCCTCCTCGGCGAGGGCCTGCGTGCGGCCGGCCGGACGTCCCGCGGGCACTGAGCCCGCTCCCCCGACCCGTGCCGGGGCTACCGGCCCGGTCCCCGGGTGCCACACCGCCCTCCCCCGGCGCGGTGGGAGGCCCGGAGGGACCCCCGGCCGGGGAGCCCCTGTCCTCCAACTGTTTCCTCACGGGTCTTGCCACCGTCTGGGTCGACAAGAAGTTGGGGATAACGGAGCAATGTGCTCCTCGTGGAACGGCGCTTTCGGGTCCGTTCGCGCCGACCCACCCTGGCCGCCGTCGCCGGGCTCGAGCGCCCGGCCGCTGCCCCGTCCAGCCCGGGCGCCGGCGGCGGACAGTCTCGCCCGGCCCCAGCAGCGGGCCCGCGATCCCCGACGGCGTGTCGGCAGCACCGCGGGGTCGACCACCCCGACGCCGGGGCGGCCCGGGCCTCGGGTGCCGGGCGACCACTCCCCCGGCACCCGCCACCCGGAGCCCTCCCGTCGTCGTCGCCGGTTCCCCCAGCCTTCCTTCTCAGCTCGTGAGTTCGGGATAACGGTTCGATGGAAATCGGTCACGGTCCGGTGACGACACCTCCCGGTTCCGTTGACCCCTGCAACAGTCCGCCGCTACGTTCCGCGCCGGTGTGCTCCGCGCCACACCGGCGGCCCGACCGGGCCGTCTCCTCCCCGTGCTCGGCGCTGCGCCGGGAAGGGACCGCACGTGACCGCTACCGACGTCCGACCGAGCGAGACGCCCACGCCACCCGGCGGTGGGGGCCTGCGCCGGATGTGGGACCGCAAGCTCGACCGCTATCCCGACACCGGTCCCCGGTCGCTGTACCTGGGCATCACCGTGCTGGCCACGGTGGTCCTGTACTACGAGCTCTACGTCGGCGGCGCCGTCGCGACGCAGATCATCGCCGAGCTCGGCTACTCGTTCACCGGCTACGTCTTCGTCTCCGTCATCGGCAACCTGGTCGGCGCCTTCGCCTCGCTGTTCGCCGGCCTCGCCGACCGCTGGGGCCGCGCCAACCTCGTCGTCGGCGGCCTGCTCATCACCGGCCTGATCCTCCTGGTCGGCCTGCCGCACGCGCCGGACAAGACCGCCTTCACCGTGCTGTTCGCGGTGCTGAGTTTCGTCGAGGGCGTCGTGCTGGTGGCCACCCCGGCGCTGATCCGCGACTTCTCCCCGCAGGTCGGCCGCGGCGTCGCCATGGGCTTCTGGACCCTCGGCCCGGTGCTGGGCAGCCTCGTGGTCACCACGGTGTCCAGCAACACTCTCGACGACCACCCCGACTGGCGCTGGCAGTTCTACGTCTGCGGCGTCGCCGGCCTGGTCGTCTTCCTCGTCGCGCTGGTCGGGCTGCGCGAGCTCTCCCCCGCCCTGCGCGACCAGCTCATGGTCAGCATGCGCGACCGCGCGCTGGTCGAGGCCCGGGCCCGCGGCCTGGACACCGAGCAGGCGCTGAAGGGCCACTGGCGGCAGATGCTGCGCTTCGACGTCGTCGGGTCGGCCTTCGCCATCAGCATCTTCCTGCTGCTCTACTACATCCTCGTCGGCTTCGCGGTCGTCTACTTCGCCACCGTGTTCGGCTACTCCGAGCAGCGCGCCAACGCGCTGGCCAACTGGTACTGGGTGACCAACGCGATCGCGCTCGTGGTCACCGGCGTGCTCACCGACCGGTTCCGGGTGCGCAAGCCGTTCATGGTCGTCGGGACGCTCGTCGGCCTGGTGGGCTCGGTGCTGTTCGCGCTGTCGGCGACGAAGCCGGAGACCGGCTACTACACGATCGCGGTCTACTTCATCCTGTCCGCGGCCGGCGGCGGCATGGCCTACGTCGCCTGGATGGCCTCCTTCACCGAGACCGTCGAGCGGCACAACCCGGCCGCGACGGCCACCGGCCTGGCCATCTGGGGCTGGCTGCTGCGGATCGTGGTGACGGCGTCGCTGGCGGTCTTCACCCTCGTCGTGCCGGCCACCTCGGTGCTGGTCGACCAGGGGTCGCGGGTCACCGAGATCGTCGAGGCGCACCCGCAGGAGGTCGCCGTCCTGTCGGCCGTGCCGCCGGAGGCGTCCGAGGCGCTCGCCGCCGACCCCACCGACGTCGAGGCGCTGGCCACCGCCCTCGGCGCCGTGGCCACCCAGCAGGGCGCCGACGCCGACGAGGCCGCCGCGGTCTCCACGGCGGTGCGCGACCGGGCGCCCCAGCTGGCCGCCGCCCAGGCGGTCGACCCGGCCACGCTGGCCGCGCTGCAGGAGGACCCGGCCGACGCCGCGGCCGGTGCCGCCGCCGTCGGGCAGATCGCGCAGGCCCTCGGCGTCGACGCCGGCACCGCCACGCAGCTGCTGGTCAGCCTCGGCGACCCGGCGGTGCAGGCCGACCTCGCGCTGGTGCAGCGCTACGCGACGGTGCTCACCGACGCGAACGCCGCGATCCCCGCCGACGACCTCGCCTACCTCGCGGCCCACGGCGACGAGGTCGCCACGGCCGCCGAGGAGAACCCGCACCAGTGGCAGCGCTGGTGGTGGGTGTGCGTCGCCGGGCAGGTGCTGTTCCTGCCGTTCGTCTTCGTGATGGCCGGCCGGTGGAGCCCGCGCCGGGCGCGCCAGGACGAGCAGGCGCACGAGGAGATGGTGGCCCGGGAGCTGGCGGCGCTGCAGCGCACGGACGCCTGACCACCGCCGCACGACGGGCCGGGGAGCGCACGCTCCCCGGCCCGTCCGCGTTCCCGGCCCGTCGGGCTCTCAGCGGGAGGCGGCCGCCACCCGCACGCCCAGGCCCACGAGCACCGCGCCGGAGGTCGCGTCGAGGCCGCGGCGCACCCGGGGACGCCGGAACCAGCCGCCGGCCCGGCCGACGGCGGCCGCCAGCCCCAGGTACAGCGCCGTCTCGACGGCGACCTGCAGCAGCCCCAGCAGCGCCGCGGTCGGCAGCGGAGAGCTGCCGGCCGGGACGAACTGCGGGTAGAAGGCGATCATGAAGACGGCCAGCTTCGGGTTGGCCAGCTGCACGAGCAGCCCCTCGGCGAACGCGCCGGGCCACCGCCGGCGCACCGGCCCCACCGCGGTGCCGGGCTCCGGCCCCGGACCGCCGCGCAGCGCCCGCCACAGCGCCCGGCCGCCCAGCCACAGCAGCACCGCCGCCCCGACGGCCCGCAGGACGAGGAAGCCGGCCTCCGAGGCGGCGACCGCGGCCGCGACCCCCGCGCCGGCCAGCAGCGCCCAGACGAACAACCCGGCCTCGAGCCCCAGCACCGTCGGCACCGCGGCGACCGTCCCGCGCAGGGCCGCCCGGCGCACGATGAGTGCGACCGCCGGCCCCGGGGTCGCGGCGATCAGCAGCACCGCGCCCAGGAAGGCGGGCAGCGCGAGCAGCAGCGCCGGGAGGTCCACCCGACCAGCGTGGCAGGGGTCCCTCCCGGCGTCGCCGGCTTTTCCCTCTCCCGTCGTACCCAGCCGTATGGGGCGCGGTTAGTTGGGGATAACGGTCGAAGGCGGGACGGGACGGGTCCCGGGCCGCTCAGCGACGGCGGTCGCGCCAGGAGCGGCCGTGCAGCCACCACTCGAGCCGGCGGGTGATCCACGGCAGCAGCAGGTAGGTCATCACCGGGGTGAGCGCCAGCGTCACGACCAGCACCCGCAGCGCCACGGGCACGGCGGCCAGCAGCGCCCCGAGGGTCACCGTGGCCAGCAGGTTGAGCGGGTAGAAGACCAGCCAGATCGTCGTCGCCTGCTTCCACCGCGGCGGCGCCGGCGGCCCGGCCGGGGTGGCGACCTCGGCGCTCACCGGCTGGTCGAACCAGCCCTCGATGCCGGTGCGGCGCTCGGTGCGGGTCACCTCGGCCAGCCCCTCCGCCGAGCGCAGCCACCAGGCGCGCTCCGCCGAGACCTCCCAGGCGTCGAGCGCCTCCTGGTCGGCGAAGCGGCAGAGCATGTGCCACTCGTCCGAGCCGCCGCGCGGGCGCACCCATCCAGCCCCGAGGAAGCCCGGGAAGGACTCGGCCATCGCCAGGCCGGCCCGGATCCACGCCGTCATCTCCCGGGTGTGCGCCGGATCGGCCCGGCGGGTGAAGGAGACGGTGACCGGGAGGCGTGCGGCGGCGACCGGGAGCGACGTCGTCATACCGCCAGGATCGGCGACCACCCGGGGGGCGCGCAGGCCGCGGGGACGTGATCTGCCCCGCCCTCGCCGCCCCCCTCCCCCGCCGGGCCGCCGTCCGGTACGCCCGAGGAGTGGGGGATAACGGACGACACGTCGGTCCGTCGGCCTCCGGGCTCCTCCCGGGTCCGTGCGGTTGACTCGCCGGGATGGACGCCGTCGACCGCCTGTGGACCCGCGTGACGGCCGAGGCGCCCCTCCCGCCCACCGTCCTGGCCGGGGCCGCCGCCGTCGCGCTGCTCGTCGTGGCCGCCCCCGCGCTGTGGCGGCCGGCGCGGACCGTGGTGACCATCGCCCACGAGGGCGCGCACGGCCTGGCCGCGCTGGCCACCGGCCGCCGGCTGGCCGGCATCCGGCTGCACTCGGACACCTCGGGGCTCACCGTCTCCCGCGGCCGGCCCACCGGCGCCGGGATGGTGCTCACCTGCGCGGCCGGCTACGTCGGGCCGGGCCTGTTCGGGCTGGGCGCCGCGGCGCTGCTGGCGGCCGGGCACGCCGTCGGGGTGCTGTGGGCGCTGCTGGCCCTGCTCGCGCTCCTGCTGCTGCAGATCCGCAACCTCTACGGCCTGTGGGCGGTGCTGGTCACCGGCGCGGGCCTGGTCGCCGTCACCGCGTGGCTGCCGCCGGCCGGACAGGCCGCCGTCGCCGCGGCGGTCACCTGGTTCCTGCTGCTGGCCGCGCCGCGCACCGTGCTCGAGCTGCAGGGCGCGCGCCGGCGGCGGGCCGCGCCGGACTCCGACGCCGACCAGCTGGCCCGGCTCACCCGGCTGCCCGCGCTGCTGTGGGTGGGCGTGTTCCTGCTGGTCGACCTCGCCGCGCTCGGCCTCGCCGCCCGGTGGCTGCTCCTCTGACCCCGCTCAGGACGAGTACGGGCTGCGCCGCCGCGGCTCGGCGCCGTGCGGCTGGGTGACCTTCCCGGTGTCCGGCGCCGGCGGGACGTCGACCACCAGGTCCTCGTGGTCCACGGTCACCCGGCGGCCGTGGTGGTGCACGTCGAGCGGGTCGCCGTCGAGCAGCCGGTAGGTGGCCTGCTCCCGGGTCACGGTGACCTGCAGGACGCGGCCCTGGTAGGCCAGCCGGAAGCGCAGCCGGGTGATCCGCTCGGGTAGCCGCGGCGCGAACAGCAGGTGCCCGTCGTGGTCGCGCATCCCGCCGAACCCGGCGACGGCGACCGTCCAGCCGCCGGCCATCGAGGCGATGTGCAGCCCGTGCCCGGAGTTGCCGTGCAGGTTCTGCAGGTCGGTGAGCGCGGCCTCGGCCCAGTAGTCGTAGGCCAGCTCCAGGTGCCCGGTCTCGGCGGCCACCACGGCCTGCTGCGCCGCCGACAGCGAGGAGTCCCGCACCGTGCGGGCCTCGTAGTAGGCGAAGTCGGCGACCTTCTCCTCGAAGGTGAACGCGTCCCCGCGCAGGTGCAGGGCCATCACCAGGTCGGCCTGCTTGACCACCTGCTTGCGGTAGATGTCGAAGTACGGGTAGTGCAGCAGCAGCGGGTAGCACTCCCGCGGGGTGTTCGCGAAGTCCCACTCCTCGTGGTGGGTGAACGCGTCGGACTGCATGTGCACGCCCAGCCGGGTGTCGTAGGGCACGGCCATCAGCCGCGCCGCCCGCCGCCAGGTCTCCACCTCGTCCTCGGTGACCTCCAGCCGGCCGGCGACGTCGGGCTGCCGGTCGGCCGCCACGGCCGCCTCGCGCAGGTTCCGCTGGGCCATCAGGTTCGTGTAGACGTTGTTGTCCACCACGGCCGTGTACTCGTCGGGGCCGGTGACGCCGTCGATGCGGAAGCCGTGCTCCTCGTCGAAGTGGCCCAGCGACGCCCACAGCCGGGCGGTCTCGATGAGCAGCTCCGCGCCGAAGTCGCGGTCGAACTCCTCGTCCTCGGTGGCGTGCAGGTACCGGACGACGGCGTCGGCGATGTCGGCGTTGATGTGGAAGGCCGCCGTCCCCGCCGGCCAGTACCCGGAGGTCTCCTCGCCGCGGATGGTCCGCCACGGGAAGGCCGCGCCGTGCAGGCCGAGCACGCGGGCCCGCGCCCGTGCCTTGTCCAGCGTCGAGTACCGCCAGTGCAGCGCGTCGCGGGCGGCGTGCGGGGCGATGTAGGTGAGCGCCGGCAGCACGTAGGTCTCGGTGTCCCAGAAGGTGTGCCCGTCGTAGCCGGGGCCGGTCAGCCCCTTGGCCGGGATGGGCTGCCGCTCGGCGCGCAGGCCGGCCTGCAGCAGGTGGAAGACCCCGACCCGGACGGCCTGCTGCAGCTCGTCGTCGCCGTCGATCTCGACGTCGGCGCCGGCCCAGAACTCGTCGAGGACCTGCCGCTGCTCGTCGGCCAGCCGGGCGAAGCCGGCCAGCTTGGCGGTGGCCAGCGCGCCCTCCACCTGGTCGCGCAGCGCCGCCGCCGACCGCCGCGACGACCAGCCGTAGGCGAGGAACTTGACCAGCTTCACGCCCGACCCGTGGCCGGGCAGCCGCGCGGCCAGCGTGTAGCGGGCGAGGTCCTCGCCGGCCTCCATGTCCTCGGTGGCGGTGTCGGGCACGTCGACGACGTGGTCCATCCCCGCGGCCATCCGCAGGTGGCTGCGCCGGGTGCGGTGCACCATGACGGCGCGCCGCCCCCGGGCGACGCTGAACTCGTTGGCCAGCGGCCGGCGCAGCGCCGCCGCCGCGCGCGGGTCGTCGCCCTCGCTGCCGCTGTCGACCGGCTCGTTGGCCAGCAGGTCCGACTGCAGGGCGATGTAGAGGTCGCCCCGGTCGTCGGTGCACTCGACCTGGTACTCGATGGCGGCGATCGAGCGGCGGCGCAGCGACACCAGGCGGGTGCTGGTCACCCGCACCGTGCGGCCGTTGGGCGAGCGCCACTCGGTGACCCGGCGCAGCACGCCGCGGCGCAGGTCCAGGGTCCGGCGGTGCTCCACGATCTCGCCGTAGTCCAGGTCCAGCGGGGTGTCGCCGACCAGCAGCCGGACCAGCTTGCCGTCGGTCACGTTGACGACGGTCTGCCCCTGCTCGGGGAAGCCGTAGCCGGCCTCGGCGTAGGGCAGCGGCCGCTCCTCGAAGAAGCCGTTGAGGTAGGTGCCGGGGACGACGACCGGCTCCCCCTCCTCGAACGAGCCGCGCAGGCCGACGTGCCCGTTGGCGAGCGCGAACACCGACTCGTGCACGCCCAGCGACGAGTGGTCCAGGCCGATCTCGGTCAGCGACCACGGCTCGACCGGGAAGGTCGCTCTCCCCTCCGTCACGTGCGGTCCTCCAGCAGCTGGTCGAGGTCGGTCACGACGACGTCGGCGCCGTTCTCCTTCAGCGCGCCGGCCTGCCCGACCCGGTCCACGCCGACGACGAACCCGAAGTGCCCCGCCCGCCCGGCCGCGACACCGGCCAGCGCGTCCTCGAACACCGCGGCGGCCGCGGGCTCGACCCCGAGGGCGCGGGCGCCGGCCAGGAAGGTGTCGGGGGCGGGTTTGCCGCGCAGCCCCTCCCGCGCGGTCACCACGCCGTCGACGCGGGCGTCGATGAGGTCGGCGAAGCCGCCGGCGGCGATGACCTGCTCGCCGTTGGCCGAGGCGGTGACCACCGCGGTGCCCAGGCCCGCGTCCTTGACCGCGCGCAGGTACGCCATCGACCCGGGGTAGACCTCGACGCCGTGCTCCTCGAGCTCGGTGAGCAGCAGCTCGTTCTTGCGCCGGCCGACGCCGTGCACGGTCTGCGCGTCCGGCGGGTCCTGCGGCGAGCCCTCGGGCAGCGTGATGCCGCGGCTGGCGAGGAAGTCGCGGACGCCGTCGGCACGTGGCTTGCCGTCGACGTAGCGGTTGTAGTCGAGCTGGGTGAACTCCGGCGCCTGCGGCTCCCGGCCGCGGAGGAACTCGTCGAAGGTCCGCTTCCAGGCGGCCATGTGCACGGTGGCGGTGCGGGTGAGCACGCCGTCCATGTCGAAGAGGCACACGCGGATGCCGTCGGGGAGTCCGAGCACGCTGCGGACGCTACCCACGCCCGCCCCCGGCGACCCGTCGGGACCACGCGCGGGATCCGGGGCGCGCGGCGGGGACCGGCTGCCTAGGGTCGGCGCCGGGACGGCACCGGCCGCCCCGCACGCCCGATGGGAGGACCCCGATGCCCGACCGGCCCCAGCCGCCCAGCCCCTACGACTTCCTGCCGCCCGTCCCGTCGTTCACCGTCACCAGCACCGACGTCACCGACGGCGAGGTGCTGCCGGCGCACTGCGTCAGCGGCGTCATGGGCGCCGGCGGCGAGGACCGCTCCCCGCAGCTGTCCTGGTCGGGCTTCCCCGAGGAGACCAAGGGGTTCGCGGTCACCGTCTACGACCCCGACGCGCCCACCGCCTCCGGCTTCTGGCACTGGATCGTCACCGGCATCCCCGCCGACGTCACCGAGCTGCCCGCCGGCGCCGGCACCCGGGACGGCGCGGGCCTGCCCGCGGGCGCCCGCCAGCTGCGCAACGACGCCGGCTTCCCCGGCTACGTCGGCGCCGCGCCCCCGGCCGGCCACGGCCGGCACCGCTACTTCACCGTGGTGCACGCCCTCGACGTCGAGGACATGGGCGTGCCCGACGACGCCAGCCCCGCCTTCCACGGCTTCAACCTCTTCGGCCACACGCTGGCCCGCGCCGTCCTGGTGCCCGTGTACGTCCAGGACTGACCTCCCGCGGGGGCGCCCGGGGCCCGACCGAGCCGCCCCGGGCGCCCCGCGGCGGCTCAGGCCGGCGGGCGGGCGGCGACGCCGGTCGAGCCGAGCCAGGCGAAGCCGACCCGCTCGTACACCCGGGCGACGTCGTCGTCCCCGGCGGTGAGGAACACCAGCTCCGCGGTCTCCCGGGCCTGGGTGACCAGCGCCGAGGCCAGCGCCGCGCCGACCCCGCGGCCGCGGCGGCGCGGCGAGCTGGCCACCCCGACCACCTCGCTGATCTCGGCGCCGTCGACGTCGACCGGCTGGTGCGAGCCGACGGCGACCGGCTCACCGTCCTCGACGGCGACCATCACCACGGTGCGCCCGCTGGCCACCCGCTCGCGCAGGACGGCGGTGCGCGCCTCGTCCGGCGGGCCGGTGTCCTCCGGCACCCCCGCGCCGCCCTCCGCGTGCGGGGCGAAGCCGCTCTCCAGCAGGTGCTGGTAGTGCGGCAGCCGCGGGTCCTCGCCGCCGACCAGGTACAGCCGCACCCCGTGCGGGAGCAGCAGCTCGACCGGCTCGTCGGCGACCAAGAGCGGGAACTCGGTGACCAGCAGCCCGGCCTCGCGGGCCGCGGCGCCCAGCGTCGGCGTCCGCTCCACCACCCACTCGACGGCGGCCGGCAGCCCCGCCTCCTCCTGCAGCGCCACCGCGGCGCGGACGTCGTCGGCGGTCACCCGGCGGGTGCCCGGGCGCGGGCGGGCCGGGAACGGCCAGGCGGGCGGGCCGATCGGGACGTCGAGCGGGCCGGCGGCGACCGGCGGGGCGTCGGGCAGCGACGCGGCGGCGGCGTACTGCTCGACGCGGTCGAGCAGTACGGGACGCGTCGGCACACCGGCACCCTAGACGCGGGCGCCTGCGACGGCGCCGGCCGAGCCCGGCCGGGGCCGGTTCCCCACCCCCGCGGGTGACCCGGCGGCGAAGGGCCGCGGACCCGGGCGGCACGATGGGAGCCGTGACGGCCGGCACCCGCCCCTCGATCTCGCCCTACGCGGCGTTCGACCGCGATGCGTGGCGGTCGCTCGCCGCCACCCGCACGCTGCCGCTGGACGAGGCCGACCTGCGCGCGCTGCGCAGCCTGGGCGACCGCATCGACCTCGACGAGGTCGCCACCGTCTACCTGCCGCTGGCCGAGCTGCTCAACCTGCACGTCACCGCCAGCCAGCGGCTGTGGGCGGCGCGCAACCGGTTCCTCGGCGACACCACCGCCAAGGTCCCCTACGTCATCGCGGTCGCCGGCAGCGTCGCCGTCGGCAAGAGCACCACCGCCCGGCTGCTGCAGACCCTGCTGGCCGCGGCCCCCGGCTCCCCGCGGGTGGACCTGGTGACCACCGACGGCTTCCTGTGGCCCAACTCCGTCCTCGAGGCCCGCGGCCTCATGGCCCGCAAGGGCTTCCCCGAGAGCTACGACCGGCGCGCGCTCATCCGCTTCCTGTCCGACGTGAAGTCCGGTCGCGGCGAAGTCAGCGCGCCGGTCTACTCCCACCAGTCCTACGACGTGCTGCCCGGCCGGCGGCAGGTGGTCGACCGGCCCGACGTCCTGGTGCTCGAGGGGCTCAACGTGCTGCAGGCCGGCCGCCGCGACGACGGCCGGCTGCCCGAGGTGTTCCTCTCGGACTTCTTCGACTTCTCCGTCTACGTCGACGCCGCCGAGGCCGACATCCAGCAGTGGTACGTCGAGCGGTTCCTCGCCCTGCGGCGCACCGCCTTCGCCGACACCTCCGCCTACTTCCACCGCTACGCCGACCTCAGCGACGACGACGCCCGCGCCACCGCGCTGTCGATCTGGGCCGCGGTCAACGGCCCCAACCTGCGGCAGAACATCGCGCCCACCCGCTCCCGCGCCCGGCTGGTGCTGCAGAAGGCGGCCGACCACTCGGTGCGCCGGGTGCTGCTGCGCAAGCTCTGACCCCCTCCCCTCGCCGCCGTCTTCCCCCGGCTGCTCCCTCCGGCGGCTGAGTTGGGGATAACGGTCACAAGGGGTCGGGCGGCGGGCATGGTGCGCCGCCCGGCGCCGGTGCCGCCATGGCGAGGACTGACGACCCGATCGGGTCAGGTGGTGAGGTTCGTCACCGGACACCACCTCCGGGGCGGCGCACACTCGGAGGCGTCCTGTCACCGGACACTCACCGTCAGTGATGGCGGTGGTCCCGCCGCCGGCCCTATCCGGAGTCCTCCTGATGTGCGTACACCCCACCCCCTGCCCCGACGCCAGCACCGACGCGCGTGACCTCGCGGTCGTCGTGAGCAGCCACCCGGAGCAGGGCTGGAGCCTGCTGTGCAACGGCGTCGTCCTCTTCGACGACGACGGCGAGCTGCTCCCCGACGGCCGCGCCGTCGCCGACCACCACCAGTGGCGGACCGCCGGGCTCGTCCCCGCCTAGGGCGCCCCGCACGCGACCGGGCGCCCGTCCCCTCCGGTGAGGGGACGGGCGCCCGGTCGTCCATCCGGGGGACTCAGCCGAAGGCGGCCGCCCCGGCGTCGCCGAACAGGCCGGCGAAGGCCGCGGCGTCGGGCGCGGGGTCCCCGGGCCCGGCGGTCTGGGTGAGGAACAGCCCGCGCGACCCCTCCACGGCGACGCCGACCAGCATGGTGACCGTGTCGCCCCAGCCCTCGACCGTGACCTGCAGGCCGGCGCTCCCGCCGCCGACCGCGGGCAGGTCCAGCGGCGCCAGCTGCGCGGTGGCGTCCCAGCCGAACGGCGCGGTGACCGTCACCGACGAGCAGGCGCCCAGCAGCTGGTCGACCGGCAGCGTCAGCCCCGCGAGCTCCGGCGACTCGGCCACCACCTGGTAGGTGTGCACGTCGCCGCTGCGGGCGGCCTGCGCGGCGACGACCGGGTCGGCGGCGTCCTCGGCGGGCTCCGGCAGCGCCTCCAGCACGTCGGCGCACGCGGCCGGCTCCACGCTCACCCCGTCGGGCAGGCCGTCGTGCTCGCCGTCGTCGTCATGGTCGTGCCAGCCACCCCAGCCCCAGCCCCAGCCGCCCCAGCCGCCGTGCCACCCGCCGTGCCACCAGTCGTCGTCGCCGTCGTGGTCGGGGTCGTCGAGCCGGACGACGGACGCGTCGGGGCCGAACGCCTCGGCGGGCAGCAGCCGGTCGCCCAGGTCACCGGCGGCCGGCGTCTCCGCGGGGGTGCCGGGGTCCTCCGCCGGCGCGGGACTCGGGGTGGGGGCCGGGGCCTCCTCGGTGGCCGCCGCCGGGCTCACGTCCCCGGGACCGGCCGCCTCCTCCCCGCCCTCCCCGCACGCGGCGAGCAGCGCCGCCCCCGCGGCCAGCACCGCCGCGCACGCCGTCCGCCGCACCCGTCCCGCCCTCACCGCCATGGGGTGATCGTCCACCCGGGCGGGGAGCGGCGTCGACGGGCCAGAGGTCGGAACCGGACCACGCCCAGGGGCGTTGGTCCGCCGTCCGTCCCCGTCGCCGGAGGTGCCCCGTGCCGACTCCCCTGCTGTCCCTCCCCGCCCCCGCCGAGCAGGCCGAGCGGCTGGTCGCCGCCGGCGCCCACGAGCGCGCGGGCCTGTCGGCGACGGAGCTGCGCGCGCGGGCGGCGGGCGTCCCGGACGACGGGCTGCTCGTCCTCGCGCCGTCCCTGCTGCCGGCCACCGCCCTGGTGGAGCTGGTGTCCTGGCGGGACCGGCCGGTGTTCGTGGTCGTGGACATGACCGACCTCGACGCCTTCGCCCCGCTGGACGACGCCGCCCCGCCCGCCGGCGTCTACGCCCTCTCCGCCCCCGAGCGCGGCGACGCGTACCGCAGCTGCACGCCCGACGAGTCGCTGCCCCGCATCCGCGCCGCCGGCCGGACGCCGCTGACGGTGACCGAGGGCCTCACCTGGCTGCTGCAGCGCCCGGACCTGCTGGAGCGCAACGCCTGCACGATGACCGTCGGCTCCCGGCTGCGGCGGGCGAACGGGTCGCTGGACGCCCGCACCCCGGCGCTGTGGATCAGCAACGGCACCGGCCGCGACGGCCCCGGACGCCGGGGCACCGCGAAGGTCGGCTGGTGCTGGGCGGGCAACCGGCACACCTGGCTCGGCATCGCCTCCGCCGCCGGGCGGACGCCGCTCCCCTGACGCGGCTGCCCTGGCGCGACTGTCCGGGACGCAACGAGATCAGCGGTGTCGTGGCCGTCAGCGGCTGATGGCCACGACACCGCCGGTCTCGTGCGGGATCACGCCTGGGCGCCCACCACGTCGGCGGTGGTGCCGAGGTCGTCCGGGGCGCCCTCGCCGCGGTCGGGCACGTGCGTCCGCGGCGCGTGCGCGGGCTCCGGCTCGGCGAACGCCTCCGGCGGCGGGCAGGAGCAGACCAGGTTGCGGTCGCCGAAGGCCTGGTCGATCCGGCGCACCGGCGACAGGTAGCCGCGGGTGACCAGCGAGGGCACCGGGAACACCGCGGCGCTGCGCGGGTAGGGCCGGTCCCAGTCGCCGGCGAGCATCTTCAGCGTGTGCGGGGCGTTGCGCAGCGGGTTGTCCGCCCTGTCGTACTCCCCCGACGCCACCTGCTCGATCTCGCCGCGGATGGTCACCATCGCCTCGACGAACCGGTCGAGCTCGGCCTTGTCCTCGCTCTCGGTGGGCTCGACCATCAGCGTGCCCGCGACCGGGAAGCTCATCGTCGGCGCGTGGAAGCCGAAGTCGACCAGCCGCTTGGCGATGTCGTCGTTGGTGATCCCGGTGGCCCGGGTCAGCGGCCGGATGTCGAGGATGCACTCGTGGGCGACCAGCCCGCCGGCGCCGGTGTAGAGCACCGGGAAGTGCTCGCGCAGCCGGGCGGCGAGGTAGTTGGCGCCCAGCACCGCGTGCTCGGTGGCCCGCCGCAGCCCGTCGGGGCCCATCAGCCGCAGGTAGGCCCACGAGATCGGCAGGATCCCGGCCGACCCCCACGGCGCGGCCGACACGGCCGGGCCGGAGCCGCCGGTGTCGGCCAGCGGGTGGCCCGGCAGGAACGGCACCAGGTGCTCCCGGACGCCGATCGGGCCGACGCCGGGCCCGCCGCCGCCGTGCGGGATGCAGAAGGTCTTGTGGAGGTTGAGGTGGCTGACGTCGGAGCCGAACCGGCCCGGCCGCGCCAACCCGACCATCGCGTTGAGGTTGGCGCCGTCGACGTACACCTGCCCGCCGGCGTCGTGCACCGCGGCGCAGATCTCGCGCACCTCGGTCTCGAACACCCCGTGCGTCGACGGGTAGGTGATCATGATCGCGGCCAGCCGCTCGGCGTGCTGGTCGATCCTGGCCCGCAGGTCGGCGACGTCGACGTTGCCCGCCTCGTCGCAGGCCACCACCACGACGCGCATCCCGGCCATGACCGCGCTGGCGGCGTTGGTGCCGTGCGCCGAGGACGGGATGAGACACACGTCGCGGTGCGACTCGCCGCGGGAGGCGTGGTAGCCGCGGATCGCCAGCAGCCCGGCGAACTCGCCCTGCGAGCCGGCGTTGGGCTGCACGCTCACCGCGGCGTACCCGGTGATCTCGGCCAGCCACGTGCACAGCTCGTCGATCAGCCGCCGGTAGCCGCGGGCCCGCTCGGCCGGGGCGAAGGGGTGCAGCCCGGCGAACTCCGGCCAGGTGATCGCGGCCATCTCGACGGCGGAGTTCAGCTTCATCGTGCACGAGCCCAGCGGGATCATCGTGCGGTCCAGCGCCAGGTCCTTGTCCGACAGCGAGCGCAGGTAGCGCATCACCGCCGTCTCCGAGCGGTGCGCGGAGAAGACCGGGTGGGTGAGGAACGGCGTGCGCCGGCGCAGGGCGGCGGGCAGCGCGTCCGGACCGTCGTCGTCCAGGGCGGACTCGTCCGCGGCGACGCCGAACGCCTCGGCCACCTGGCGCAGCACAGCGGGCGTCGTCGTCTCGTCGCAGGCGACGGCGACGGTGTCGGCGTCCACCCGGCGCAGGTCGATCCGCCGGGCCGCGGCCGCGGCGACCACCTCGTCGGCCCGGCCGGGCACCCGGGCCTGCACGGTGTCGAAGAACGACTCGTGCACGACGTCGACGCCGCCGGCGCGCAGCCACCCGGCCAGCGCCAGCGCGCTGCGGTGCACCCGGGCGGCGATCGCGGTCAGCCCCTCGGGCCCGTGGTAGACGGCGTAGGCGCCGGCCATGACGGCGAGCAGCACCTGCGCGGTGCAGATGTTGCTGGTCGCCTTCTCCCGGCGGATGTGCTGCTCGCGGGTCTGCAGCGCCAGCCGGTAGGCGACGTCGCCGTCGGCGTCGACCGACACCCCGACCAGCCGGCCGGGCAGCTGCCGGGCCAGGCCCTCGCGCACCGACAGGTAGCCGGCGTGCGGGCCGCCGTAGCCCAGCGGGACGCCGAAGCGCTGGGTGCTGCCGCAGGCGACGTCGGCGCCCCACGCGCCCGGCGCCTCGAGCAGGGTGAGCGCCAGGACGTCGGCGGCGACGACGACCGCCGCGCCGGCGGCGTGCGCGGCGTCGGCGAGCGCCCGGTGGTCGCGGACCGCGCCGCTGGCGCCCGGGTAGGACACCAGCACGCCGAACGCGCCGGCCTCGGGC
This sequence comes from Geodermatophilus sp. SYSU D01180, assembly GCF_054050415.1. Taxonomy (NCBI): domain Bacteria; kingdom Bacillati; phylum Actinomycetota; class Actinomycetes; order Geodermatophilales; family Geodermatophilaceae; genus Geodermatophilus; species Geodermatophilus sp. SYSU D01180. The sequence goes on along the minus strand of NZ_JBJGZH010000029.1, from coordinate 1,639 downwards.
AGGTCGGCCGGCCAGCCGGCGGACAGGTCGGCCACGTGCAGCCGGATGCGCAGCGGCTCGGCGCGGGTCTCGAGCACCGCGAGGGTCTGCGGCAGCGTGTCGGCGTCGACGACGAACACCGCGTCGGGCTTCGCGCGCCCGGCACGGCGGACCAGCGTCATCGCCTCGGCCGCGGCGGTGGCCTCGTCCAGCATCGAGGCGCCGGCGACCGGCAGGCCGGTGAGGTCGGCGACCATCGTCTGGAAGTTCAGCAGCGCCTCGAGCCGGCCCTGGCTGATCTCGGGCTGGTACGGCGTGTAGGCGGTGTACCAGGCCGGGTTCTCCAGCACGTTGCGCTGGATGACCGCCGGGGTGACCGTGCCGGAGTAGCCCAGCCCGATCATCGGGACGGTGACCTGGTTGGCCGCGGCCCGCTCGCGCAGCTCGGCGAGCACGGTGGCCTCGTCGGCGGCCGGGGGCAGCGAGAGCTCGTCGCGGTCGCGCACCGCCTCGGGGACGGTGGCGTCGACCAGCGACTGCAGCGAGTCGTGGCCGACGGCCTCGAGCATCGCGGCGGTCTCGTCCGCCCGAGGGCCGATGTGCCGGCCGGCGAAGGAGCCCGCGGGGCTCAGGGAGCGCAACGAGGGGAGGGAGTGAGCAGCGTCCGCCACTGCCACGACGCTACCAGCGCCTCCCGCGTGCGAACGGCGGACTGCGCACGGCCGCCGGGCGGGCCGGGTCCCCCGGACGCGCGGGAGGGGCGTCCCGCACTGCGCGGGACGCCCCTCCCGGACGTGCGGGTCGGCTACGCGGTCTGCGCGCGGCGCCGCCGGCGCAGGGACAGCTCGTCGTCGGCCGCGTGCAGCGGCGCGCCGTCCAGCCGCTCGGCGGGCAGCTCGGCCAGCTCACCGGACAGCTCGCGCAGCGCGCCGGACACCGCGATGCCGAAGACGCCCTGCCCGCCGGCGAGCAGGTCGACGACCTCCTCGGCCGAGGTGCACTCGTAGACCGTCGCCCCGTCGGAGAACAGCGTGACGTTGGCGAGGTCCTTGATCCCGCGGTTGCGCAGGTGGTCGACGGCCTTGCGGATGTTCTGCAGCGACACCCCCGTGTCGAGCAGCCGCTTGACCACCTTCAGCACCAGGATGTCGCGGAACGAGTACAGCCGCTGTGTCCCCGACCCGGTGGCGCTGCGCACCGAGGGGGCGACCAGACCGGTACGGGCCCAGTAGTCCAGCTGGCGGTAGGTGATCCCGGCTGCGGCACACGCCGTCGGGCCGCGGTACCCGACGAGGTCGGTGTCGACCTCGTCGTAGTCCGTCACCCCCACGGCGGCGTCGCTGAAGAGCTGACCCTGGGAGCCCTCGCTCTGGTCGCTCACGTCAGCGTCCTCCTTCGAGTCCCGCCACGGGCGCGGCGGAGCGTCCCGGAGTGCTCTCGCTTCCCCACGAGTCACACCGGTGTTGTCCGCGACCGTAAGCCGGGCCCCCAGGGCGGTCAACTGACGCGGGCGGCGTGTCGCCCCACTCACCCCGAGAGAGTGGTATCGGCACCTCCGCGCGCGACTCCAGCGTTCTGTGACTGGTGTGACGAGGGAGACGCCCGGGGTCCCACCCGTCCCGTGCGTACACGCACGGCAGCGGGACGCCGGCCGGCCGGC
>NZ_JBJGZH010000028.1:0-50733 GCF_054050415.1 Geodermatophilus sp. SYSU D01180 | reverse complement strand
CCCCCCCCCCCCCCCCCCCCCCCCCCCCCCCCCCCCCCCCCCCCCCCCCCCCCCCCCCCCCCCCCCCCCCCCCCCCCCCCCCCCCCCCCCCCCCCCCCCCCCCCCCCCCCCCCCCCCCCCCCCCGGCTCCCGCTGACGGACACGACCGGCGCCCGGGCGCCTCCGGCACCAGGCCGGACCGCCCGGGCGCGAGAGCGCGGCGAGGGCCGCAGGCGAACGGGAGAACGGCATGAGCGACCGGCCGCAGGCGGTGCGCACCGGGGTCCGCCCGGAGAGCGCAGCCGGAGCGGACGGAGCCCCGGCGACGGGCTCGGCGCCCGCCACCGGCCAGACGCCCGCTCCGTCCGGGGCCACCCCGGCCGGGACCGGCCCGGCGGGCGCGGGCCCCTCGCTGGCCAAGCCGGCCACCGGCCAGGCGCCCGCCCAGCAGGTGCCGCCGGTGATGCCGCAGCAGGCTCCCCGTCCGGCCGACGCGACCATGCCGGGGCCGGTGAGCGCCACCCAGGCGGTCCCGCCGGCCGCGGTGGCCGCCCCGCCGGCGGCCCGGGCTCCCCAGCAGCCGCCCGCCGCCCAGCAGCAGGCCGGCACGCAGGCCAAGAACCGCGGCAACCGCGGTCCGCGGCGCGCCCGGCTGCAGCTGCGGCACGTCGACACCTGGTCGGCGCTGAAGATCTCGCTGGTCCTGTCGATCGCGATGTTCTTCATCTGGATGGTCGCGGTCGGGATCCTCTACGGGGTCCTGTCCGGGCTCGGCGTCTTCGACACCCTCAACGACCTGTTCGGCCAGCTCGGCACGTCGTCGAGCGGCGAGGGCGGCGGTGACGTCATCACCCCGGGCATCGTCTTCGGCGGGGCGGCCGTCATCGGCGCGATCAACATCGTGCTGATGACCGCGCTGTGCACCGTCGCGGCGTTCATCTACAACCTCTGCGCCGACCTGGTCGGCGGCCTCGAGGTCACGCTCGCCGAGCGCGACTGACGAGGGACCCGCCTGCAGGGGCCGTCCGCGGTCCCTGTACGCTGGTCGAGGTCCACGGGCCTGTAGCTCAGGCGGTTAGAGCGCATCCCTGATAAGGATGAGGCCGGAGGTTCAAGTCCTCCCAGGCCCACCCGTGAACCGGTGCCCCGGCACCGCGACAGCGAGGCCCCGTCCGTGGCCGCCGTCGTACCCAGGAGGTACCGCGTGCTGAAGAAGCTGGCCCTGGCCGCCGTCGCGGCCGGTGCCGTCGCCGCCGTCCGCCGGCGCTCGTCCGGCAGCGGCAAGGCCGAGGCCGACCTCTGGCACGAGGCCACCAGCGGCCCGCAGTCGGTCAGCCGCCCCACCACCCGCTGAACCCGGGCTCCCGCGCGGAGCTCCCGGGGACAGCGCCCCCGGGGACGTAGCTCAATTGGCAGAGCACCGCCTTTGCAAGGCGGGGGTTAGGGGTTCGATTCCCCTCGTCTCCACCGCAGCACCGCGGCCCGGCGGCCGCTCAGCCCAGCTGTGAGCGCCAGTCCTCCCGCAGCCGGTAGCCCCGCCCCCGCACGGCCTCGACGGCCGGGGCGCCCTGCCCGAGCTTGGCCCGCAGGGTCCGGACGACGGCGTCCACGACGTTGCTGCCGCCGGCGTACTCGGTGTCCCAGACCTCTCGCAGCAGCTCCGGCCGGCTCACCGTGCGGCCCTCCCGGTCGCGCAGGCACGTGAGGAGGCCGAACTCCAGCGGCGTGAGCGCGACCCGACGCCCACCGACCACCAGCTCGTGGGCGTCGGCGTCGAGGGCCGGCTCGTCGGCCACCCCGAGCTCCCTCGCCAGCAGCTCGACCAGCCAGCCGTCGACCGAGCGCCTCCCGAAGTCGAGCACCACGCTCGTGAACGGCCGGCCGTCGAGCACGACCGGGGGACCGGGGAGCGGCCGGAAGCCCAGCTCCCGGACGACGGGCCAGTAGGCCGGGACGTCCTCGACGACGACGAACATCTGCCGCAGCGCCGGGCGCAGCGCCATGTAGGTCCGCTTCACGTCCAGCCAGCACGCCGCCTGCGTCGTCCCCGGGGCCTCGCCGCGCTCCCGGTCCAGCCACCGGCGCAGCCCCAGCGCGACCTCACGGCGCCCCAGCGGGTGGCTGTCCAGGTGCCGGGCCCAGGACCGGACGACCGGGTCGTCGGCGACGGGGGAGTGCCGGATGCGGGCGTCGTCGAGCAGCACGAAGAAGGCCGCCACGCCGCCGTCCCGGTCCCGGGAGACGGAGAACGCCGACGGCGTCGTGACCCACCAGCGGTCCAGCAGCCGGGCGCCCTCGGGACCCTCGTGCCGGCGCGTGATCGCCCGGACCGCGTCCTCGTCGAGGGTGCTCGCGGGCTCCACGGCCAGCTGCTGCACGTCCGCGGGGAAGAAAGCGGTCCGCACGACCGGGTTGTCGAGCAGGTAGAGGACGTCCGCGGTGTAGCGCCACAGCTCGGCGGGCGCCGCGGACCGCATCTCGTCGCGCAGCCGCCGCCACGCCGCCCGCCGGTACTCGCGGTGGCGCACCGGGTCCGCGGTGCGCAGGTGCCCGGCCACGGCGTCGCGGACCGCCTCGTGCACGACCGCGCCGTCGCGGCCGGCCACGACGAAGGGGAGCGCGAGCAGGCGTTCCATCGCGACGGCGCCGTCGCCGCCGAGGACCGCGTCGAGCAGGGACTCCGTGGCCCGGCGCAGCACCGAGGCCGCCTCGAGCGCCCGCCGCGTCAGCGGGTCGGCGATGTCCTCGAAGTACAGCCGGGTCAGCTCCTCGACGACGCGGGACGTCGCCGCGTCCTCCAGCCCGAGCTGCGGGTTCTCCGCGACGCCGGCCGTCGCCAGGACCAGCGCCAGCGGGTGCCCGCGGGCGACGCGGTTGAGCCGGTCGGCCTCCGTCGCGGCCACGCCGTACTCGGCCAGCAGCAGGCCCGCGTCGGCGTCGGACAGCGGCCCGAGCGGGACGGTGCGGAAGCCCGGCACGCCGTACCAGGCCGGCACCGGGCGCTCGCGGCTGCCGAGGACCAGGAGGGTGCCGGCCGGGAGCGCGGGCGCGAGGGTCCGGCGCAGCCAGGTGTCCATCAGCCGGAAGTGCTCGTACTGGTCCAGGACCAGCACGACCGGCGGCGCGAGCCCCTCCAGGGCGGCGACCAGCGCCTCCACGGTGCGGTGGCCGCCGAGGGCGCCCAGCAGCCCGCGCTCGGTCGGCTCGACGGTCCGGCAGTCCAGCGCCACGACGGTCGCGCCCGCGTCGGCCGCGAGGCCCGCGAAGGCGTGCAGCAGGGCCGACTTGCCGATGCCGGGCAGGCCGTGCACGTGCGTGGTGCCGCCGCGGCGCAGGTGGTCGAGCAGGAGCGTGACCTCGGGTCCACGCCCCAGCGGCGGAGCGGCGCCGGGCCGCGTGGCCGTGCGCACGCCCCGAGACTGGCCGCCGGGGGAGGGTGCGGCAAGGGACCGACGTCCCCCGCCCGCCGGGGCCCCGGGTCACTCCGGGACGACCTCCACGGTGACCGAGAGGGACCCGTCGTTGTTGTCGTACCAGCCGGGCGGGCCCTGGTAGTAGTAGCCGTCGGCGAAGCCGAGGAAGAGCCGGGTGGCCCCGTCCGGGGCGGTGACCCGGAGGTCGCGTCCGTCCCCGACGAGGAAGGTCTGACCGATCTCCGGCGAGACCGGACGGGCGGTGTCGACGCCGGTGACGTCCAGCCGCGGTGGTGCCTCGCCCTGCGGCGGGTCGTCGGTGAGGAACACCCCGGTGAGGAACATGCCGTTGTCACGGGCGACGATCCCGGAGATCCCGCCGTACGACTCGACGTCGGTCGTCCCGTTCACCCCGCCGTCGCCCCCGGGACCCACCCGGCTCGCGGTGCCCACGATGGGCGTGACGCTGCCGTCGACGTCCGGGAAGGTCACGACGCGCCCCCCGTCCTCCGGCAGCCGGTACAGGACGGGGAGCACCCCGTCGCCGCCACCGCCGGGGCCGGGCGGGTCGTCGAGACCGGCGCCGAAGACGTTGGCCTGGGCCGGGACCTCGAGCGCGCCGTCCCCGCCCCCGGAGACGACCGCCACGACCCCCCACGCGAGGAGCCCGCCGGCCGCCGTGCCGGCGACCACCGTCGCCACCCGGCGCCCCGGGGGACGCCGCTCGCCGGGCGCCCGGCCCGTCGTCCGCTGCGGTGTGGGTGTGGAGGTGGCCACGGTCGTCCCCTCTCGTGTGCGCCTGGGGAACAGGGTGGCCCGCCGGCGGGTGCCGTCGATGAGGGTTCGATGAGGCTCCGGTGAGGCCCGCTCCCCGTGCTCGGGGGCGGCGCGGCAGTGGGAGAGTGGGCGGCGTGACCGAATCGACCCCCGCACGCCGAGCCGTGCTGCACACCAACCACGGCGACATCGCCGTCGACCTGTTCCCCGACCACGCGCCGAAGACGGTCGCGAACTTCGCGGACCTGGCCGAGGGCCGCCGCGAGTGGACGCACCCGGCGACCCGGCAGAAGAGCACCGACCCGCTGTACGACGGGACGGTCTTCCACCGGATCATCGACGGCTTCATGATCCAGGGCGGCGACCCGCTGGGTCAGGGCTTCGGCGGCCCGGGCTACCAGTTCGGCGACGAGTTCCACCCCGAGCTGAGCTTCGACCGGCCCTACCTGCTGGCCATGGCCAACGCCGGGCCCGGCACCAACGGCTCGCAGTTCTTCATCACCGTGAGCCCCACGCCGCACCTCAACCGCAAGCACACGATCTTCGGCGAGGTCGCCGACCAGAGCAGCCGCGAGGTCGTGGACCGCATCGCCAAGGTCCGCACCGGCCGCAACGACCGCCCCGTCGAGGACGTCGTCATCCAGTCGGTCGAGGTGCAGCGCAGCTGACCACCGGTCCCGACGACGGGGGCGCCGGCCGGCCGCCGGCGCCTCCGTCGGCCACCTGCTACCGCCACCCCGACCGGCCGACCGGTGTCCGGTGCGCGCGCTGCGACCGGCCGATCTGCCCGGAGTGCATGACGCCGGCCGCCGTCGGCTTCCAGTGCCCCGACGACGTCCGGGCCGGTGCCGCCGGGGTCCGCCGTCCCCGGCCGGCCCCTCGCTGGCCCGGCGCCCGCCGCCGGTTCGGCCCGGTCACCGTCTCGCTGGTCGCGGTCAACGTCGTCGTCTTCGTCGTCACGGCCGTGTCGGCGGTGTCGGCCGGCCAGAGCCCGCTGGACAACTGGCGCTCGCCGGTGTTCGAGGAGTTCTCGCAGGTCCCCGTCCTCGTCGACGTCTTCGGCCAGGACTGGCGGCTGCTCACCGGGGCGTTCCTGCACATCGGGATCACCCACCTGCTGCTCAACATGCTCAGCCTGCTGGTGTTCGGCCCCGAGCTCGAGGGACGGCTGGGCTGGTGGCGCTACCTCGCCGTCTACCTGCTGTCCGCCCTCGGCGGCGCCGTGGCCATCCAGCTGTTCGGCGAGCCCGCCCGGCCCGTGGCCGGGGCGTCGGCGGCCCTCTACGGCCTCCTGGGCTCCCTGGGCGTGCTGATGCTGGTCGCCCGGCAGGACCTGCGCGGCCTGCTCACCCTGCTGGCCCTCAACGTGGTCATCAGCTTCCTGCCCGGCGTCTCGCTGCTGGGCCACCTCGGCGGCCTGGTCGCCGGGGCCCTCGCCACCGTGCTGCTCGTCCTCACCCGCCGGCGGACGGCGGCGCAGGCGGTGTCGCTCCTGGCGCTGGCCGCGGTCCTGGTGACCCTCGCCCTCGCCGTACCGGTGCCGCTGGTCGTCCTGGGCCTCTGAGGGCCGGGCCCGCGCCTCAGGCGGGCCGCCGCGCCTCGAGGGCCCGGGCGACGGCCGCCGGGTCCGTGCCCAGGTCCCGGCGGCCCAGCAGCACGAGGGTGCCCTCGTCGTCGGGGTGCGCGGCGGTGTCGAGCTCCAGCAGCCGCGAGCGCACCCCCAGCCGCCGCGTCGTCCGCAGCCGCACCCGCAGGCCGGGCCACGGCAGCCGGGTGCGCCCGGTCAGGGTCCGCACGACGACGCCGGCGTCGTCCGCCGCCAGCCGCGGCCGCAGGACGACGTCGCGCAGCGCCGCGCCCACCAGCAGCACGCCGGCGGCGCCGACCAGCACCCGTCCCGCCGCGTCGAGCCCCAGGGCGGCCAGCGCCAGCAGCACCCCACCCAGCCCGAGCGTGACCGTCTCCGCCGTCCGCGCCGACCACTGCACGTCCCCAGCCTCCCAGGACGCCCGCCGCGCGTTCGTCCACAGGCCGGGGGAGGTGGGGACGTCCGTCCACGAGCGGGGATCTGCCCTGTTCGGCCCGCGTGTCGACTCCTCGACCGCAGTGCCGTGCTCGCGCTCGGTGACCGTCCCGGTGCTGCGGTCATGTCGACACATCCACAGCTGGGTACACAGCTGGGGACAAAGCACAGACCTGTAGTTACTCGGGTGCCCTTCTCGTCACACGCGCCTCACCGGTAGCGAAACCGCAGGTCAGCGCGACGGAGTCGAACAGGCGTTCTCCACATGCGGTGGACAACCCTGGGGGTAGGGCGTCATGTCGACCTGTGGATCCACCGGTGGTGTGTGCACAGCGGTCCACACCCCCGGTGTCCACCGCCGACGGGGCCCCGTGTACAGGAGAGGCCCCCGTCCCGGGACCGGGACGGGGGCCTCTCGTGAGGTGCTGGAACGGCCCTGCTGCAGGGTCCCGCCCCGAGTGTGCGAGGGGTGGGGGCAGCGGGGTCCTTCGTCAGCGCCAGCGCATCGACATGATCAGGCCGACCACCATGGCGCCGAAGCCGATGGCGAAGTTCCACGCCCCCAGCGACACCATGAACGGGATCTGGTCGCCGGCCACGTAGTAGACGACGATCCACAGCAGGCCGAGCACCATGAGCGTGACCATGAGCGGCGCGTACCAGCGCGGGCTCGGCTGGACGGCCCGTGCGTTGGCCGCGCGCGACTGCAGCACGCCCTCGGGCGGCGTGTAGACCGACTTCTTGCGGACCTTGGACTTGGGCACTCCGACCGTCTCCTGCTGGCTCGCTGGGGTGCCGGTCCGTCGCGACCGGCACGATCGCTTCCCAGCCTAAGCTCCGAGGGGACCCGCACGGCCGCGCCCGACGGCGTGCCTCCCCCTCCCGTCCCCCCAGGAGCCCCCGTGACCGCCTCCGAGCCGCCGGTGGGCCCGTCCCGCCGCCGGTCGGCCTGGGGCGCCCTGGTGCCCGTGGTGGCGCTCGCGGCGGGGCTGCTGTTCGCCACCTCCAGCCAGACCGCGGAGGGCTCGGACCTGCGCGCCGGTGACGTCACCGAGCTGTCCGAGCTCATCGCCCAGCGCAACGAGGTCATCGCCGGCCAGCAGGAGCAGCTGGCCGCGCTGCAGCGCCAGACCGAGGCGCTCACCGACCAGGCGGCCTCCCGCGACGGCGCCGTCGCCTCCGCCCAGGCGGCCGGCGACGCCGGCGCCCTGTCAGCGGGTCTGGTCGCCCTCCGCGGCCGCGGTGTGGAGATCACCCTCGACGACGCCCCGCGCCGGCCCGACGGCAGCCTGCCGACGGGCGCCCGGCCCGACGACGTCGTCATCCACCAGTCCGACGTGCAGGCGGTCGTCAACGCGGTCTGGGCGGCCGGCGCCGACGGTGTGGCGATCATGGACCAGCGGCTGATCGCCACCAGTGCCGTCCGCTGCGTCGGCAACGTGCTGCTGCTGCAGGGGCGCACGTACTCGCCACCGTTCGTCGTCACGGCGATCGGCGACCCCGCCGCCATCCGCGCGCAGCTGGCCGCCTCCCCGCAGGTGGCGGTGTTCGAGCAGGCGGTCGAGGACTTCGGGCTGACCTTCGCCGTGCGCGACCGGCCGGAGGTCACGGTGCCGGCGTACACCGGCTCCCTGGACATGGCACACGCCACAGCCGCTGACGGCTGACCGGGCGCTGCTGTACACAGGGAGCGTGAGCAGGCCCGTCCTCGTCGTCGACAACTTCGACAGCTTCGTCTACAACCTGGTCCAGTACCTGGGCCAGCTCGGTGTGCAGTGCGTCGTCCGGCGCAACGACGCCGTCACCGTCGACGAGCTGCCCGACCTCGACGTCGCCGGCGTGCTGCTGTCCCCCGGCCCGGGCACGCCCGCCGACGCCGGCGTGACGGTCCCCATGGTGCGGGCCGCCGCCGAGGCCGGGACGCCGGTGCTGGGCGTCTGCCTGGGCCACCAGGCGATCGCCGAGGCCTTCGGCGCCGAGGTCGTCCGCGCGCCGGAGCTGCTGCACGGCAAGACCAGCGAGGTCGTGCACGACGGCGTCGGCGTGCTGGCCGGGCTGCCCTCGCCCTTCACCGCCACGCGCTACCACTCGCTGGCCGTGGACCGGGCCACCGTGCCCGACGAGCTCGAGGTGACCGGCACGACGGCGTCGGGCATCGTCATGGCGCTGAGGCACCGGGAGCTGCCCGTGGAGGGCGTGCAGTTCCACCCGGAGTCGGTGCTCACCGAGGGCGGCCACCGGATGCTGGCCACGTGGCTGGCCGCCTGCGGCCTGGCGCCCGACCCGGCCGTCGTCGAGGCCGCCGCTGCGGGCGCCCGCCGCCTGTCCGCCGCCGCGGTCTAGCCCCCACCACGGCAGAAGGGCCCCTCCCGCTCGGGAGGGGCCCTTCTCCCGTGGTGGGGGGCTGACTCAGCCGCCGATGACGATGCCCGGTCCCAGGCTGGGTGAGCTGGGCGGTGTGGAGGACCCGGTCGTGGGGGTGGGCGTTGCCCGCGCGACCAGCAGGGTGATGGTGCCGTCCGGCGCCACCGTCTGGCCGGGCTGCGGGTTGCTCCCCACCACGGTGCCGTCGGTCTGGCCGGGCTCGGCCTCGGTGTCCTGGGTCTCGACGGTCCCGGTGAAGCCGGCGGCGGCCAGCGTCTGCCGGGCCTGATCGGGGCGCTGGCCCACGATCGCGTTCGGCACGGTGATCTCCGACGCGCCGCCGGACACCTGGAGGGTGATCGGCTGGCCGGCGGACGCCTGCTGGCCGGCGGCCGGGTCGGTCCCGACGACGGTGCCCGCGGGCTGGTCGGAGTCGACCTCGGTCACGGTCAGGTTGGTGAAGCCCGCGGTCCGCAGCGCCTCCTGGGCGGCGTCCTGGGGCCGGCCGGCCACGTCCGGGACCTCGTCGGTGCCGTCGGAGACCGACAGCGTCACGGTGGTGTCCGGGGCGACCGCGGTGCCCTCCTCCGGGTCGACCGCGACGACGGTGCCCTCCTCGGCGAGGGAGTCGACCTGGTCGGAGTTCACGTTGCCCTCGAAGCCAGCGTTCTCCAGAGCCGTGCGGGCCCGGTCCTCGTCGAGGTCGACCACCTGCGGCACGGTCACCGTGTCCGGGGCGACGCCGACGGTCAGAGCGACCTCGCTGCCCTCCTCGACCTGCGCGCCGCTGTCGGGATCGGTGTCGAGCACCGTGCCCACCTGGGTCTCGTCCTGGACCTGCTGCTGGGTCACCGCGGCGGCGACGGTCAGGCCGGCCGCCTCGATGGCCGCCCGGGCGTCCGCCTCCTGCTGCCCGACCAGTCCCGCCGGCACGGTCACCTGCGTGGCGGCCGGCGGCTGCTCCTCGTCGCCGCTGTTGACCAGCAGCGCGACCCCGACGACGGCGCCGATGAGCACCAGCGCACCGACGACGAGCGCGACCACCCGGTTGCGCCTGCGGCGGCGGGCGACCGCGTCCTCGTCGTCCCAGCCGGCGTCGCCGTAGGCGGGCGCGGCGCCGAGGATGGTGGTCTTCTCCTCGTCGCCCATGACCGGCGTGGCCTCGACCCGCTGCCCGGCCAGGGCCCGGAGCAGGTCGTTGCGCATCTCGGCGGCCGACTGGTACCGGTTCGCCGGGTTCTTGCTCATCGCCTTCATGAGGATGGCGTCGAGCTCCGGCGGCACGGCCGGGTTGATCGAGGACGGCAGCCGCGGGTCCTCGCGCACGTGCTGGTAGGCCACCGAGACCGGCGAGTCGCCGGTGAACGGCGGTGCGCCGCAGACCAGCTCGTAGAGCAGGCAGCCCAGGGAGTAGACGTCGGAGCGGGCGTCCACGGCCTCGCCGCGGGCCTGCTCGGGGGAGAGGTACTGCGCGGTGCCGATGACCGCGGCGGTCGAGGTCATCGTGGCGGCGGAGTCGGACACCGCGCGGGCGATGCCGAAGTCCATCACCTTGACGGTGCCCTGGGGCGTGATCATCACGTTCCCGGGCTTCACGTCGCGGTGCACGATGCCGTTGCGGTGGCTGAAGTCCAGGGCGGCGCAGATGTCGGCGGCCAGGCTCATCGCCCGCTCCGGCTGCAGCACGCCCTCGCGGCGCAGCACGTCGCGCAGCGTCTCGCCCTCGACGTACTCCATGACGATGTACGGCGTCGCGCCGCTGGTCGTCCGGTCCTCGCCGGTGTCGTACACCGCGACGATCGAGGGGTGGTTCAGCGAGGCCGCCGCCTGCGCCTCCCGCCGGAAGCGCACCTGGAACGAGGGGTCGCGGGCCAGGTCGCTGCGCAGCACCTTGACCGCCACCTCGCGGCCCAGCCGCAGGTCGCGCCCGCGGTGCACCTCCGCCATCCCGCCGCGGCCGAGCACCCCGCCGATCTCGTAGCGCTCGCCGAGCACCTGGGGGGTGGTCATGCGTGGTCCTCTCGGGCGGTGCTCTGGTGGGTCGCGGGCGTCCCCGGGCAGCAGGGGACGCCGGGAGCGCGCCCGGTCCCGGCGGTCACCCTAACGGGCGATGCCGCCCGGTCCCGGGCGGCGCGAGGGAGCTCCGTCACGCCGGCGGTTCCTGCGCGGCCAGATCCGCGGCGACCGGCGAGGAACCGCCGTCCGGGTTTCCTGCGGTCCCCGAGCCGGTGCCCTCGCCGACGGGCGGCTGGGTCTCCGTCGACGGCGTCGGCGGCTCCGGTGCGGGGGAGCCGGACTGGTTGGCCGGCGGGCCGCCCGTCGTCTCGCTCGGGGTCGACGGGCTGGTCGTGGACGGGGCGGGCGTCGTGGTGTCCGGGGTGGGCTGTGTGGTGGTGGTCGGTGCCGGGGTGTCCTGGCCGCCGGTGTCCTCGTCGCCGGAGCCGCCGTCGTCCTGGCCGCCGGAGTCGTCGCCGGTGTTCTCGGACTCCTGCTCCGGGGCGTAGTCCTCCCGGGCCACGTACAGGGTGACGGAGGAGCCGCGGGGGACCGGGATGCCGTTGGGGTCGACGGCGGCGACGTCGCCGGCGCTGAGCTCGACGCCCGCGGCCGCCAGCTGGTCGGCGCCGGCGTCGGCCTGGGTCACCTCGAGGCCGGCCTCCTCCAGCTCGGCCTGCACGTCGTCGGCGTCCTCGCCGATGTACTGCGACGCGGCGGGGATGTTGACCAGCTGCTGGGTCGCGCTGGCCGAGCCGCTGGCCGAGGACGTGCTCGCCGAGGGGCCGGCGGTGGTGCCGTCGCGGTCGTCGCCGCCGCCGAGCAGCAGCCAGGCGCCGGTGACCAGCCCGGCGACCACCAGCAGGGAGACCAGCGCCCACACCCACCGGCGGCTGCCGCGGCGCGGTGCGGCATCGTCGTCCCACCGCTGCGCGTCGCCGTCGACCGGCGGGCCCTGCAGCGGGGGCATGGTGCGCGCACCGGCGGCGTGCCGGCCCCCGGTGCGCGGGCCGGCGGCCGCGGCGCCGAGCGCGGCGCCCGCCGCCGCCCCGGTGAGCGGGCCGCCGAGGACGCGGGTGCCCTCGCCGTCGACCTCGGGGATCACCTCCGTCTGCGCGGCGGCCGTCGTCCCGGTGGGCGACGTCACGGGCGCCAGGCCGCCGCCGGAGGCGACCGAGCGGATCGCCGCGGCGAAGGCGGCGCCGTCGGTGAACCGGTCGGCCGGGTCCTTGGCCAGTGCGCGCTCGACGAGCAGCCGCACCGCCGGGGGGATGTCGCCGGGCAGGGGCGGCGGCGGGCGGTTGATGTGCGCCAGCGCGATGGCCACCTGCGAGGTGCCGTCGAAGGGCCGCACGCCGGTGAGGCACTCGTAGCCGACGACGCCGAGGGAGTAGACGTCGGAGGCGGCGGTGACGTCCATGCCCTGCGCCTGCTCCGGCGACAGGTACTGCGCGGTGCCGACCACCATGCCGGTGCGGGTCAGCGGCGTGGTGTCGCGGGCGCGGGCGATGCCGAAGTCGGTCAGCTTCACCACGCCGTCGGGCCGGACGATGAGGTTGCCCGGCTTGATGTCGCGGTGCACCACCCCGGCGGCGTGCGCGGCCGACAGGCCGTCGGCGGCCTGGCCGAGGACGTGCAGCGTCCAGTCGACCGGCAGCCGCCCCTCCTCGTGGAGGATCGTCACCAGCGGCTTGCCCTCGACCAGCTCCATGACGAGGAACGCCAGCTGGCCGTTGCCGCCGTCGGCGCTGGTCTCGCCGTAGTCGTAGACCGAGGCGATGTTGGGGTGCGACAGGGCCGCGGTGTGCCGCGCCTCGTTGCGGAAACGGGCGACGAAGCTCGGGTCGCCCATGTACTCGCTGCGCAGCACCTTGGCGGCGACGACGCGGTCCAGGACGCGGTCGCGCGCCCGCCAGACCTCGCCCATGCCGCCCGTGGCGATCGGCTCGGTGATCTCGTAGCGGCCGGCCAGGATGGTGCCGGTGGACAGGGCCATCAGCCCCCCTGACCCTCGAGGTAGGCCTCGATCACGTCGCGCGCGATCGGGGCGGAGACGTCGCCGCCGGTACCCCCGCCGTTCGCCACGAACACCGCGACGGCGATCTGCGGGTCGTCGGCCGGCGCGAACCCGATGAACCAGTTGTGGTCGGGCCCGGCGTTCTGCGCCGTCCCGGTCTTGCCGGCGACCTCGACGCCGGGCACCTGCGCGCGCCGGCCGCTGCCGTTCTCCACGACGCTGACCATCATCTCGGTGAGCTGGTCGGCGACCTCGGGCGTGACCGGCTGGGAGAACTCCTCCGGGTCGGACCGGTCGATGACGGTGAGGTCGGGGGCGCGCACCTGGTCGACCAGGTAGGGGGTCATCAGGGTCCCGTCGTTGGCCACGGCCGCGGCGATCATCGCCGCCTGCAGCGGGGTCGTGCGGACGTCGCGCTGGCCGATCGAGCTCTGGCCCAGCGCCGCTTCGCTCTCGATGTCGCCGACGGCGCTGCCGGCGACCTCCAGCGGGATCTCCATGCCGTCCCCGGTCATCCCGAACGCCTCGGCCATCTCCCGCACCCGGTCCTCGCCGAGGTCGATCCCCAGCTGGGCGAAGGCGGTGTTGCAGGAGATGGTCAGCGCGTCGATCAGGGACTGCTCCTGGCTGCTGCTGCAGGAGGACCCGTTGAAGTTCTCCAGCGTCGTCGACGTGTCCGGCAGGGTGAGCAGGTCGGGGGCGGGGACGACGGTGTCCGGGGTGTACTCGCCGGTCGCCAGCGCGGCGGCCGAGACGATCACCTTGAAGATCGAGCCGGGCGGGTAGTTGTCCTGGGTCGCCCGGTTCAGCCGCGGGTCGGTCTCCATCGCGTCCAGCTGGTCGGCGTAGGCGCGGATGGCGTCGGGGTCGTGGCTGGACAGCTGCCCGGGGTCGTAGCTGGGCGTGCTGGCCATGCCGAGCACCGCGCCGGTGGACGGGTCCAGCGCGACGACCGCGCCGGTCACGCCGTCGAGCCCGGCCATCGCGGCCTCCTGGACGGCGGCGTCCAGGGTGAGGACGACGTCGCCGCCGGCCGGGTCGCGGCCGGTGAACAGGTCGGCCAGCCGGCGGGTGAACAGCCGGGCGTCGGAGCCGGTGAGCACGTCGTTGGCCGCGCGCTCCATCTGCCAGCTGTTGTAGAGCAGCGAGTAGTAGCCGGTGACCGCGGCGTAGGTGGGCCCCTGGGGGTACTGCCGCAGGTACTCGAGCGTGTCCTGGGTGGGGACCGACAGGGCCACCTCGGTGCCGTCGACGACGATCGAGCCGCGCTCGCGCGAGTACTCCTCGGTGAGCACGCGGGTGTTGCCCGGGTCCTCGCGCAGCTCGTCGGAGCGCACGACCTGGATGTAGTTGACGTTGACGATGAGCAGCGTGAACAGCACCAGCACGCTGATCGCCACCCGGCGCAGCGGCGCGTTCACGTGGACACCACCTCGGTCGGGGCGTCGCCGAAGGCGGCCTTGGGGGGAGCGGGCGGGGTGGCCGGCCGGCGGGCGGCGTCGCTGATCCGCACCAGGATCGCGACCAGCCCGAAGTTGGCCACCAGCGAGGACCCGCCGTAGGCGACGAACGGCGTCGTCAGGCCGGTCAGCGGCAGCAGGCCGGTGACCCCGCCGAGGACGACGAACAGCTGCCAGGCGACGGCGAAGGCCAGGCCGCCGGCCAGGAGCTTGCCGAAGGCGTCGCGCACGATCAGCGAGGTGCGCAGGCCGCGCTCGACGAGCACCAGGTAGATGACGATGACGGCGACCAGGCCGAACAGGCCCAGCTCCTCGCCGATCGCCGAGGCGATGAAGTCGCTCTTGGCCACCGGCACCTGGTCGGGGCGGCCGCCGCCGAGCCCGGCGCCGAACAGCCCGCCGGTGCCCAGCCCGAACAGCGACTGGACCAGCTGGTAGCCGCCCTCGTCGCGGTAGGCGAAGGGGTCCAGCCAGGTGTCCACGCGCACGCGCACGTGGCCGAAGAGCTGGTAGGCGAGGAACGCGCCGCCGGCGAACAGGCCCAGGCCGATGAGCAGCCAGCTCGCCCGCTCGGTGGCGACGTAGAGCATCACCACGAAGATGCCGAACAGCAGCAGCGAGCTGCCCAGGTCCCGCTCGAAGACGAGCACGAGGATCGACACGACCCAGACGACGAGGACGGGGCCGAGGTCGCGGCCGCGCGGCAGCTCCAGGCCCATCACCCGGCGGCTGGCCAGCGCCAGCACGTCCCGCTTGTCGACCAGGTAGGCGGCGAAGAAGACGATCAGGCAGATCTTGGCGAACTCGCCGGGCTGGATGCTGAAGCCCGCGACCCGGATCCAGATCTTGGCGCCGTAGACCTCGGAGACCGACGCCGGCAGCACGGCGGGCAGCGCGAGCAGCACCAGGCCGACCAGGCCCAGGGTGTAGGCGAACCGGGACAGCAGCCGGTGGTCGCGCAGCACGACGACGACGGCGACGAACAGGGCCACGCCCAGGGTCGCCCACAGCAGCTGGACCGGGGCGTCCTCGCGGGTGGCCTCGCCGTCCTGCAGCCCGGCGAGGTCGAGCCGGTGGATCATCGTCAGCCCGAGCCCGGTCAGCACCGCCACCGCGGGCAGCAGCAGCGGGTCGGCGTAGGGCGCGAACCGGCGGACGACGAGGTGCACGACCAGCCAGAGGGCGGTGAACCAGCCGCCGAAGGTCAGCAGGTCCGCGCGCAGCGAGCCGGTGACCGTGACGTCGACGATGCACTGCGCCGCGAGGGTGATGAGGACGGCGAACCCGAGCAGCGCGAGCTCGGTGTTGCGCCGCCGGGGCGGGACCGTGCCCGGCGCGGGGGCGCGCGGGTCGGTCGAGGGGCCGCCCATCACTCCGCCTCCCGGCAGTCCACCCCCGGCTCGGGCGACGACGACGGGGAGCCCGACGTCGGCGCGGCCTCGGTGCTGCTGCCCGTCGCCGCCCCGGAGGGCAGGGCCCCGGCGTCCGGGGAGGGCAGCGCGCCGTCGGGAAGCGGCGACAGCGAGGCCTCGGCCGACGGGGGAGCGTCGTCCGAGGGGGTGGCGGGTTCGGGGTCGCACGGCGGCAGGGTCGCGTCGTGCAGGTCGCCCACGATGCGCTGCGCGTCGTCGGCGTCGCTGGCCTCGATGCCCTGCCGGACGCTGTTCTGGTCGTAGGAGGACAGGTCGTCGAGCGCGATGTCGGTGACGTCGTCGACCCGGTAGAGGTCCAGGCCGAGCAGGGCGGTGTCGAAGCCGCGGTAGACCGCGACCCGGTCGCCGCCGTCGGCGGCCGCGACGCCCACGAACCAGTGGGTGAGCACCCACAGCCAGGTGGCGATCGCGCCGGCCACCAGGACCAGAACCACCCCCACAGCGACGAACAGCCGCCGCCGAGGGCGGCGGCGGTCGGGGGGAGCGGCGGCCGTGGAGCTGTTCGTCGGTGGTGGGGGCGGCGGGGGCGGCGGGTCGGCGAGCGCCGCCCGGCCGGCCGCCGAGCGGGGGTCGACCTCGCGCTGACCGCGGTTGTTCCCGGCCGCGCCGTCGACCACCGGCTCCATGGAGGTCCCCGTGCCGGAGTCCTCGACGACGTCGGCGACGATCACGGTGATGTTGTCCGGGCCGCCGCTGCGCAGCGCCAGCTCGACGAGCCGGTCGGCGGTCGACTGCGGGTCGGGGTCCTTGAGCGCCTCGGCCAGCGTCTCCTCGCTGACCACGCCGGACAGGCCGTCGGAGCACAGCAGGTAGCGGTCGCCGGCGCGGGCCTCGCGCATCGACAGGTCGGGGTCGACGTCCTGGCCGTTGAGCGCCCGCAGCAGCAGCGAGCGCTGCGGGTGGTGGTTGGCCTCCTCGGGCGTGATCCGCCCGTCGTCGATGAGGGTCTGCACGAACGTGTCGTCGTGCGTGATCTGGGTGAGGACGCCGTCGCGCAGCAGGTAGGCGCGGGAGTCGCCGACGTGGCACAGCGCCAGCCGGCCGCCGGCGAACAGGACGGCGGTGAGCGTGGTGCCCATGCCCTCCAGCTGCGGCGACTCGCGGATGACCTCGCGCAGGTGCTCGCTGCCGTCGAAGACCGCCTCACGCAGCGCCTGCAGCATGTCGCCGCTGGGCGCGTCGTCGTCGAGGTGCTCGAGCGCGGCGATCACGACCTTGCTGGCGACGTCGCCCGCGGCGTGCCCGCCCATGCCGTCGGCCACGGCCAGCAGCCGGGGCCCGGCGTAGACCGAGTCCTGGTTGTTGCCGCGGACCAGACCGCGGTCGGAGCGGGCGGCGTAGCGCAGCGCGAGGCTCATCGGGACCTGCTCACGTCTGGTCTGCCGCTCCCCGTGGTCGTCAGCATGCTCGTGCGGAGGATGCCCATCAGCGCAGCTCCAGGGCGGTCTGGCCGATGCGGATCGGCTGACCGGGAGCCACCAGCAGCGGCCCCTGCACCCGCTGCTGGTCGAGGTAGGTGCCGTTGGTCGACCCGAGGTCCTCGACGTACCACTGCCCGCTGCGGTTGGTCAGCCGGGCGTGCCGCGAGCTGGCGAAGTCGTCGGTGAGGACGAGCGTCGAGTCGTCGGCACGGCCGATGAGGATGGGCTGCTCCCCGAGGGTGATCTTCGTCCCGGTCAGCGGACCGGCGGTCACCACGAGTGTCCTGGGGCCGCGTCCGCGCTTGCGGGCGGGGGTCGCCGCGGCCCGGGGCGGGACCGAGGCGACCCGCCCCGTCCGGCCGCCGAACAGGTCGGCGCGGACCACGCGGAACGCGGCGAAGATGAACAGCCAGAGCAGCAGCAGGAACCCGAAGCGGAAGACCTGCAGCACGATCTCGGCGGTCACGGCCGACTCCCGTTCACGCGCCGTCCTGCCGGTAGACCAGCACCGAGTGGCCGATGCGGATGACGTCGCCGTCGGACAGCGCCTGCCGGCTCACCCGGCGGCCGTTG
Source organism: Geodermatophilus sp. SYSU D01180 (assembly GCF_054050415.1). Taxonomy (NCBI): domain Bacteria; kingdom Bacillati; phylum Actinomycetota; class Actinomycetes; order Geodermatophilales; family Geodermatophilaceae; genus Geodermatophilus; species Geodermatophilus sp. SYSU D01180. Next base: position 33,278 of record NZ_JBJGZH010000028.1, on the reverse strand, counting down.
ACCAGCGTGCCGTTGGTCGACCCGAGGTCCTCGACGACGGCGGTCCCGTTCTCCAGGACGACGTCGGCGTGCTTGCGGCTGACGCCGGTGTCGGGCAGCCGGATGTCGGCGTCGGTGCCGCGGCCGACGACGTTGCGGCCGGTGCTGAGCTCGTGCCGGGTGCCGGGCCCGTCGACGACGAGCACGTGCGTGACGCCGGGGCGGGAGCCCGCGCGGCCGACCACCGAGGGGTGCTGCCGCCCGGTGTCGGTGGCGACGCGGCCGTGCAGCGGCGGCAGCGGGGGGACCGCGCCGGAGCCGTTCAGCGGCGGCGCCGGCGGGACGGCGGCGGAGTCGGCGCGCAGGCCCGGGCGGGCGGGGTCGGCGACGTGCGAGCTGACCTCGAACACGCCGGTCGGCAGGGCGTCGTCGCGCTCGAGGCGCACCTGGACCTCGCCGAAGACCTGCCAGCCCTCGTCGTCGATGTGCTCGGAGACCATGTCGGCGAGCTCGGAGGCCAGCTGACCGGACCACTCGGCGAGGTTGTCGTAGTCGGTGGGGCCCAGGCGGACGTCGTAGACGTTGGGCGCGAGCACCCGGCCCTCGCCCAGGACCGACTTCTGCTCGTCGGCCTCCCGCTGCAGGGCCTTGGCGATCTCGGCGGGGTGGACCTTGCCCTTGAAGATCCGGGCGAAGGCGAAGCCGACCATGCCCTCGAGCCGTCGCTCGAAGCGCTGCAGCACGCCCACAGTCGCTCCTCCACGCTCGCCCGTACAGGTGATCCTCGACTGATCGTAGCCGGGTGGTTGCGTCCCGACCGGCCAGGAACGCGTGACACCCCCGGGTCCGGCCGGCGGCGCCGGGCCCGGGGGCGGAACCCCTCCGCCGGGTCCCGCCGGTGGGCTGCTACTGTCTGTCCTCGCCAGGGCAAGTGGCGGAATGGCAGACGCGCACGGTTCAGGTCCGTGTGTCCGTAAGGACGTGGGGGTTCAACTCCCCCCTTGCCCACACGGTCGAACGGCCCCCGGGGGATCCCCCGGGGGCCGTTCGCGTTCCCGGGGCGCTCCCGACGCGTCGCCCGCGACCCTCGCCGACTGCTCGGCGCGCACGGTCGGCGAGGGTGAGCGGCGCTCCGGCGGTGCTCAGGCGGTGCTCAGGCGGTGCCGGCGGTCTCCTGCAGGAAGGCGGCGGAGTCGTAGTAGGTGCGGACGCCGGTGAGCAGGCCGTCGTCGGACCCGTCCCCCTCGATCACGGTGACGCCGCGGTAGGTGAACGGCTTCCCGTTGCGCAGCGTGCCGCGCGACTCCCACTCCAGCGCGGCGGTGTTCTCCCCGACGGTGCTCGAGGTGAACGTCGTCTCCAGGTCGCCGAAGACGTTGCGGTAGTCCTCCCAGAACCGGCGGGCGCCGTCGCGGCCGTGCGCCTCGTGGTCCTGGTTGAGCTTCACGAGCTCGGCGTCGTCGCCGGTGAGGTCGACCAGCGGCTGCGGGTCACGCTCGGCGTCGAGGTGGTGCAGGGCGTCGGTGAAGCGCTCGGTGAGCGTGTGCACGGTGGTCCTCCGGGGCTCTCGGCTGCGGTCCCCGGGGGGCTACCCGGCCGGTGGCGGACGGACCCGCACCGGTTCAGGCGGCCGGCGGCCGTCCGGAGCGCCGCTCGCCGAGGGTGCGGGCGAGCAGGACGACGCCCCACGGGCCGACGACCCACACCGGCCACGGGTAGACCAGGTCGCCGCTGCCGAGCACCGACACCAGCCAGATGCCGATGACGATCACGCCGGTCACCAGCCAGCTCGTCCAGGCCGCGCGCAGGTCGTGTCCCCACGCGCCGTGCCAGGGACCGCCGTGCCAGGCGCCGCCGTACGCGACCGCGGCGACCGGGCGGGGCGCCGGGCGGGCCGGGCGGGGCAGGTCCGTGGTGAGCTCGGCCAGTTCGCCGTAGGTCCGGGCGGCGTGCGCGCGGGCCGACCGGTCCTCGTACTCGGCCAGGGTCAGCCGGCCGTCGGCCAGCGACTCGTCGAGGCGGGTGACGACGGCGGCGCGGTCGGCGTCGCCGGCGAGCAGGTGCGGCTCGGGCATCTCGGGGCTCCTCGTCGGGGGTGCTCCGAGTCTTTCCCCGCGGGGAGCCCGTCACCATTGACAGACGTCACGAGTCGGCCGTGCGTCCTGCACGGTCAGCCGTTCGCCGGCACGGCCTCCGCCGCGAGGTGCTTGCCGATCACCATCCGCTGGATCTGGTTGGTGCCCTCGAAGATCTGCATGACCTTCGCCTCGCGCATGTACCGCTCGGCGGGGTGGTCGCGGGTGTAGCCGGCCCCGCCGAGCACCTGGACGGCGTCGGTGGTGACCTTCATGGCGGCGTCGGTGGCCACCAGCTTGGCGATGCTGGCCTGCCGGGAGTAGGGCTGCCCGGCGTCCTTGCGGCGGGCGGCGACCAGGTAGGTGGCGCGGGCGGACTCGACGGCGGCGGCCATGTCGGCCAGCAGGAACGCCACGCCCTGGTGGTCGACGATGCGCCGGCCGAAGGCCTCCCGCTCCAGCGCGTAGGCGACGGCGACGTCGAGGGCGGACTGCGCCAGCCCGACGGCGACCGCGCTGACGCCGAGGCGCCCGGAGTCCAGCGCGCCCAGGGCGATGGCCAGGCCGCGGCCGGGCTCGCCGACCATCCGGTCGCCGGGCACCGCGACGTCGTCGAGCCGGATGGCCGCCGTGGTGGAGCCCGTGAGGCCCATCTTCTGCTCGGGCGGCGCGGCGGACAGGCCAGGCAGGTCGGGGGTGAGGTGGAAGCAGGAGATGGCGCGGTCGCCGTCGTCGGGGGTGCGCAGGAAGGTCGTGTAGAAATCCGCCTGCCCGCCGTGGGTGACCCAGGCCTTCTCGCCGGTGGCCACCCAGCCGTCGTCCGTGGTCTTGGCGGCGGCGCGCATGGCCGCGGGGTCGGAGCCGGCGTGTGCCTCGGACAGGCAGTAGGCGCCGAGCAGCCGGCCGCCGACCATCTCCGGCAGCCACTCCTCGCGCTGGGCCGGGGTGCCGAACCGGTCGACCGGGCCGCAGGCGAGGGTGTGCACGCTCACCCCCAGTGCGACGCTGGCCCACCGCATGGCCAGCTCCTCGACCACCTGCAGGTAGACGGCGTAGGGCTGCCCGCCGCCGCCGACGTCCTCCCCGAAGGGCAGGCCGAGCAGGCCGGCCTCGCCGAGCAGGGCGAACACCTCCCGCGGGAAGCGCTCCTCGCGCTCGTGCGCGGCCGCTCTCGGCGCCAGCTCGGCGTCGGCGATCTCGCGGGTGAGCGCGATGAGGTCGGCGGCCTCCTGGGTGGGCAGCTCACGGTCGACGGCCACGGGGTCCCCCTCGTCGCGGATCAGCAGCAGTACTCAAGACGATACGTCAGTACTGTGGAACGTCCAGGGGCCATGCTGTCCAGCCGGAGGTGCCGTGACGACGACCGAGACCGGCGAGCGGCGGCTGACCGCGCGCCAGGCGCAGCTGCTCGACCAGCTCACCGAGGTGTTCCTCGCCGAGGGCTTCGCCGGGTTCACCCTCGAGGACCTCGCCGTCCGGCTGCACTGCTCCAAGACGACGCTGTACGCGCTCGCCGACAGCAAGGAGCAGCTCGCCGTCCGGGTGGTGCGGCACTTCTTCCGCCGGGCGACGGCCGCCGTCGAGGCGCGGACCGCCGGGGAGGCCGACCCGGCGCGGCGGGTCACCGCCTACCTGGAGGCCGTGGCGGGGGAGCTGACCCCGGCGTCGCGGGCGTTCTACCGCGACCTGGAGGCGTTCCCGCCGGGACGTGCGGTGTACGAGCACAACACCGCCGTCGCCGCCGAGCGGGTGACCGCGATGATCGCCGACGGCGTCGCGGCCGGCCGGTTCCGCGAGGTGCACCCGGCGCTGGTGGCCGACACCGTCACCACGCTCATGTCGCGCATCGGCCGCGGCGACACCGCGCGCGCCACCGGCCTGGACGACGCCGCCGCCTACCGAGAGCTCGCCGCGCTGCTGCTGCACGGGATCAGCCGGTGACGGTCGTGCTCGGGCCCGCCGCCTGGGACGACGACGAGGTGCGGCGGCTGACCACCGCGCAGCAGGCCGAGCTGCGGGCCCGCTACGACGGCGACAGCGAGCCGGGGACGCCGCCGTCGGCCGCGGACGTCAGCGTCGTCCTGGTCGCGCGGGACCCCGACGGGACGGCGGTCGGCTGCGGCGCGCTGCGCGTCCTGGGCGACGACGTGGCCGAGGTCAAGCGCATGTACGTGGCGCCGGAGGCCCGCGGGCGGGGCGTGTCCAAGCTGGTGCTGGCCGGGCTGGAGGCCGCGGCCCGCGAGCGCGGCTGGACGACGCTGCGCCTGGAGACCGGCCCGCGCCAGCCCGAGGCGATAGCGCTGTACGAAGGGGCGGGCTACCGTCCCATCCCCGCGTTCGGCGCCTACGTGGACTCCCCGGACGCCGGGTGCTCTCTGTACTACGAACGGGACCTCGCCGGCCGCGCGTGAACCCGATCCGGCGCACCGGACATGGAGGGGTGTGACCGTCTCACCGCCTGCGTCCGGCTCGCCACCGGTCGTCACCGTCCTCGCCGTGCACCGGTCGGCCGGCCCACCGCCGGACGCCGTCCCGCTGCGCGCGCTGCCGTCGTCGCTGCCGACCGACGCCGAGGTGCTCGCCGGGTCGCTCGCCGAACCGGAGCTGTTCGCGACGCTGTTCGACCGGCACGCCGCCGCGGTGCACCGCTACCTGGGCCGGCGCGTCGGTGAGCTGGCCGACGACCTGCTCAGCGAGACGTTCCTCGTCGCCTTCCGCCGCCGGGCCGACTACCGGCCGGAGCGCCTGGACGTGCGGCCCTGGCTGATCGGCATCGCCACCAACCTGGTGCACGGCGCCGCGCGGGCCGAGCGGCGCCGCTACCGGGCGCTGGCCCGGGCGGCGGCCGAGCCGGACGCCCGCCCCGACGACGACCCGCACGACCGGCTCGACGCGCAGGCGCTGCGCGGCCCGCTGGCCGCGGCGCTCGCCGGCCTCAAGGCCCCCGACCGCGACGTCCTGCTGCTCGTCGCCTGGGGCGACCTGTCCTACGAGGAGGTCGCCGCGGTGCTCGACGTCCCGGTGGGCACCGTCCGCTCCCGCCTGCACCGCGCCCGCCGCCAGACCCGGGCCACGCTCGAGGCGCCCACGCTGTCCGACCTGCTGTGGGAGGAGACCCGGTGAACGAGCTCACCCTGCTCCGCGAGGCCGGTCCCGAGGCGCCGGCCCTGACGCCCGCCGCGCGCGCGGCCGCCCGCGCAGCCCTGCTGGAGGAGATCGAGGCCGCGGGGACCCGCCGGTGGCGGCCTCGGCTGCCCGGGCGGCGGGTGTCGCTGCGCGTCGGCACCGCGCTGGTCGCCGTCGCCGCCGCCTGGACGACGGCCGTCGTCGTCGGCTCGCCGCAGGACCCGGGGGCGCCGTCCGTGCCGTCATCGAGCCCGCCGGCCGCTCCCGGCACGCTGGCGCTGGTGGCGGCCGAGGCGGTGACCTTCCCCGTGTCCGTCGAGGCGCCGCCGGAGGGCCTGACGCCGCTGTACAGCCGACGCGGCGGCATGCCGCAGTACGGCGAGACACCGCCCTGGTACGTGGCGGCCTATCTGCCCGTCGACCCGGAGACCGGCGCACCCGGGCCCTCCGGTGCCGGCCAGGTGGTGCTCACGCTCTGTCCCGAGGACCCCCGCTCCTCCGAGGACTACGGCTTCTGGCCCGAGGGGGACCCGACCGGGACGGCGACCGTCGACGGCGCCGAGGCCTCCGTCTGGCAGGAGGACGGCACGGTCAGCCTGCTGTGGGAGCGGCCGGACGGGCAGTGGGTCTGGCTCGCGGGGGAGGGTGCCCGGGCGGAGGTCGAGGCCCTGGCGGCGATGGGGGAGTCGATCGTCGACCGCCCGCAGCCGGTCGGGCTGCAGTTCGGGCTGGCGCCGGCCGGCTGGTCGGTGGGCGGCTACGAGGAGAGCCGCAGCCTCGACCTGGTGAGCGACGCCGACCCCGTCCTGGCGCTGCGGCTCAGCACGGTGGGCGCGCAGTACACCGGGACGATCGACGAGCTCCTCGAGCGGATGCCGACGGCCGCCCCGACGGAGCCGGTGACCGTGCAGGGCCGCGACGGCCGGCTGGCGCTGCTGACCGGCGACGTGGGCCAGCCGCCGTTCTGGACGCTGATCGGGCAGCTCCCGGACGGCCGGTTCTTCCGCCTGCTCGCCCCGCAGGCGCTGACCCGCGAGCAGGTGCTGCAGATCGGCGAGCAGGTGACCTCGGTGCCCTGACGGCGCGCAGCCCGGCACGGCCGTCCGCTCTCAGCGGGCGGCCGTGTCCGGGCGCGGAGGTCAGGCGGCGGGCGCCAGCGGTGGCGGCCGCAGCGGTGCCGGGGTGGTGATCTCGGTGCCGTCGGAGCGCCAGGTGCGCCATCGGCCGTCCGGTTGCCGTTCGACGCGGAAGCCGTGGTGGACCTTCGTGTGGTGGCGTTCGCACAGCAGCGCGGAGTTGTCGAGGCTGGTGTCGCCGCCGTCGATCCAGTGCACCAGGTGGTGCACGTCCGCCCACCAGGTCGGGGCCCGGCAGCCGGTGAACACGCACCCGCCGTCGCGGAGTTCGACGGCCCGGCGCAGGTGGCGGTCGGCCAGCCGCCGTTCCCGGCCCAGGTCCAGCGGTACCCCGGCGGGGCCGAACACGACCCGGGAGACGGCGCCGTCGCAGGCCAGCCAGCGGGCGCGGGCGGCGGAGATGGTGGCGCCGGAGCCCATCCGCCCGGCGTTCGGGCTCCCGTGCGGGTCGACCAGGTCGTCCAGGTCGACCCGGACGGCGATCTGCGGCTTGTGCCCGCGCAGGATCGGCAGCGACCCGGCCGCCAGCACGTTGTCGGCGACCTGCACCAGGGCATCCCCGAGCCGCTGGGCGCGGCAGCGGTCGTCGCCGGCGGGGCGGTCGGCCTGCACGTGCGCCTCGAGTGCGGTCTGCAGCCGCTCCCCGCCGACCGCGTCCAGGTGGCCGCGGATGCTCAGCGAGCCGTCGGCGTGCCGGGACAACGTCAGCGACCGCCCCTCGGTCGGGTCCGGCTCGGGCCCGTCGGGATCCAGGTCGGTGCAGTAGTGCTGCACCACCTTCACCAGGTCGGCGTGCGGACGCTCGACCGCCACCCCGGTGAGGACCACGTCGATGACGGCCAGGTCCACGCCCTGCTCGAGCGCCGCGGCCAGCCGCTCGGGGGTGACCGCGCGGGCGGCGACGGCGACCTGCTCGGCGGACACCAGACCTGCCGCGTGCGCCTCGGCCAGCGCCGGCAGGTGCTCCAGGGCCCGGCCGTTGCGCACCAGCCGCGACGCCTCCGCCGTGGACAGCCGGCAGTGCCCGCGCAGCCAGGAGGTCATCGACCTCAGCCCGTCCCGGTCCGGTGCGTGGAACAGCTCCGCGGCGCGCACCGCGCGGGCCAGCCGGGCGTCGATCCGGTTGCGCTCGGCGACCAGCGCGGCGACGTCGTCGAGGACGTCCCCGCTGCCCAGCTCACCCGAACACACGATCGAATCTCAGCCGATCCGACGGCCTCGCGCAGTGGGAATCTGCAGCTCAGGAGGCCTCCACCGATCCTGCGAGCCTCTCGACACGGCAGGGACGGCGACCCGTGTGAGCGGCAGGTCGGGCCGGGTCCCGCCCGACTCGCCGCCGCCCCGTGCGGAGGGACGCCGCCGACGCAGCACGAGGACCGCTGGGCCGGGCTGCCGGGATGTGGTGGGGTGAGCCGGTGAGCGTGCCGCCGATGACCGCCTGGCCGCAGACGGAACCGGCGGAGGTGGAGCTCGTCCGCGGCGACGCCCGCCTCGCCGTCGACCTGCGCGGCGGCGGGCTGCGCGTCCTGACCGCCGGCGGCTGGGACGTCCTCGACGGCTATCCCGCCGGCACGGTGCCCGCCGGGCGGCGGGGCGGCGTCCTGCTGCCCTGGCCCAACCGGCTGCGCGACGGGCAGTGGACCTGGCAGGGGCAGCGGCTCCAGCTCGACGTCGCCGCGCCCGGCAAGCCCGCCGCGCACGGCCTGGTCACCTGGCAGCGGTGGGAGGTGCTGGCCCGCCACTCGGACGCGGTCACCGTCGGCACCGTCGTCGAGGCCCGCCCGGGCTACCCGTTCCGCCTCGCGGCCGCCGTCGACCACCTCCTCGGCGAGGACCGGCTCACCGTCACCGTCCGGGTCCGCAACGCCGGGGAGCGGCCCGCGCCGTTCGGCGCCGGCATGCACCCCTACCTGTCGGTCGGGGCGGACGCCGACGGCGGCATCGGCGACGCCGAGCTGACCGTCCCGGCGCGCACCGCCCTCGACCTCGACGGCGGCCTGCCCACCGGCACCCGCCGGCCCTTCGACGGCGCGGTCGGCCGGATCGGCGAGCGCGCCCTCGACGACGCCGTCACCGACCTCGACCGCGACGACGACGGCTGGGCGCGGGTCCGGCTGCGCGGCGCCGCGGGCACGCTCGAGCTCGCCGTCGACCGGTCCTGGCCGTGGCTGCAGGTCTACAGCGGCGACACCCTGCCCGAGGGCCAGCGCCGGCGCAGCCTCGCCGTCGAGCCGATGACCTGCCCGCCGAACGCGCTGGCCGACGACGCCGACCTCGTCGTCCTCGATCCGGGGGAGACCTGGTCGGGGACGTGGACGCTGTCCTGGACGGCGGCCTGACGTGCGCGTGCAGGAGCTCTGGCGCTACCCGGTGAAGTCGCTGCAGGGCGAGCGGCTCGACGCCGTCGACGTCGGACCCGAGGGTCCGGCCGGCGACCGGCGGTGGGCGCTGTTCGACCGGTCCACCGGCTTCGGCCTCACCGCCCGCCGCGTCCCCGACCTGCTGTTCGCCTCCGGCCGGCTGCGCGCCGACGGCGGTGTCGAGGTGGTCCTGCCCGACGGCACGGTCACCGGCGACGACGCGGTCCTCTCCGACTGGCTGGGGAAGCCGGTGGCCCTGCGCGCGGCGGAGGCCGTCCGGGGCCCGCGGCAGTACGAGGACCCGGTCGACGACGAGGACGGCGGCCCGTGGGACGCCTGGGAGGGCGCGTCCGGCGCCTTCCACGACAGCTCGCGCATCCGCGTCTCCCTGGTGTCCACCGGCACGCTCGGCACCTGGGACCGGCGGCGGTTCCGCGCCAACGTGCTGCTCGACGGGGCGGGCGAGGACGACCTGGTCGGGACGACGGTGCGGCTGGGCACGGCGGTGCTCGACGTGCTCAAGCCGGTCAGCCGCTGCGTCATGGTGACCCGGCCGCAGCCGGGTGGCATCGGCCGCGACACCGGCGTCCTCAAGACCGTGCACCGTGAGCGGGGCGGCACGCTGGCCGTCGGCGCGCTGGTCCCGGTGCCCGGTCGGGTGGCCGTCGGCGACGCGCTCGTCCCCGCCTGAGGGCACGATCGACGTCGTGCGCACCGTCGAACTGCGTCCCGGTGAGGACTCCATCCGCCTCGGTCAGCTGCTCAAGCTCGTCGACGCCGTGCCGACCGGCGCGCAGGTCAAGGACGTGCTGGTCACCGGCGCGGTCCGCGTGAACGGCGAGCCCGAGGACCGCCGCGGCCGGCAGGTGCGCCGGGGCGACGTCGTCTCCATCGAGGGCGCCGAGGACGTGCGCGTCGCATGACCGACGGCGCCGGTTCCACGTGGAACGACGACGCACCTCTGGATGCCGGGTTCCCCGCGACCAGGGACCGCTTCCCCCTGGCGCTGCCGCGGTGGCCGGACGCCGCCCCCGCCGGGCCGGACTTCGCCGCGATCCGTGCGGAGCACGACGTCCCCGAGTCCTTCCCGGCCGAGGTGCTCGCCGAGGCCGAGCGGGTCGCGGCGGCCCTCCCGCTGCCGGAGGAGGACGCCACTGCCCTGCCGCTGGTCACCGTCGACCCGCCGGGCAGCCGCGACCTCGACCAGGCGGTGCACCTGGCGCGGGAGGACGGTGGCTACGTCGTCCGCTACGCGATCGCCGACGTCGGCTCGGTGGTGGCCCCCGGCGGGGTGCTCGACGCCGAGGCGCAGCGCCGCGGCCAGACCCTCTACAGCCCCGACCGGCGCACCCCGCTGCACCCGCCGGTGCTCAGCGAGGGCGCGGCCAGCCTGCTGCCGGGGCAGGACCGCGCCGCCGCGCTGTGGACCATCCGGCTCGACGCCGACGGCGAGGTGCGCGGCGTCGACCTGCGCCGGGCCCGCGTCCGCAGCCGCGCGCAGCTGGCCTACCCCGACGTCCAGGCGCAGGCCGACGCCGGCACCCTGCCCGACCCGGTCGCCCTGCTGCCCGAGGTCGGCCGGCTGCTCGAGCGGCGCGCGGCCGACCGCGGCGCCGTCGAGCTCGGCACCCCGGAGCAGCAGGTGGTCCGCGGCCCCGACGGCGGCTGGACGCTGGTCGCGCGCGCGGACCTGCCGGTCGAGGGCTGGAACGCGCAGGTCTCGCTGCTCACCGGCCGGGTCGCGGCCCGGCTCATGCTCGACGGCGGCGTCGGGGTGCTGCGCACCCTGCCGCCGGCCCGGCCGGAGGACGTCGAGCGGCTGCGCCGGCTGGCCCCGGCACTCGGCGTGCGGTGGCCGGACGGCGCCGGGCCGGGGGAGGTCCTCGCCGGGCTCGACGTCACCGACCCCCGGCACGCGGCCTTCCTCGAGGAGGCGGCCGCCCTGCTCCGCGGCGCGGCCTACACCCCCTTCGACGGTGCCCCGCCCGGGCAGACCGGCCACGCCGGCGTCGGCGCCCCGTACGCGCACGTCACCGCCCCGCTGCGCCGGCTGGTCGACCGGTTCGCCACGGAGGTCTGCCTCGCGCTGGCCGCCGGCCGCGAGCCCGACCCCGCGCTGCGCGCCGCGCTGCCGGAGCTGCCCGGCCTCATGGCCGCCTCCGACCGGCGCACCCGGGCGGTCGAGCGGGCCGCCGTCGACGCCACCGAGGCGTGGCTGCTCGCCGGCCGCGAGGGCACGGTGCTCGACGCCGTCGTGGTCGACGCCGACGGCGACCGCGGCACCGTCGTCCTCGCCGAGCCGGCGATCCGGGCCCGCTGCACCGGCGCCGTCCCGGCCGCCGGTTCCCGGGTGCGGGTGCGGCTCACCGAGGCCGACGTCGCCCGCCGCTCGGTCCGCTTCGAGGTGTCCGCGTGAGCCGCGAGCCGTACCTCGCCCACCGCCTGCAGGGCTTCGGGACGACGGTGTTCGCCGAGATGAGCGCGCTCGCCGTCGCCACCGGGTCGATCAACCTCGGTCAGGGCTTCCCCGACACCCCCGGCCCGGCCGAGGTCCTCGACGTCGCCCGCGCCGCCGTCGGCACCATGGCCGACCAGTACCCGCCCGGCCCCGGCACCCCGGAGCTCCGGATGGCGATCGCCGCGCACGTGCAGCGCTTCCGCGGGCTCGCGTACGACCCCGACACCGAGGTGCTGGTGACCGCCGGCGCCACCGAGGCCCTCACCGCCGCGATGCTGGCGCTGGTCGAGCCCGGCGACGAGGTGGTGCTGTTCGAGCCGGTCTACGACAGCTACGCCGCCGCGGTGGCCATGGCCGGCGGCGTCCTCCGGCCGGTCCCGCTGGGCCCGCCGCCGGCCGACACCGAGGGCGGTGTCTGGACCTTCGACCCCGCCGACCTGCGTGCCGCGGTCACCCTGCGGGCGAAGCTGCTGCTGCTCAACACCCCGCACAACCCCACCGGCAAGGTGTTCAGCCGGGCCGAGCTGGACCTGGTCGCCGAGGTGGTCCTCGGGGCGGGCCTGCTGCTGGTCACCGACGAGGTCTACGAGCACCTGGTGTTCGACGGCGCCGGGCACGTCTCCGCGGCGACCCTCCCCGGGCTGCGCGAGCGGACGCTGGTGGTCGGCAGCGGCGGCAAGACGTTCAGCACGACCGGCTGGAAGGTGGGCTGGGCCTGCGGGCCGGCGCCGCTGGTGGCCGCCGTCCGCACCGCCAAGCAGTTCCTCACCTACGTCAACGCCGGGCCCTTCCAGCCCGCGATCGCCGCCGGGCTCGCGCTGCCCGACGACTACTTCACCGGCATCGCCCGCGACCTGCAGCGCCGCCGCGACGTCCTGGTCGCCGGGCTGCGCGCGGCGGGCCTGCCCACGATCAGCCCGCAGGCCACCTACTTCGCCATGGTCGACGTCCGCGGGGTGCAGGCCGACGGCGACGGCCTGGCCTTCTGCCGCGCGCTGCCGGAGCGGGCGGGGGTGGTGGCGGTGCCCGCCGGCGTCTTCTGGACGGCGGGCCACGCCGACCTCGGCCGCCACCTCGTGCGGTTCGCCTTCTGCAAGCGCGACGAGGTCCTCACCGAGGCGGTGGCCCGGCTGGGCAGGATGTCCGCATGAGGTCCGGCCGGGGAGGCGCAGCGTGAGGTTCGGCATCGTCCAGCACGACATCGTCTGGGAGGACCGGGAGGCCAACTACGCCCGGCTGGCGCCGCAGGTCGCCCGCGCGGCGGCCGCCGGCGCGGAGTTCGTGCTGCTCGGCGAGACGTTCTCCACCGGCTTCTCGATGACGCCGGGCATCGGCGAGCCCGAGGACGGGCCGTCGGCGTCCTTCCTGCGCGCGCAGGCCGCCGAGCACGGCGTCTGGGTGGCCGGCACCTGCCCGGAGATCGCCCCGGGCGCGGACCTCCCGTACAACTCGTTCGTCCTGGCCGGCCCCGACGGCACGGTGCACCGCTACCGCAAGCTGCACCCGTTCACCCACGGCGGCGAGGCCGAGCGCTACCGCGCCGGCGACGGCCCGCTGACGGTGACCGTCGGCGACCTGCGGATCACGCCGTTCGTCTGCTACGACCTGCGCTTCGCGAACGTGTTCTGGGCCGCCGCCGAGACCACCGACGTCTACCTCGTGACGGCGAACTGGCCCTCGGCCCGCCGGCACCACTGGACGACGCTGCTGCAGGCGCGCGCCATCGAGAACCAGGCCTACGTGGTCGCCTGCAACCGGGTGGGCACCGGCGGCGACGGCCTGCACCACGCCGGCGACAGCCGGGTCGTGGACCCGATGGGCGAGGTGCTGGCCGCCGCCGCGGGTGGCGAGACGCTCGTGCTGGCCGACGTCGACCCGGCCGAGGTCACCGCCACCCGCAAGCGGTTCGCCTTCCTCGCCGACCGTAGGAGGACCCCGCTGCCCCCCACCGCTCGCTAGCCCGCGGCGGGCGGGGCCGTTCCAGCACGTCCCGGCCGGGGCGAGCGCGTCTCGTCGACGACGATCTCCTCCCGCTGCACCTGCTCGCTGACCCGCTCCTGGCCCTGCACCACCTCGGTGGTCAGCCGGACCCGCTCGACCGGCACGACCTCGACCGACACCACCGGCCGCTCGGCGTGCAGCACGATCTCCCCGGGCAGGCCCGCGGTGCCGGTGCCGGTGCCGGTGCCGGTGCCGGCCGCCGGCGCGCCGCCGACGGGCGCCGTCCCGTCGGCGGGCTGCAGCGACTCGCCGGGGAGGTCGGGGGCGTCGAGGGGCACGTGCTCGACGCGGATCTCCTCGCGCCGGATCGGCACGGTCACCTGCACCTCCTCGGTGACCACGTACTTGACCAGCCGCACCCGCGTGGTGGCCACCTGCTCGGTGCCCACGCGCAGCTGCTCCTCGCTGCGGGTCATCGCGCCGTCCGTGGCCGGCGCGGCGTACCCGGCGGCGGGCTCCGCCGGCGGCGGCGGGGCGGCCTGCTCGGTGGTGGTCCGCGTCGTGGTGGCCGGCGGGGGGACCGGCCGGGTGGGCGTGTCCGCCACCGCCGCGCCGGCGACCGGCACGTCGGTCGCGAACCCGGCTCCCGCAGCGGCGGTCCCGGTCCCCGACGGCGCCCCGGGCTGCCCGGCCGCGACGCCGGGCGCCACGCCGGCCGCCAGCCCGTAGTGCTGCCGCAGCGCGGCCTCCTCCTCCGGGCCGAGGTGGTCGCCGCCCAGGTGCGGGGCGGACCGGACGGCGTCCTTGTGCACGGGCACGCTCAGCACGCCGTCGTCGAAGGTCGCCTGCGTCGCCGGGACGATCGAGTGCCGGGTGCCGAACAGGCCGGTGCTCACGGCCACCCAGGTGGGCGCACCGGTGCGGTCGTCGACGAAGAAGCTCTCGACGGTGCCGATCCTCTCGCCGTCGGGGCCCTGGACCGTGCTCCCGATCGCCGCGGACAGGTCTCGCTCGCTCAACACGGTGTTCGCCTCCTCCGTCGACACCCCGGCTGGCGTCGTTTCCGCGGGGGAGTGCCCGTGCGGGTGTCTTCCGACACGCGGACGCCTACGGTCGTGCGCGGAGGGTCATCCAAGAGGAGGACGACGTGGGCAGCGGACAGCTCGAGGTCGAGCGCAAGTTCGAGACGGGGCCGGACGTCGTCCTGCCCGACCTGACGACCGTGGACGGCGTGGCGGCGATGGGGGACCCGGTCACCCACGACCTGGACGCCACCTACTACGACACCCCGGACCTGCGGCTGGCCCGCGCGCGGGTCACGCTGCGCCGGCGGACCGGCGGCACCGACGCCGGCTGGCACCTCAAGCTGCCCACCGCCGTCGCGGGCTCCCGCCGGGAGGTGCACGCCCCGCTGGGCACCCGGCGCACGGTCGTGCCCCGGGCGGTGACCGAACCGGTGACCGCCGTGCTGCGCGGCGCGCGGCCGGGGCCGGTCGCCACCCTGCAGACGACGCGGCAGGTCACGCACCTCCTCGACGACGAGGGCCGCGTCCTCGCCGAGGTCGCCGCCGACACCGTCACCGGCACCGCGCTGGCCCCCGACCCCGAGAGCCCGGCGACCGTCATGACCTGGCGCGAGCTGGAGGTGGAGCTCGTCGAGGGCGACCGGGCGCTGCTCGACGGCGTCACCGAGGCGCTCGGCGCGGCGGGCATCGAGCCCTCCGCCCTCCCGTCGAAGCTCTCCCGCGTGCTGGCCGACCGGCTGGCCGCGCTCGCCCCGGCGCGCCCGCCTGCCGCCGCGGAGGACGGGGACGGCGGCAGGAAGGGGAAGAAGAAGCGGAAGCAGAACGGGCCGACCGCGGCCGAGGTGGTGCTCGGCGCGCTGCGGACCCAGGTCGAGGCGCTGCAGACCGCCGACATCGGCGTCCGCACCGGCGACCCCGAGGGCGTGCACGACCTGCGCGTGGCCTGCCGCCGGCTGCGCAGCATCCTGGCCGCGTTCCGGCCGGTGCTCGACCGCACCGCCACCGACCCGGTCCGCGACGAGCTGCAGTGGATCGGCGCCGCGCTCTCCGGCGCCCGCGACGGCGAGGTGGCCCTCGAGCACCTCAAGTCCGTGGTCGCGGCGCAGCCGGTCGAGCTGGTCCGCGGACCGGTCGCCGCCCGGCTGCAGTCCACCGAGGTCGCCGACGTCGAGCGGGGCCGCAAGGCGGCGGTCCGGGCGCTGTCGGACCGGCGGCACCTGGCGCTGCTCGACGCGCTCGACGCGCTGCTCGCCGACCCGCCGCTCCTCGAGGCGGCCGGTGAGCCCGCGCACGCCGTCCTCGCCGACGCGGTCAGGCGCACCGGCAAGCGGATGCAGGCCCGCATCGACGAGGCCCGCGAGCGCGAGGCCGAGGACCCGGGCGCGCACGAGGACGAGACCGAGCACGCCCTCCACGAGGTCCGCAAGGCGGCCAAGCGGGTCCGCTACACCGCGGAGGTCGCCGCGCCGGTGCTCGGGGCGCCGGCCGAGGCGCTGGTCGCCTGCATGAAGGAGGTGCAGGACGTGCTCGGCGAGGCCCAGGACACCGTCGTCGCCCGGCAGTGGTGCCTGCGGCTGGCCGCGGCTGCCGTCGGGGCGGGGGAGGACACCTTCGCGTACGGCCGGCTGCACGCGCTGGAGGAGCTGCGCGCCGAGCACGCCGACCAGCGGTTCTGGGCGCTCGAGCCCACCCTGCGCGCCGCGGTGAAGGCGGCCGTCAAGGCGTGAGACATTCACCATTCGCCGGCCTGCCAGGGCGGCCTGCTCGCAGGGTCCCGCCGCGAGCTTGCGAGTGGTGGGGGGCGAGGAGGTCCTTCAACTGTCCCTGATCGGTCTGCTCGGTTTCGGGACGGTCGTCCTCGTCGCCCTGCTCCTCCTGCACGGCTACCTCTGGTGGCGCCTGGTCAGGAGCACCACCCGGCCCGGCCGGGCACGGCGGCGGCTGACCGCCCTCACCGTGGTGCTCGCCCTGCTGCCCGCCGCCGCGGTGCTGTTGCGTCGCACGCTGCCCCTGGACGCCGCCGCCCCGCTGGACTGGGTCGCCTACACCTGGCTCGGGATCGCCTTCTACGCGTTCCTCGCCCTGCTCGTCCTGGAGCCGGTCCGCCTGGTGCTGCGCCGCTGGGCCCGCCGGCCCGCCGTCCCCGCCGCCGCCCCGGCCACGCCGGCACCGGTCCCCGCCGTCGGCCCGGACCCGGGCCCGGAGCCGGAGCCGGCCCCGCGGCCGGAGGACCGCGAGGTCGTCGCCGACCCCTCCCGCCGGCTGTTCCTCGCCCGCTCGCTGGCCGTCACCGCGGGCGCGGTGGCGCTGGGCACCGCGGGCACCGGCGTGTACCTCGCGAACTCCGCGCCCGCCGTCCGCCGGGTGCCGATCACCCTGCCGCGGCTGGACCCGGCGCTCGACGGCCTGCGGATCGTCACCTTCTCCGACGGCCACCTGTCCGCCACCTACGGCGGGCGGCGCTTCGAGCGGCTGGTCGAGATCGTCAACTCCCAGCGGCCCGACGTCGTGGCGATCGTCGGCGACCTGGTCGACGGCGAGGTCGACGAGCTGCGCGAGGAGGTCGCGCCGCTGGCAGACCTGGTCAGCGAGCAGGGCGTCTTCTTCGTCACCGGCAACCACGAGTACTTCGTCGACACCACCGCCTGGCTGCGGCACCTGCCCACCCTCGGTGTCGAGGTGCTGCGCAACGAGCGGGTGCCGATCACCCGCGGCGGCGCGACGGTCGACCTGGCCGGCATCGACGACCGCACCGCGGCCGGCTCCGGGGTCCCCGGGCACGGCGCGGACCTCGACGCCGCCCTCGACGGCCGCGACGACGGGACGCCGGTGGTGCTGCTCGCCCACCAGCCGTACATGGTCGACCAGGCGCGGGCCGCCGGTGTGGACCTGCAGCTGTCGGGGCACACCCACGGTGGGCAGCTGTGGCCCTTCGACTACGCCATCCGGCTCGACCAGCCCGCGGTCGAGGGCTGGTCGCGGCACGGCGACACGCAGCTGTACGTCACCGCCGGCGCCGGCTATTGGGGACCGCCCATGCGGATCGGCGCGCGGCCCGAGGTGACCGTGGTCGAACTCCGGGCACCGTAGGGGTGGACGTCACCCGAGCGAGAGACGTCTCATACGACATGACGTCCTCAGACGTCTTCTCCCGCATAGTCTGGCGCCCGTGACAGCGGCGACGGCGGGCCCGAAGTACCTCTCGGTCCGTGAACACCTGCGGCGCCGCGTCGCCGCGATGCCCGAGGGGGCCCTGCTGCCCCCGGAGCCCACGCTCTGCGCGGAGTACGGCGTCAGCCGGATCACCCTGCGCCGCGCCGTCGACGGGCTGGTCGCCGACGGCCACCTCGTGCGCGAGCAGGGCCGGGGCACCTACGTCACCCGCCCGGCGATCCGGCACGAGTACCGCGAGAGCTTCGTCCACCGCATCGCCGGGTGGAGCTCGGTGATGGCCGAGCAGGGCGCCCAGGTGGGGACGACGGTGCTCACCCAGCGGGTCGTACCGGCGCCGTCGTCGGTGGCCGCCGAGCTGTCCCTCGACGTCGCCGAGGACGTCGTCGAGCTGGAGCGGCTGCGCAGCGTCGACGGCGCGCCCAACCACGTGGCGCACAGCTTCCTGCCCGCCGCGCTCTACCCGCGGGCCGCGGAGGAGGACTTCAGCGAGGGCTCGCTGTACGACTTCCTGCGCCGCGAGTACGGCGCCGACCTCGCGCACGCCCGCATCGTCGTCGACGTCGGCACCGCCGCCCCGGACGAGGCCGACCTGCTGCGGATCGCCGCCGGCTCCCCGCTGCTCGTCGTCCGCACCACGGTGCGCGACAGCGCCGGGCACCCGCTGGTGCACAGCTTCTCCCGGCTGCGGCCGGACGTGAGCCAGGTCGAGTTCGAGGTCTCGGTCACCGGCCGCTGAGGACGCCGGGGGACGGCGACCGGGGTACCCGCTCGACCGGGGACGGGCCCGCTGGCAGGCTCCCGGCGTGCCGCCCGACGTCGCAGCCGCACTGCGCGCCCGCTTCCTGGCGACCGCGGAGGCGGTCGCGCGGGCGCGGCCCGAGGTGGACGCCGAGGCGGCCCGCGAGGTGCTCCAGGAGGCGGCGACGCTCCTCCACGACGGCCTCGTCCTCGACGACCTGGACGAGCACGACGCCCTCGCCGTCGTCGCCGGGCTCTCCGAGGACCTGGTGGCCGGTGACCCCGGGGCCGCGGTGCGCGCGCGGTCCCGGGCGGCGGCGGAGGACCCCGGGGACCTGCACGACCCGGAGGCCGTGTCCGCGGTCTACCTGCTCGCCGCGGCGACCCTGCGGCTCTGACGGCGACGTCACCGGCCGCTGTGCGCGGCCAGCCGCGGCTCGAGGTCGAGCACCATCCGGACGAAGGCCGCCCGCCGCGCCGCGTGGCCGAGCACCTCGTCGGTGACCGGCTCGAACAGCAGGTGCAGCGGCATGCCGGTGCACGGGTAGCGCAGCAGCGCGGCCAGCAGCACCCCGGTCTCCAGCTCGGCGGGGGACACGTCGACGCCCTCGGCGGCCAGGCCGCGGGCGTGGGCGGCCACCGCCGGGCCGAGCAGGGCGGGCACCTCGCCGGGTGGGCCGGCCCCGCACTCCGCCCGGCCGAACAGCAGCGGCACGAGGTCGAAGCCGGCCGGCGCCGGGCCGGCCATCGCCCAGTCGACCAGCACGAACGTGTCCGGCGCCGCGGCGGGCCGGAGCAGGTTCATCGGCGTCGCGTCCCCGTGGGCGGGCAGCACCGGCAGCGCGGCCAGGCGGGCGTGGACGTCGTCGACGCGGGAGGCCAGCGCGCACACCTCCTCCTGCAGGGCCACGACCTCGGGCACCCGCATGACCGGCGCGGCCCAGGTGGCGTCGTCGCGCAGCCAGGGGACCGCCCAGGCGCCCAGCTGCTCGTGGCGGTAGACGGTGAGGAAGTCCCCGCCCGGCATCCGTGGCCACGGCCGGCCGCGGCGGCGGGCGGCCAGCCGGCCGAGGGCCTCCGCGGCGCGCAGGGTGTCGTCCGCCGTCCACGGCGCGTCGACCGGCTCGGCGTCCTCGAGCCAGAGGGTCAGCCGGTCGCCGGGCTGCTCGTGCACCGCCACGACGTCCGGCGGGCGGAGCCCGGGCGGGGCGCACCCGGCGACGCCGGCGGCCAGGACGTCGGCCTCCAGCCGCCACGGGATGACCTCGTCCAGGTGCGCGCGGGCGTCGTCGGGCATCTGCGGCGGCAGGCCGTACCGGGCGGCCTGCAGCTCCTTGGCGACCAGGCGCAGCACCACCCGCCCGCGGGAGCCCCGGCCCTCGACGGCGACCCGGGTGAGCGCCCGCGTCGACGGCGCGCTGGCGTCGTGCTCCAGCGGGCGGCAGGTCAGCGCCTCGACCTCGAGCGCCGGGTCGCCGGACCGGTGGCGCAGCGCGGGCAGCAGCTCGGCGACGGTCGTCCCGCCGGGCAGGCCGGTCACCGCGGACGCCGCGGGCCGGGGCGTGGCGGGAGGTGGAGGTGCACGGGGCGGAACAGCGCCAGCCAGGGGGAGGTCGTCATCGCGGGCTCCCGTGGGAGAATGGTCAAGCCGCTTGTCTGACGGTGGGTGGATGGTGAAGCCGCTTGTCCGATCCCGTCAACCGAGAACGCCCCGTCCTGGTCACCACGCTGCTCGAGCAGGCGATGACCCTGATCCGGGACGACCTCTACGCCCTCAGCGACGCGCGCTACCCGGGCCTGCGCATGCGGCACTACCGGCTGCTGGCGATGCTGCCGCCCGAGGGGGAGCGGCTGAGCCGGCTGGCCGCCGACAGCGGGCACACCAAGCAGGCGCTGGCCCAGGCGCTCGCGCCGCTGCAGGCCGGCGGGTACGTCGAGGTGCTCCCCGACCCCACCGACGGACGGGCCCGGCTGGTCCGGCTCACCGGCCGCGGCCGGGAGGTCGACGAGGCGGTGCGCCGGCGCCTGGCCGACGTCGAGCGGGCGTGGGCGCGCCGGGTGGGGGAGGAGCGCTGGGCCGCCGCCCGGGCCGTGCTCGCCGACCTCGCCCCGGGGCCCGGCGTGCCCCCGTCTACCGTCGGGACGTGACCACGGCCAGCGGGACCCGGGAGGTGGCCGCGCCGCGCCGCCGGGTGTGGCGGGCGCTGGCCGTGCTGGAGCCCTACTGCGCCGTGTGCGACGTCTCGTACGTCGTCGAGGGCGGCCGGTCCGGGAAGGGCGCCCGGTTCGTCTGCGTCCCCGGCCGCCTCCCCGCCGACCGGGTCCCCGGCGAGGGCGCCCCGCGCGGGGAGATCGTCGAGTGGGAGCCCGAGCGGCTGGTCACCACCCGGCTCGAGCTCACCCCCGAGACGTGGACGACGCGCATCGAGCTCGACGCCGCCGCCGACGGCGCCACCCGGGTGACCATCACGCTCACCCACGCGCCGCGCCGTCCCCGGCTGGCCGACCGGCTGACCCGCCGGGTCGTGCAGCAGTTCGTGCAGCGCACCGTCGACGACGAGCTGGACAAGCTCCCGGCGCACGTGGAGCAGGTCCCCGCGGACCGGTGACGAACGGCGCGGGTGTGCGCCGTGATCACGCGGGTAGATGACCTGCAGGCGCGCCCGGCGACCGGCCGGGCGCCACGCACCCACCGGAGGATCGTCGTGATCGGTTTCCTCGTGGCCGGCCTCATCATCGGGGCCCTGGCCCGCCTCATCGTCCCGGGCAAGCAGCACCTGGGCATCCTCGCCACCCTGGCCCTCGGCCTGGTCGGCTCGCTCATCGGCGGGCTCATCGCCCAGTTCTTCGGCACCGGCAGCATCTGGGAGCTCAACGTCCTGGGCTTCGTCCTCGCCGTCGTCGCCGCCGTCCTGCTGATCGGCGTCGCCGAGGGCATCTCGGCCCGCTCGCACCGCGGCGCCGTCCGCCGCTGACCCGCGCCCCTCGGGGAGGCGGCGGGCCTCAGAGCTCGACCGCCTCCCCGGGGGTCAGCCGGCCGTAGGGGGTGGGCGTGCCCGGGCCGCGCTCGCCCAGCAGGCCGGCCATCAGGCCCAGCCCGGTGTCGTTGAGCAGGCCGTCGTGCACGGCGAAGGCCTGGTCGGCGTCCACCGCCCGCACGTAGTCGATCACCTCGGCCGCCTTCGACCACGGCGCGTGCAGCGGCACCAGCAGCGTGGCCACCGGGGTCCCCGGCACGGTGAACGCGTCGCCGGGGTGGAACACCTGGCCCTCGACCAGGAAGCCGACGTTGCGCACCCGGGGCAGCTCGGGGTGGACCACCGCGTGCCACTCACCGTGGACCTGCACCTCGAAGCCCGCGACGGTCAGCGCGTCGCCGTCGCCCACCGCGTGCACCCGGCTCCCGGGGCCGTCCAGCTGCTCGGCGACGGACGGGTTCGTCCACACCTCCAGCGCCGGGTCGGCGTCCAGCGCCGCGCGCAGCCGGTCGGCGACGAAGTGGTCGGGGTGCTCGTGCGTGACCAGGACCGCGGTCGCGCCCTCGAGCGCCGCCGGGTCGGTGAAGGCGCCGGGGTCGACGACCAGCCGCCGGTCGCCGTCACTGATCACGACGCAGGCGTGCCCGTGCTTCGTCAGCTCCACGGGGACATCCTGCCGTCGCCCCCGCCGGCCCGCCGTCTCACCCGGGTGGGTGACACCGCGACGGTCCGCCTCCCGGGGGCCGGGCGCCCTGTCGACCCTCCCTGCATGGCCCCCACCGCCGCCCCGACCGCCCCCACCGCGTTCGCCGCGACCGCCTACGTCGCCGCCCGCAGCCGCGCCCACGGTCCGACCGCCGCGCTGTGGCACGCCGTCGAGCTGCACCGCCCGGCGTCGGAGGTCGACGGCGCCTGCGAGCTCACCCTCTGCGGCATGCTCGCCCGCGTCACCCTCGACGAGGACTGGCCGACGTCGGCCCGCGACGTCTGTGGCCCCTGCACCACCCTCAGCCGGGGCTGAGGGCCCGTCGAAGGGTCTTCTCCAGCTTTCCCGGCCTCGTCCCGGGTCCCACCCCGAGCCTGCGAGGGGTGGGGAGGACGGGGTCCTTCAGTCAGCGGCCCGTGAACCGCGGCGGGCGCTTGGCCAGGAACGCCTCGACCGCCTCGGCGTGGTCGGCGGTGCTCCCGAGCTCCGTCTGCAGCCGCGCCTCCAGCGCCAGCGTCTCCACCAGCGAGGCGGTGGGCGCGCCGGCCAGCACCGTCTTCACCGCCTGGTAGGCGGCCGTCGGCCCCGCGGCCAGCCGCTCGGCCAGCGCCCGGGCCTCGTCCGCCATCCGGTCGGCCTCCACGACCCGGTGCACCAGGCCCCACTGCAGCGCCGTCTCGGCCGGGAAGGCGTCGGGGAGCAGCAGCAGCTCGGTGGCGCGGGCGACGCCCACGCTGTGCACCAGCCGCGCGGCCAGCGCCGAGTCGCTGGACAGCCCGATGCCGGTGAACGCCGTCGTGAACTTCGCGCCCGCGGCGGCCACCCGCAGGTCGCCGGCCATCGCGAGCCCCAGGCCCGCGCCCGCGCAGGCGCCGTTGATCCCGACGACGACCGGCACCCGCAGCCCGGCCAGCGCCAGGACCAGCGGGTTGTACTCGTCCTCGACGACCGACAGCGAGGTCCCGGCGTCCCCGCGCAGCGACTCGACGTGCTCGGCGAGGTCCTGGCCCACGCAGAACGCCCGGCCGGTGCCGGTGAGCAGCACCGCCCGCACCGACTCGTCGGCGGCGATGCCCTGCACCACCCCGAGCAGCTCCCGCCGCATCGCGCGGGAGATCCCCGGCCGCTGCAGCGTGACGGTCGCGACGCCGCCGGCGTCCTCGCGGGTCACGGTCGTGGTGGCGGTCGTCTCTGACATGCCGGTCACCCTGCCACGCCCGCGGCCGGCCGAGGGGGCCTCCCGCGGACGGGGCTGGATCGGTCGCGCGCGATGGGTAAGGTGTGCCTGCCCTCAGTCCGGAGACGGGGGTCACCCGAACCCCGACAGATGGGTCAGCCATGGGCCAGGCGTTCCTCGCCAGCTACCTCATCGGCCTCCGCGAGGGCCTCGAGGCCACCCTCGTCGTCAGCATCCTCGTCGCCTACCTGGTCAAGGCCGGCCGGCGCCGCCAGCTGCTGCCCCTGTGGGCGGGCGTCGCCGCCGCGGTCGCCCTGTCGGTGCTGTTCGGCGCGCTGCTCACCTACACCGAGACCACGCTGCTGGCCGACTACCGCTCCCGCGAGCTGTTCGAGGCGATCACCTCGGTGCTCGCCGTCGGCCTGGTCACGTGGATGGTCTTCTGGATGCGCCGGACCGCCCGGAAGCTCAAGGGCGAGCTCACCGGGCAGCTGGAGCACGCGCTGGGCACGGGCACGCTCGCCGTCGCCGGCGTCGCCTTCCTCTCCGTGGTCCGCGAGGGCCTGGAGACGACGCTGCTCTTCTACGCCGCCGCCCAGGGCGCCACGACGACGGCGACCCCGCTGGTGGCCATCTCCGCGGGCGTCCTCAGCGCCGTCGTCATCGGCATCGGCCTGTACGCGGGCGCGATCCGGATCGACCTGTCGCGGTTCTTCACCGTCAGCGGCGTGCTGCTGGTGCTCGTGGCGGCCGGGATCCTCAAGTACGGCGTCCACGACTTCCAGGAGGCCGGCGTCCTGCCCGGCCTGGACGTCCTCGCCTTCGACGTCTCCGGCGTCCTGGACCCGAACAGCTGGTACGGCGCGGCGATCGCCGGGGTCTTCAACATCACCGCGGCGCCGACGGTGATCGAGACGATCGCCCACGTCGCCTATCTGGTGCCGGTGCTCGTCGCCTTCCTCTGGCCCGCCCGCACGCCCGCCCCCGCCGCCCCCGCGCCGAACGTGGTGGCCGCCCCGCAGCCCTCCGGCCCCGACCCGGCCCGGACCCCCTCCCAGCCGTCGGAGACCACCCAGCATGTCCGTTCGTGACCGCCGCCTCCCCCTGCTCACCGCCGGCCTGCTGGCCGCGCTGACCACCGCCGCCTGCGGCAGCGCCGACGGCGGCTCCGGGGCGGCGTCCGGCAGCGGGGAGGCCGCCGACACCATCGCCGTCGCCGCCACCGACGACACCTGCGACGTCGCCAGCAGCGAGCTGCCGGCCGGGACCCACCAGTTCCAGGTGACCAACTCCGGCGCACAGGTGACCGAGTTCTACGTCTACGCCGAGGGCGACCGGGTGATGGGCGAGGTGGAGAACATCGCCCCGGGCCTGACCCGCGAGCTGCTCGTCGAGCTGCCCGCCGGCAGCTACGAGACCGCCTGCAAGCCCGGCATGGTCGGCGACGGCATCCGCGGCGACCTCACCGTCACCGGCGAGGCGCAGTCGCTGTCGGAGGACGAGACCCTCGCCCAGGCGAGCGCGGACTACCAGCGCTACGTGCAGAGCCAGACCGGCGCGCTGCTCGAGCAGACCACGGCGTTCGTGGACGCCGTGAAGACCGGCGACGTCGAGGGCGCCAAGGCGCTCTACCCGGTGGCGCGCACCTACTGGGAGCGGATCGAGCCGGTGGCCGAGGTGTTCGGCGACCTCGACCCGCGCATCGACGGCCGCGAGGGCGACCAGGCCGAGGGCGAGGACTTCACCGGCTACCACCGCATCGAGCAGGCGCTGTGGGTCGGCGGCACCACCGAGGGCATGGCCCCCTACGCCGACCAGCTGCTCGAGGACGTGCAGCAGGTCGTCGACCTCGCCAACGAGACGACGCTCGAGCCGCTGCAGCTGGCCAACGGCGCCAAGGCCCTCCTCGACGAGATCGCCACCGGCAAGATCACCGGCGAGGAGGACCGCTACTCGCACACCGACCTGTGGGACTTCGCGGCCAACCTCGAGGGCTCGGAGGCCGCCGTCCAGGCGCTGCGCCCCTACCTCGAGGAGGCCGACCCGGAGCTGGTCGCGGAGATCGACGAGCGGTTCGCCGCCACCGAGGCCGAGCTCGAGCAGTACCGCACCGACGGCGGCTGGACGCTGCACGACCACCTCACCGAGGACCAGCTCCGCGGCCTGTCCGACAGCATCACCGCGCTGTCGGAGTCGGTCAGCCAGGTCGCGGCGGTCGTCGCGGACCAGTGACCCGCGGAACACCGGCGCCGGGGACGCGCCGGTGTCCGCGGGGCGTTGCGCCCTGCGAGACCGTCCCCGTCCCGAGGAAGCCATGACGGAGCCCACCGCCGACCAGCCGGCCGCGCCGCAGCGGCCGGGCCTGTCCCGCCGCCGCCTGCTCGGCACCCTCGGCGTCGGCACCGCCGGCGTCCTCGCCGCGGGCGCGGCCGGCGGGGTCATCGGCCGGGCGACCGCCGACGAGGCCCCGGCCGCCGGGCCGGCCCCGACCGACGCGGTGCCCTTCCACGGCGAGCACCAGGCCGGGATCGTCACGCCCGCCCAGGACCGGCTGCACTTCGTCGCCCTCGACGTCACCACCGACAGCCGCGACGACCTCGTCGCGCTGCTGCAGGACTGGACCGAGGCCGCGCGGCGCATGACCGCGGGCCGGGACGCCGGGCCGGTGGGCGCCGTCGACGGCGAGCGGTACGCCCCGCCGGACGACACCGGCGAGGCGATCGGCCTGCCGCCGTCCGGGCTGACGATCACGGTCGGCTTCGGTCCCACGCTGTTCACCACCGCCGACGGCCGTGACCGCTTCGGCCTCGCCGCCCGCCGGCCCGCGCCGCTGGCCGAGCTGCCGTCGTTCCCCGGCGACCAGATCGACCCCGCGATCAGCGGCGGCGACCTGTGCCTCCAGGCCTGCGCCAACGACCCGCAGGTCGCCGTCCACGCGGTGCGCAACCTGGTCCGCATCGGCGCCGGCGTGGTGAGCGTGCGCTGGTCGCAGCTGGGCTTCGGCCGGACGTCGTCGACCAGCACCGGCCAGGCCACCCCGCGCAACCTGTTCGGGTTCAAGGACGGCACCGACAACCTCAAGGCCGAGAACGGCAACACGCTCGACCGCTTCGTGTGGGTCGGGGACGACGACGCCGACTGGCTGCGGGGCGGCTCCTACCTGGTCACCCGGCGGATCCGGATGCTGATCGAGCCGTGGGACAGCTCCTCGCTGGACGAGCAGCAGCGCACCATCGGCCGCACCAAGGGCAGCGGCGCGCCGCTCGGCCAGCGCGCGGAGTTCGACCCGGTCGACTTCACCAAGCAGGTCGACGGCGAGTTCGCGATCCCCGAGACCAGCCACGTCTTCCTCGCCCACCCGACCAACGCGGGGACGGCGATCCTGCGGCGCGGCTACAGCTTCGTCGACGGCTCCGACGGCCTGGGCCGGCTCGACGCCGGACTGTTCTTCATCGCCTTCCAGCGCAACCCGGAGACCGGCTTCGTGCAGGTGCAGCGCAACCTGCGGCTGGACGCGATGAACGAGTACGTCCGGCACACCTCCTCGGCGGTGTTCGCCTGCCCGCCCGGCGTCCGCGACGACGCCGACTGGTGGGGCCGCGCCCTCCTCACCGGCTGAGCCACCGCCCGTCCCCCGGCCGTTCCCCGGCGTGTCGCCGGGGTGTCGCCGAGTCGATGCCGAGCCGTGACGCACGGGACTCCCCGGACGGGTGGGACTGCTGGGAGGATGTGTGGTCTCGGAAGGACCGGGCACCTCTGCGACGAGAGGCGGTGCGCCGGGGGTGGACGGCGTCGGCAGCAGGGCCGGCAGGGATGGGAGAGGTCCCGTGGTGGAACCGGGTCGCCGGATGCTCGGTGACCGCTACGAACTCTCCCAGCTCATCGCCGCCGGGGGCATGGGCCAGGTGTGGCGCGGCACCGACGTGCTGCTGCACCGCCCGGTCGCGGTCAAGGTCCTGCGCAGCGAGTACACCGGCGACCCCACCTTCCTCGCCCGCTTCCGCGCCGAGGCCCAGCACGCCGCCGCGCTGAACCACCCGAACATCGCCGCGGTCTACGACTACGGCGAGACCGAGGCCGGGGACACCGGAGAGACGCTCGCCTACCTGGTCATGGAGCTGGTCGAGGGCCAGCCGCTGTCGGCGCTGCTGCGCCGCGAGGGCCGGCTGGACACCTCGACCACCCTGTCGGTGCTCGGCCAGACCGCCGCCGCGCTGTCCGAGGCGCACCGCGCCGGCCTGGTGCACCGCGACGTCAAGCCCGGCAACATCCTCGTGCGCGCCGACGGCAGCGTGAAGATCACCGACTTCGGCATCGCGTGGTCGGCCGGCAGCGTCCCGCTCACCCAGACCGGTCAGGTCATCGGCACGCCGCAGTACCTCTCGCCGGAGCAGGCCGAGGGGCACCTGGCCACCCCGGCCAGCGACGTCTACGCCCTCGGCCTGGTCGGGTACGAGTGCCTCACCGGGCACCCCGCCTTCGACGGTGACAACGCGGTCACCATCGCGCTCAAGCAGCTGCGCTCGGACCCCGAGCCGCTGCCGGACACGCTGCCCCGCGACGTCCGCACCCTCATCCGCCGCGCGCTGGCCAAGGACCCGGCGGCCCGCATGCCCGACGGCGCCGCGTTCGTCGCCGCGGTCGAGGACGCCCGCGCCGGGCGGCTGCCGGACCCCGAGCCGGAGCCCGCGCCGGCAGCGTCCCCCGCCGTCGTGGCGGCCGCGGCGCCGGTCGCGGTCGCCGTCGCCCCGGTCGCCGTCGACGCGGGCCCGCCCACCCAGGCCGCGCCCGGCCCGTCCGGGGCGCTGCCCGGCCCGCACGTGCCGCGGCGCACCGGCCCCCCGCCGCCGCCCCGCCGCCGGGTGGCGGCGGTCCTGGTGCCGCTGGTGGCGCTGTTGCTGGGCGCCGGGCTGGCCGGCGTCGTCTTCACCGCCCTGGTCGACGACCCCGCCTCCCCGACGGTCGTCGCCGCGCAGACCCGCGACAGCGAGGACGGCGTTGTGCTGGAGGCCGGTGACTACGTCGGCCGGCCGATCGACGACGTCGCCACCCAGCTGTCCGCGCTGGGCCTGGGCGTGGAGCGGCGCGAGCAGGTCACCGGGTCCGCGGTCCCGGGCCGGGTGCTCGGCGTCTCGCCCGAGGGCGTGCGCCTCGAGCCCGGCGACGACGTGGTCGTCACCTTCGCCGTGGCGCCGCGCGGTGGCCGCGGCTCGGGGTCGGCGTCCACGGGGCAGGGCGGCGACGGCGGCGTCTCGGCCGTGACCGGCGACAGCGCGCCGAGCACGGTGGTCGAGCCGGTCCCGCCCGCGACGGAGCCGGCCCCGGGGACGACGGCCCCGGAGCCGACCGAGGCCGCGACGCCGACCACGACCACCGCGCCCGGGTCGCCGACGTCCGGCGCGCCGTCGGGCACGACGACCCCCACGTCGACCACCCCCACCGGTACCACCAGCACGAGCTCGAGCCCCCCGACGTCGTCCTCGCCGGTGACCAGCACCGGCGGCACGACGGGCGGGACCACGCCCGCCGCGGGAGACTTCCCCGACGACTGATACGGAACCGAGGAGGTGCGATGGACGGGAGGCCCGTACGTCGCGTCGTCGGCGGCCGCTACGAGCTGCTCGGCCTCCTCGCCACCGGCGGCATGGGCCAGGTCTGGCGTGGCCGGGACGCGCTGCTGGACCGGCCGGTCGCGGTCAAGCTGCTGCGCAGCGAGTACGTCGAGGACGAGACCGTCCGCACCCGGTTCCGCACCGAGGCGCGCCTGGCCGGTCGGCTGCTGCACCGCAACATCGCCGCGCTGCACGACTACGGCGAGGCGGTGACCGAGGACGGCGTGGTCTGCGCCCACCTGGTCATGGAGCTCGTCGACGGCGAGCCGCTGTCGGCGCTGCTGGCCCGCGAGGGGCGGCTGCCGGCGGAGCGGGTGCTGGACCTGGTCGGGCAGACCGCCGCCGCCCTGGCCGCCGCGCACGCCGCCGGCGTCGTGCACCGCGACGTCAAGCCGGGCAACGTGCTGGTCGGCTCCGACGGCGTCGTCCGGATCACCGACTTCGGCATCGCCTGGTCGGCGGGCAGCGCCCCGCTGACGCGCACCGGGCAGGTGGTCGGCACCGCCCACTACCTGTCGCCCGAGCAGGCGGCCGGGGGCAAGGCCGGGCCCGCCAGCGACGTCTACGCGCTCGGGATGGTCGCCTACGAGTGCCTGGCCGGGCGGCGGGCCTTCGACGGCGAGCACCCGGTGCAGATCGCGCTGCGGCAGATCCGCGACGAGCCCGACCCGCTGCCCCGCGACGTGCCGGAGCCGGTGCGGGAGCTGGTGGCGCGGATGCTGGCCAAGGACCCCGCCGGCCGGCTCGCCGACGGCGCGGCGGTGTGCCGGGCGGTGGAGGCCGTCCGCGCCGGCCGCCCGCTGCCCCCCGCGCCGCCCCCGGTCACCGCGCCGCTGCCGCCCGCCGTGTCCGCCCCGGCCGGGTCCTCCGCCGCTTCCGCTCCTGCGCCGCGGCGCCGGGCCGGGCGGGTCCTCACAGGGGTGGCGACCCTCGCGGTCGGCGCCGCGCTCGGGGTCGGCGTGCTGGAGATGACCGCGCCGGAGACCGCACCCGTGCCGGCGGCCGAGGCGGAGTCCCCGGCGGACGCGGGAACCGACGTGCGGCGGGCGGACCTGGTCGGCCGGTCCGCCGACGAGGTGGAGGAGCAGCTGGTCGCGGCCGGGCTGCGGGTGCACCGGGTGGTGGCGGAGACCGCGGACGCGGCCCCGGGCGTCGTCACCGGGGTGACCCCGGTCGGGCGGCTGACGCCGGGGGAGACGGTCACGCTGACGGTGGCCGCGGCGGTCCCCGAGCCCGAGCCGGCGCCCTGGTCCCCGCCGTCGTCGCCGTGGCCCTCCGCACCGTCCTGGGCGGTGGACGCCGCCCCGGCCACGGAGGTGGCCGAGCCGGCGGCGCCCGCCGCGCCGGAGCCGGACCCCGTCCCGGTGCCGGAGTCCGTCCCGGTGCCGTTGCCGACGGCCGGGGACGACGGCGACGCCGCGGACCCCGGCAACGGCTCCGCGGACGGCGACGCCGAGGCGAACGGGAACGGGAACGGCGCCGCGAACGGGAACGCCGGCGGCAACGGGCGCGGCAACGGCCGGGGCCGCGCCGGCTGAGCCGCCGGCGTCCGGTCAGCGACGGCGGCCGGGCACCAGCCAGGCGGCGAGGGCGACGGCGCCCAGTGCGGCGGTGAGCAGGAAGCCGCGGTCGGTGTCGGCGTGAGGGAGGACGACGAGCACCCAGAAGACCGCCAGCCCGGCGGCGCCGCCGAGCGCCAGCCGCTCGGCGGCCAGGGGCCGCAGCTTCAGCGCCGGCACCAGCCGGGACAGCGCGGCCGCGCCGCCGAGCAGCGCGCAGACGGTGGCGAACGCCGCCCACGCCGGGACCTGGCCCCACAGCGGCGGCCCGTCCAGGCGCAGCGCGAGCCCGAGCTCGAGCAGCACGAGGCCGAGGCCGGCCAGACCGGCGCCGACCAGCGCGGCGCGGTCCCGGGGCCGGCGCGGCGCCCGCGGGCGGGCCGGCTTCTCGGGCCGGGCGGCCGGGGCCTCCTGCGGGGCTGCGGCCGCCGGCGGGGGCACGCGCGGGGCGCCGAGCAGCGAGTCCAGCGGGCCGGTGGGCTGCGGCCCGGTCGGCTGGTAGCCGACGGGCGCGTGGTGGACGGGCTCGTGGGCCGGGGCGTGGTGCACCGGCTCCGGGTGGAGCGGAGCGTGGTGGGCGGGCTCGTGGTGGACCGGCGCGTGGTGGACCGGCGCGTGGTGGACCGGCGCGTGGTGGACCGGCTGGGGGTGCGCGGGTTCCGGCGTCGCCGCGGGCTGGGGGGTCGTCACCGGGTACGCGGGCGCCGGCAGGACCGATGGCGGCACGGCGGGCGCGCCCGGGTGCCCGACGAGGCTCGCGGCCGTCGCGCCCTCCCCGGTGGTCGGGATCTGCTGGGTGCGCGGGCCGGCCGGCGGGGGCGAGGTGGTCACGGGTGCTCTCTCCTCCTGGGACGCGGGCGACCGGCCCCGCACGGAGTGGGACCGGTCCTCCCCGCACGCTAGCGGCGGTCCGCGCCCGGCCCGGGGAGGCGGGACGGCGGGTCCGGCGGTCCGCCTCGCACCCGGCGGGGAGGACGACGTCCTCCTAGGGTCGGGCGGGTGGGCACGCGCGCGGGCATCGTCGTCACCGGCACCGAGGTCCTGACCGGCCGGGTCGCCGACCGCAACGGGCCGTGGCTCGCCGAGCAGCTGCGGCAGGCCGGCGTCGACGTGGGGTCGGTCCTCGTCGTGGGCGACCGGCCCGACGACGTGCGCGGCGCGCTGGCCTGGTTCGCCTCCTCCGGCGTCGAGCTGGTGGTCACCACCGGGGGCCTCGGGCCCACCGCCGACGACCTCACCGCCGCCGTCGTGGGCGAGGTGCAGGGCAGGCCGCTGGACGTCGACCCGGAGCTGGAGCAGCGCGTCGCCGCCGTCGTGGAGCGGCTGATGGCCCGCCGCGGCTGGCGGTCGGACCCCGGGGCGACCGCGGCCGGCGTCCGCAAGCAGGCGATGGTGCCCGCCGGCGCCACGGTGCTCGAGCCGGTGGGGACGGCGCCGGGCCTCGTCGTCCCGCCCGCCGACGGCCGCGGCGGGCCGGTCGTCGTCGTCCTGCCCGGGCCTCCCTCGGAGCTGCAGGGCATGTGGCCGGCGGCGCTGGCCGCCGCGCCGGTGCAGGAGGTGCTGGCCGGGGCGGAGGAGCTGCGCCAGGAGACGATCCGGCTCTGGGGGACGCTGGAGGCACAGCTGGCCGCCACGCTGCGGGAGCACGAGCACGAGCTCGGCGGGCTGGAGGTCACCACCTGCCTGCGCGAGGGCGAGCTGGAGATCGTCACCCGCTTCGCGCCGGAGGCGCAGCCCGCCTACGACCGGCTGGCCGCCGTGCTGACCGGGACGTACGCCGCGACGCTGTTCTCGACCGGGCCCACCCTCGACGAGCTGGTGGCCGGCGCGCTCACCGACCAGGAGCTGACGATCGCCACCGCCGAGTCGTGCACCGGCGGGCTGCTGGTGGCGCGGCTCATCGAGCGGGCCGGGTCCTCGGCGTACGTGCTCGGCGGGATCACCTCGTACGCGAACTCGGCCAAGGAGCAGCTGGTCGGGGTGCCGGGGGAGGTGCTCGCCGAGCACGGCGCGGTGAGCCCGCAGGTGGCGCTGGCGCTGGCCGAGGGGGCGCGGGCGCGGTTCGGGGCCGACGTCGGCGTCGGGGTCACCGGGGTCGCCGGGCCCGGCGGCGGGACGCCGGACAAGCCCGTGGGCACCGTGCACCTGTGCGCCGTCGGCCCCATGGGTCAGCAGGCGCGGTCGGTGCGGCTGCCCGGCTCGCGGACGGCGGTGCGCGAGCGCTCCGTCGTCCTCGCCATGCACATGCTCCGGCAGCTGCTGCTCGGCGGCCCGCCGGCCTGACCGTGCCGCCGTCCGCGGTGCGTGGCGCAGGCCCGGAGCGGGCAGGGAGGGCGGCATGACGACCGTGACGCTGCACGCCACCGGCCCGGTGCCGCCCGCCGAGGCATGGGAGCGCTACGCGCAGCCCGCGCGGTGGCCGGAGTGGGCGCCGCAGATCACCGGCGTCGAGGTGCCGGGGCCCCGGCTGGCCGCCGGGCTGAGCGGGCGCGTGCGCGGGCCGGTGGGGGTGACGCTGCCGTTCGTCGTCGAGTCGGTGGACGAGGCGGCGCGGCAGTGGGCGTGGACGGTGAGCGCCGGCCCGGTGCGGCTGCACCTGCTGCACTGGGTCGCCGACGGTCCCGACGGCGGCAGCACCGCCGGCCTGCGCGTCTCCGGCCCGGCGCCGGCCGTGCTCGGCTACGCCCCGCTGGCGCAGCTCGCGATCGGCCGGCTGGTCCGCCCGCTCGACGGGCGGAGCGCCGAACAGCCGGTCTGACCTGCGGGAACTGTCGTACCCCGGCCGTGGCGTGCCGGGTGTGCAGGGGGTCACCGGGGACGCGTCGCCGGTGGAGCGCGCGCTCGCCGGCTGGCTGGTCGACCAGCCGGTCACCATCGCGCGGTTGCCGGTGGCGATGCTGTCCGATGAGCAGGCGGCCGCGGAGCTGCAGCGGGTGCAGGCGCGCAAGGCGATGGAGGCCGCCTACGAGGCCGAGCTCGTGCTGCGCCTGGCCGAGGCCCGCCCGGCCGATCTCGATCCCGCGCCCGGTACGCCGGGTGCCCGCTCCCGGTCGTGGGCGCCGGATCCCGACCTGCCGGGTGTGTCGGAGTTCTTCACCGCCGAGCTCGCGCTGGTCCTCAACGTCGGCCGGGGCACCGCCTCCCACCTGGCGCACCGGGCGTGGACGTACCGCTCGCACCTGCCCGCGACCTGGGCAGCACTCGCCGCCGGCACCCTGGACGAGGCCCGCGCCA
>NZ_JBJGZH010000027.1:0-53626 GCF_054050415.1 Geodermatophilus sp. SYSU D01180 | reverse complement strand
GAGCGGCTGGTCCGCGCGGCCGCCGAGGCCGACGACGCGGCCGCGGCGAGCACCCGGGCCGAGGCGGAGCTGGCCGCCGCGGGGGGGGGGGGGGGGCCGGGCCGCCCCCCCGCCCCCCCCCCCCCCCCCCCGGTTTGGGGGACCCCCCCCCCCCCCCCCCCCCCCCCCCCCCCCCCCCCCCCCCCCCCCCCCCCCCCCCCCCCCCCCCCCCCCCGCCCCCCCGGAGGGCGGTCGGCGCAGACCCGGAACCGAGGAGCAGACTGGGTCCTCGTGACCAGCACGTCCGCGGCGCCGACCTCCGCCGCCGCCCCGCGCGCCGGGGAGCCACTCGACCCGGACGCGGCGATCTCCGTCCGCGGGCTGGTGAAGCGCTACGGCGCCGCCACCGCCGTCGACGGCCTGGACCTCGACATCCGGCGCGGCGAGATCTTCGCCCTGCTCGGCCCCAACGGCGCCGGCAAGACGACGACGGTCGAGATCTGCGAGGGCTTCCGCGACCGCGACGGCGGTGAGGTGCGGGTGCTCGGCACCGACCCGGCCGCGGGCGGGCGCCGGTGGAAGGCGCAGCTGGGCATCGTGCTGCAGTCCGGCGCCGGGGACAGCCAGCTGACCTGCCGCGAGCTGCTGCGCGCGCAGGCGTCCTACTACCCCGACCCGCGCGACCCCGACGAGGTGCTCGAGCTGGTCGGGCTGACCGAGAAGGCCCGGGCCCGCGGCCGCTCGCTGTCGGGCGGGCAGCGCCGCCGGCTGGACGTCGCGCTCGGCATCGTCGGCCGCCCCTCGCTGCTGTTCCTCGACGAGCCGACCACCGGTTTCGACCCCGAGGCGCGGCGGCAGTTCTGGTCGCTGATCCGCTCGCTGCGCGACCTCGGCACCACGATGCTGCTCACCACCCACTACCTGGACGAGGCCGAGGCGCTGGCCGACCGGGTCGGCGTCATCGCGCGCGGCCGGCTGGCCGAGGTCGCCGTCCCCGCGGAGCTGGGCGGCCGCGGGCGCGCGCCGGCGGTGGTCAGCTGGACCGAGGACGGCGTCCGGCGCAGCGCGGCCACCGCGACCCCGACGGCGTTCGTCCGCGAGCTGTCCGCGCGCTTCCCCGGCGAGGTGCCCGACCTGGCCGTGGCCCGCCCGACCCTCGAGGACGTGTACCTGCAGATGATCGGGGAGGCCCGCGCGTGAGCGCCGGAACCGTCGCCCGGGAGCGCGCCGCGCTGCCGTCGCTGCCCGCCGTCTACCGCTCCCGCGCCGGGGTGGAGCTCAAGGAGTTCTTCCGGCAGCGCGAGTCGGTGGTGTTCACCCTCGTCTTCCCCGTGCTGCTGCTCGTGGTGTTCGGCGCGGTGCTCGACTACGACCTGGGCGACGGCGTCACCTTCGTCCAGTACTTCGTGCCGGGGGTGATCGCCGCGGGCATCCTCGGCGCCAGCCTGCAGAACATGGCGATCTCCATCGCCACCGAGCGCGCCGACGGCACGCTCAAGGGCCTGTACGGCACCCCGATGCCGCGCAGCGCCTACTTCGTCGGCAAGGTCGTGCAGGTCCTCGCCGTCACGGTGCTGATCATCGCGCTCCTGCTCCTGATCGGCGCCGTCTTCTACGGCGTCGACCTGCCCTCGGGACGCGACTGGCTGACCTTCGCCTGGGTCACCGCGCTCGGCGCCGCGGCGTGCACGCTGCTCGGCATCGCCGTCTCGAGCCTGGCGCGCAACGGCCGGTCGGCGTCGGCCACCGTCACGCCGATCGCCCTGGTGCTGCAGTTCATCTCCGGCGTGTTCTTCCAGTTCAGCCAGGTGCCGGTCTGGATGCAGACGATCGCGTCGCTGTTCCCGCTCAAGTGGATGGCGCAGGGCCTGCGCTCGGTGTTCCTGCCCGACGCGCTCGCCGCGCAGGAGCCGGCCGGGTCCTGGGAGCTCGGGCGGGTGGCGCTGGTGCTGGCCGTGTGGTGCGCCGCCGGTCTGGTGCTGTGCGTCCTGACCTTCCGCTGGCAGGAGCGCGGCACCAGATAACGTCGGGTGGTGCCCGCACCACTCGACGCCGACTCGGTCCGCCGCGCGCCCAAGGTCCTCCTGCACGACCACCTCGACGGCGGGCTGCGTCCGCAGACGGTGCTCGAGCTCGCCGACGAGGCGGGCTACCGCGCCCTCCCCGCCTCCGACGCCGAGTCGCTGGGGACCTGGTTCCGCGAGGCCGCCGACTCCGGCTCGCTGGTGCGGTACCTGGAGACGTTCGCGCACACCGTCGGGGTGATGCAGCGGCCGGAGGCGGTGCGCCGGGTGGCCCGCGAGTGCGCCCTCGACCTCGCCGCCGACGGCGTCGTGTACGCCGAGGTCCGCATGGCCCCGGAGCTGGTGACCGCGGGCGGCACCCCGATCGAGGAGGCCGTGGAGGCGATCCTCGACGGGTTCGCCGCGGGCAGCGCCGAGGCGGCCGCGGCGGGGACGCCGATCACGGTGGGCGCGCTGCTGTGCGCGATGCGGCAGGAGGACCGCTGGGAGGAGGTCGCCGGCCTCGTCGTCCGGTACCGGGACGCCGGCGTCGTCGGCTTCGACCTGGCCGGACCGGAGATCGGCTTCCCGCCGGACCGGATCCCGGGGGCGATCGCGCTGCTCGACCGCGCCGGCGCGCGCCGCACCGTCCATGCCGGCGAGGCGGCCGGCGTCGACAGCATCCGGGCCGCGCTGGACGGCGCCCGCACCGAGCGGCTCGGCCACGGCGTGCGGATCGCCGACGAGGTGCCGATGGAGGGCCCGCTCGGCCCGCTGGCGCGGCGGGTGCTCGACGAGCAGGTGCCGCTGGAGGTCGCGCCGTCGTCGAACGTGCAGACCGGCGCCTACCCCTCGATCGCGCGGCACCCGGTGGGCCGGCTGCACCGGCTGGGCTTCGCGGTCACGGTGAACACCGACAACCGGCTGATGAGCGGCGTCTCGGTGACCAGCGAGCTGACCGACGTCGCCGCCGCCCACGGCTGGGGCTGGGACGACGTCCAGGCGGTCACCGAGCGGGCGCTGGCCGCGGCGTTCACCGACGACGCCGAGCGGACCCGGCTGCTCGACGAGGTCATCCGCCCGGGGTACGCCGCCCTCCGCGGGTGATCACGGACACCGCCCGCTGCGGAAGGGCGGGCTGAGCACCGCTGTTACCGTGGGTGTGCCGGCACTCGCCGGACATCCTCCCGGACGGTCCGTCCGGGCATGAGCGCATCCGTGCAGATCCGCCGCGTCGTCGACGCCCGCGATCGCCAGTGAGGACGCCGGGCCCCGTCGCAGGGGTGGCGCCCGCGCACCACCACGGGACGCGCCCGAGCTGTATCGGAGTCCCCACCCCCGCATGACCACGTCCGACACCGTCGACGTCCAGAGCACCCCCGACACCCCCGCCCCGGCGGGCCCCACGTTCGCCCAGCTGGGCCTGCCCCAGCAGCTGGTGACCGCCCTCGAGCGGCGCGACATCCGCGCTCCGTTCGCCATCCAGGCCTCCGTCCTGCCCGACGCCCTCGCCGGGCGCGACGTGCTGGGCAAGGCGGCCACCGGGTCCGGCAAGACCCTGGCCTTCGGCCTGCCGATGCTCGCCCGCATGGGCCTCACCGCCCGCCGCGGACCGCGCGCCCCGCGCGCGCTGGTGCTCGTGCCCACGCGCGAGCTCGCCCAGCAGGTCTCCGACAACCTGGCCCCGCTCGGCCAGGCCATCGGCACCCAGTTCGCCACCGTCTACGGCGGCGCCTCGATGGGCCGCCAGATCTCGCAGCTGCGCCGCGGCGTCGACGTCGTCGTCGCCACCCCCGGCCGGCTGCAGGACCTGATCAGCCAGCGGGAGGTCACCCTCGCCGAGGTCGAGGTCAGCGTCGTCGACGAGGCCGACTTCATGTCCGACCTCGGCTTCCTGCCGGTCGTGCAGGAGCTGCTCGACCAGACCCGCCCCGACGCCCAGCGGCTGCTGTTCTCGGCCACGCTGGACGGCGAGGTGGACACGCTGGTCCGCCGCTACCTGACCGACCCCGCGCGGCACGAGGTCAAGCGCCCCGGCGACGACGCCCCGCCGGCCGAGCACCTGGCCTACAGCGTCGCCTTCCGCGACAAGGTGCCGGTGACCCAGGAGCTGGCCGCACGCCCGGGCCGCACCATCGTGTTCGCCCGCACCCAGCTCGGCGTCGACCGGCTCACCGAGAACCTGCAGGCCGTCGGCATCAGGGCCGAGGCGATCCACGGCGGGCTGCCGCAGTCGGCCCGGCGCCGGGCGCTGGAGGCGTTCACCGACGCCCGCAGCCCCGTCCTGGTGGCCACCGACGTCGCCGCCCGCGGCATCCACGTCGACGATGTCTCGCTGGTCCTGCACTACGACCCGCCGGCCGACCACAAGACCTACCTGCACCGCTCGGGCCGCACCGCCCGCGCCGGCGCCGGCGGCGTCGTGGTCTCGCTGCTGCTGCCCGACCAGGTCGGCCAGGCCAAGCGGCGGTTCCGGCAGGCGAAGGTGGACCCGCAGGTCAGCCGCATCCGCCCGGGCGACGCCCCGATCGCCGAGCTCGTCGCCAGCGGCGTGCCGGTGGAGCCGGTCGAGCGGCCGGCCCGCGAGTCGCGCCGCCCGCACGGCGGCCCCGGCGGCCGGCGCCCGCGCCGCGACGGCGACCGTCCGCGCCGCTCGTACGGCGACGGCGACCGCGGCCGTCGCGACGATCGTCCGCGCCGGCCCTCCGGCGACCGCGACCGGTACCGCGGCCCCGGCGAGGGCCACCGCGGCGGGCGGTCCGACCGCCCCGCGCCCGCGCGCGACTGACGGAGAACCCCGCGTCCCCCCACCGCTCGCTCGCGGCGGGTCCCTGACGCGGGGCCGTTCCAGCACCTCACCACGGCCGGCCCCGGGACCCGGGGCCGGCCGTGGTGCGTTCCGTGGTCGCTCGTGCTCTTCCTGCACCTGCAGGCAGAGCACGAAGGGGAGAGCCGTGGTACTCCGCTGGACGCTCGTGCTCTGCCCACACCTGTGGGCAGAGCACGAGCTCGCGGCGGAGAGGTCCCGGCCGCCGGGCCGCGCTCCGGATCCGGTCCCGGACCCGGAGGGCGACCGTCAGTGGCGGAAGACCAGCGCCCCGCCGACCTGGGCGACCACCTCGTCCCAGGCCTGCCGCACCGGGGCGGCCTCCTCGGCGCGCAGGGTGGCGCCGGGCTCCCGCTCGCCGCGCGCCACCGCGCGACCCAGCGGCGCGGTGGGGGCGAGCAGCTCGTCGACCCGGGTCAGGCCCGCGTACTCGGCGACGTCGCGCACGCCCTCGACCGGCTGGGCGAACACCCGGTGGTCGACCAGGCCCGCCGCGCCCCCGGCCACCTCGGCGAGCACCTCGGACAGCTCGGTGAGGTCGTAGCGGTCCTGCTCGGCCGGCAGCGGCATGACGTCGGTGTCGGCCACCTCCGGCCAGGACGCGATCTCGGTGAGGTCGTGCTGCTCGTCGCCGGCGCAGAAGCGGGCGAGGTCGGCGGGGGTGTCGAACAGGTAGACCTCGCCGTCGCGGCCGAGGAACCGGGCGACGTCCTCCACGTAGCAGCGCAGCGTCACGCCGGCGCCCTCGGGGACGACGAGCTCCACCGGGAGGATGCCGACGGCCTCCCAGAACTCCGCCGCCGCGGCGACCGCGGCCGGGGTCGCGGTGATCCGGCTGCCGCCACGGATGGTGCTCACCCCGGCGGTGGCCGCCTCCTCCGGCGCGGCCGCCGTCGAGCCCGCGGCCGGGCGGTCGCCCGAGCCCCGGGCGGCGGTGGCCTCCGCGCCGCGGCCGGCGCGGGCACCGGCGGGCGCCTCGTCGGTCAGGTCCTCGTCGGCCAGGTCGTCGTCGGTCTCGTCCTCGTCGGCGGCCGAGGGGTAGGCCTCGAGGGTGGTCGTGCCGGCGCCGGTCCAGTCCAGGTGCGCCGACAGCTCCTCGAGGACGTCCTCCCACAGCTCGTCGAGCGCGCCGCCGACGCCGATCCAGGCGTCCTCGCCCGAGCGGCCGACGAACGCGTCGACCCCCAGACCCAGGGACCCGATCTCCGGCCGGGCCACCAGCTCGGCGAGGGAGGGGAACTCGGTCTCCTCGTCGCCGCCGAGGTCCTCGTCGGCGTCCTCGTCGTCGGTGTCCGCGCCGGCCCGCGCGGAGGTCGCGCCGCCCTCCTCGTCGTCGTCCCCGGCGGTGTCCAGGCACTCGGCCAGCCGGCTGACGATGTCGATGGTGGCCGCGAGCTCCTCGACGGCCCACCGGTCCGGGTTCTCGGCGGCGATGTCGTAGACGCCGTCGAGGTCGTAGCGGTGGTCGTCGTCGGGCGTCAGGTCCGCCGCGCCCAGCCCGACCACGACCGGCCAGACCGGGTGGTCGGCGAGGTCGTGGTCGGTGGCCGTGCGGCAGAACGTGGCGAGGGCGGCCGGGGTGGGGAAGAGGTGGACCGTGGCGGTCTCCCCCTCGGAGGTGCCGAGGAAGGCCTGCCACTCCTCGCCGTCCTCCTCCCACGGCGGCGCCCACAGGGTGTACCCCGTGCGGTCGTCGACGGTGAGGGCGATGGGGACGATGCTCGGCCTGGCCACGGAGCCCATCCTGCCCGGTGGGCCCGAGAGCGCACCCGGGGGATTCAGACCCCCTTGGGGTGCCAGACCGTCTTGGTCTCCAGGAACCGCGTCATCCGGCCCGTGCCGGGGTCGGCGGTCCAGTCCGGCTCCTCCGCCGGCGGGCGCAGCACCCGCTTGATGCTGCCGGCCGCCAGCCGTTCGAGCTCCATGGCCCGGCCGGCGGGCGCGCCGGTCAGGTCGATGGCGTCGACGTCGTCGTGCTCGGCCAGCCAGGGGCCGAGCTCACCGGCGTCGCCGGTGAGCAGGTCGACCACGCCGCCGGGGACGTCGCTGGTGGCCAGCACCTCGCCGAGGGTCACCGCCGGCAGCGGCCGCTCGTACGAGCTGACGACGACGGCGGTGTTGCCGCCCGCGAGCACCGGCGCCAGCACGCTGACCAGCCCGAGGAGCGACGACCGCTGCGGGGCGAGGACCGCGACGACGCCGGTCGGCTCCGGCAGGGAGAAGTCGAAGAACGGCCCCGCCACCGGGTTGGCGCTGCCCAGGACGGCGGCCAGCTTGTCGGTCCACCCGGCGTACCAGACCCAGCGGTCGATGGCGGCGTCGACGACGGCGCGGGCGCGGCCGGCCGACAGCCCCTCGCCGGCGGCGACCTCCTCGCAGAACTGCGCGTGCCGGCCCTCCATCACCTCCGCGACCCGGTACAGGACCTGGCCCCGGTTGTAGGCGGTGGCGCGCGACCACTTGCCGAACGCGGCCCGCGCGGCGACCACGGCGTCGCGGGCGTCCTTGCGGGAGGCCAGCGCGGCGTTGGCGAGGAACGTCCCCTTGTGGTCGGTGACCTCGTAGGTGCGGCCGGACTCCGAGCGCGGGAAGGCCCCGTTCACGTACAGCTTGTAGGTCTTGCGGACGGCGAGCCGCTCGCTGCCGATCACCGGGAGCTCTCCTTCAGGTACGCGGCGAGCCCGTGCCGGCCGCCCTCGCGGCCGTAGCCGGACTGCTTGTAGCCGCCGAACGGCGACGTCGGGTCGAACTGGTTGAACGTGTTGGCCCACACCACGCCGGCGCGCAGCCGGTCGGCGATCGCCAGGATCCGCGAGCCCTTCTCGGTCCAGATGCCGGCCGACAGCCCGTAGGTGGTGTTGTTGGCCTTGGCCACCGCCTCGTCGGGGGTGCGGAAGGTCAGCACGCTCAGCACCGGGCCGAACACCTCGTCGCGGGCGATCCGGTGGGCGGGGGAGACGTCGGTGAACACCGTCGGCG
Organism: Geodermatophilus sp. SYSU D01180; assembly: GCF_054050415.1. NCBI lineage: Bacteria > Bacillati > Actinomycetota > Actinomycetes > Geodermatophilales > Geodermatophilaceae > Geodermatophilus > Geodermatophilus sp. SYSU D01180. The sequence continues at coordinate 45,838 of NZ_JBJGZH010000027.1, read as the reverse complement.
GGAACCAGAAGCCGCGGTCGGGCAGGTCGCAGGCCGGCTGCCAGCGCTGCGCGCCCTCGGCCTCGCCGATCTCGGACAGCTCCCGGATGCGGGCCAGCTGCTCAGCGGAGTTGATCGCGCCGATGTCGGTGTTCTTGTCCAGCGGGTCGCCCACCCGCAGCGTGCCGATCCGCCGCTGCAGCGAGGCGATCACCTCGTCGTGGACCGACTCCTGCACCAGCAGCCGGGAGCCCGCGCAGCAGACGTGGCCCTGGTTGAAGAAGATGCCGCGCACGATGCCCTCGACGGCCTGGTCGATCGGGGCGTCGTCGAAGACGATGTTGGCCGCCTTGCCGCCGAGCTCCAGGGTCAGCGCCTTGCGGGTGCCGGCGACGGCGCGGGCGATCGAGCGGCCGACCTCGGTCGAGCCGGTGAACGCGACCTTGTCGACGTCCTCGTGCTCGACGACGGCCCGGCCGGTGTCGCCGGCGCCGGTGACGATGTTGACCACGCCCGGCGGCAGGTCGGCCTGCCGGCACACCTCGGCGAACAGCAGCGCGGTCAGCGGGGTGGTCTCGGCCGGCTTGAGGACGACGGTGTTGCCGGTGGCCAGCGCCGGCGCGACCTTCCACGCCAGCATCAGCAGCGGGAAGTTCCACGGGATGACCTGCCCGGCCACGCCGTGCGGCCGCGGGTCGGGCCCGAGGCCCGCGTAGGCGAGCTTGTCGGCCCAGCCCGCGTGGTAGAAGAAGTGCGCCGCAGCCAGGGGGACGTCGACGTCGCGGGACTCCCGGATCGGCTTGCCGTTGTCCAGGGACTCCAGGACGGCGAACTCGCGGGCCCGCTCCTGCAGGATCCGCGCGATCCGGAACAGGTACTTGCCGCGGTCGGCCGGGCGCATGGGGCCCCACACGCGGGTGTGCGCGCGGCGGGCGGCCTTCACGGCGCGGTCGACGTCGGCCTCGGTGCCCACCGCGATCTCGCTGAGCACCTCCTCCGTGGCCGGGTTGACCGTCTTCATGGTCTCGCCGGAGCCGTCGACGAACTCGCCGTCGACGAACAGGCCGTAGGACGGCGCGACGTCGACGATCGAGCGGGACTCGGGGGCGGGGGCGTACTCGAACAGGGGGCTGGTGGTCATCAGTCGACGCTCACGTGGTCGGGGCCGGAGTAGTGGCCGGTGCGCAGCTTCTGCCGCTGCAGGAGCAGGTCGTTGAGGAGGCTGGAGGCGCCGAGGCGGAACCAGTCGGGGGACAGCCAGTCGGCGCCGACGGTCTCGTTGACGAGCACCAGGTGCTTGATCGCGTCCTTGGTGGTGCGGATGCCGCCGGCGGGCTTGACGCCGACCTGGGTGCCGGTGGCGGCGCGGAAGTCGCGGACCGCCTCGAGCATCACCAGGCACACCGGCAGGGTCGCGGCGGGGGAGATCTTGCCGGTGGAGGTCTTGATGAAGTCGGCGCCGGCGAGCATCGCCAGCCACGAGGCGCGGCGGGCGTTGTCGTAGGTGACCAGCTCACCGGTCTCGAGGATGACCTTGAGGTGGGCGTCCCCGCAGGCCTCCTTCACCGCCACGACCTCCTCGAACACCTCGAGGTAGCGCCCGGCGAGGAACGCGCCGCGGTCGATGACCATGTCGATCTCGTCGGCGCCGTTGCCCACGGCGTCGCGGACGTCGGCGAGCTTGACCCCCCGGCCGGCGCGCCCGCTGGGGAAGGCTGTGGCGACGGCGGCGACGTGGATGCCGGTGCCCTGCAGCGCCTCCCGCACGACGCCCGCCAGGTCGCCGTAGACGCAGACGGCGGCGACCGACGGAGCGGTCGGGTCCTGGGGGTCGGGACGGCGGGCCTTGGCCGCCAGCGAGCGGACCCTGCCGGGGGTGTCGGCGCCCTCGAGGGTGGTCAGGTCGACCATCGAGATCGCGGTGTCGATCGCCCAGGCCTTGGCCGTGGTCTTGATCGAGCGGGTGCCGAGGGTGGCGGCCCGCTGCTCGGCTCCCACCTGGTCGACACCGGGCAGGCCGTGCAGGAAGGCGCGGAGGGCGGCGTCCGAGCGGGTCACGTCGTCGAACGGCGCCGCGGGCCCCGGGCCGGGCCGGGTCCCGGCCGCCAGCGTCCCGGGGTCGAGCACGTGGGTCATGCGCCCATCCTCCCAGTGCGACCGGTCACTCCGGGACCGTGGTCACCGGGGGGAGCCGGCCGGGCATGGCAGCGTGGGGACATGGCGACGACGACGAGACCGGCCCTGCTCACCTGGACCACCGTCGCGCCCGTCGCCGCAGTGGTCGTCCTCGCGCTGTCCTGGGGACGGGACGCCGGCGCCTTCCTCGTGGTGGTCGTCGCTGCGGCGCTGGTCGGCGCGGTGCTGGCCGCCGTCCACCACGCCGAGGTCGTGGCCCACCGGGTGGGGGAGCCGTTCGGGTCGCTGGTGCTCGCCGTCGCGGTCACCGTGATCGAGGTCGGGCTGATCGTCACGCTCATGGCGTCCGGCGGGCCGGAGGCGGCGTCGCTGCCGCGGGACACCGTGTTCGCCGCGGTGATGATCACCTGCAACGGGATCCTCGGGCTGTCGGTGCTGCTGGGGGCGCTGCGGCACGACGTCGTCGTCTTCAACCGCGAGGGGGCCGGGGCGGCGCTGGCGACCGTCCTCGCCCTCGCGGTGATGTGCCTGGTGCTGCCCACCTACACCACGACCGTCAGCGGGCCGGAGTTCTCGACGGCGCAGCTGACCTTCGCCGCGCTCGCCTCGCTCGTGCTCTACGGCGCGTTCGTGGTCACCCAGACCGTCCGGCACCGCGACTTCTTCCTCCCCGTCCCCGTCGGCGGCAGCCGCGACGACGAGGACGAGCACGCCGACCCGCCGTCGGACCGCACCGCGCTGACCAGCCTCGGCCTGCTGCTGCTGGCGCTGGTCGCCGTCGTCGGGCTGGCGAAGGTGGAGTCCCCGGCGATCGAGGCCGGGGTGGCCGCGATCGGCTTCCCGCAGTCGTTCGTCGGCGTGGTGATCGCGCTGCTGGTGCTCGCCCCCGAGACGCTCGCGGCGGCCAACGCCGCCCGCCGCAACCGGCTGCAGACCAGCCTGAACCTGGCGTTCGGGTCGGCGATGGCGAGCATCGGGCTGACCATCCCGGCGATCGCGGTCGCCTCGATCTGGCTGGACGGGCCGCTGCTGCTCGGCCTGGGCGCCACGCAGATGGTGCTGCTCGCGGTGACCGTCGTCGTCGCGGTGCTCACCGTCGTGCCCGGCCGGGCGACCCGGCTGCAGGGCGTGGTCCACCTGGTCCTGCTGGCCGGCTTCCTGTTCCTGGCCGTCGCGCCCTGACCGATACGGTGGCGCCCGTGCAGCTGACCGTCGTCGACCACCCGCTCGCCCGTGCCCGTCTGTCGCGGATGCGCGACGAGCGGACCGACAACGCCGCCTTCCGGGCGGCGCTGCGGGAGCTGACCCAGATGCTGGTGTACGAGGCCACCCGCGACCTCGCCGTCGCCGAGGAGCCGATCACCACCCCGGTGACGACGACGACCGGCTACCGGCTGGCCGCGCCGCCGCTGATCGTGCCGGTGCTGCGGGCCGGGCTGGGCATGGCCGACACCGCGCACGGGATGCTGCCGGAGTCGCAGATGGGCTTCGTCGGCCTGGCGCGCAACGAGGTGACCTTCCAGCCCGAGGCGTACATGGCCTCGCTGCCGGAGAGCCTGGTCGGCCGGCACGTGTTCGTGCTGGACCCGATGTTGGCCACCGGCGGCTCGTTGGTGCACTGCTGCACGCTGCTCACCGAGCGCGGCGCCACCGAGATCACCGTGCTGTGCGCGCTGGCCGCGCCGGTCGGCCTGGAGCGGCTGGAGCAGAGCGGCCTGCCGCTGCGGGTGTTCACCGCCAGCGTCGACGAGGGCCTCAACGAGAAGGCGTACATCGTCCCGGGCCTCGGCGACGCCGGGGACCGCCAGTTCGGCGCGGTCTGACCGTGCGCTTCGCCGTCCTGGGCACCGGCCACTGGGCCCGCACCGTGCACGCGGCGGCGATCGCCGCGCACCCCACCGCGGAGCTCGCCGGCATCTGGGGGCGGGACGCGGGCAAGGCCGCCGACGCGGGCGCGGAGTTCGACGTCCCCGGCACGGACGACCTCGCGGCGCTGCTCGAGCAGGTCGACGCGGTGTCGGTCGCCGTCCCGCCGGACGTGCAGGTGCCCCTGGCCGAGCAGGCGGCCGCCGCCGGCCGGCACCTGCTGCTGGAGAAGCCGATCGGGCTGACCGTCGACGACGCCGACCGGGTGGTGACGGCGGTGCGGTCCGCGGGGGTCGCCTCGGTCGTGTTCTTCACCTTCCGCTTCCAGGCGCAGACGACGTCGTGGCTGGCCCAGGCCGGCCGCACCCGGCTGGCCGGCGGCGCCGCCTCGTGGCTGTCGGCGCTGGCGGGGAGCCCGTTCGACTCGGCCTGGCGCCGCCGGTACGGGGCGCTGTGGGACATCGGCCCGCACGCGCTGTCGCTGCTGGTGCCGGCGCTGGGCCCGGTGGTGTCGGTGCAGGCGGGCGCGGGCGCCGGCGACACCGTGCACCTGGTCCTGCAGCACGCCACCCCCGGCGTGGCCTCGACCGTCACGCTGTCGCACACCGTGGCGCCGCTGGCCACCGGCATCGAGTTCTCCGTCCACGGCGACGCCGGGCGGCTGGTGCTCCTGCCCGACACCGAGAGCCCGATCGCGTCACTGACCGCGGCGGTCGACGAGCTCACCGCGGCGGCGCTCACCGGCGGCGCGCACCCGTGCGACGTCGGCTTCGGCCGCGAGGTCGTCGTCGTGCTGGCCGCCGCGGAGCGGGCGCTGGCCTCGGGCTGCCGGGAGGACGTCCCCACCTGAGGCCGACTTGCGGCGCGGACGCCAGTCGCGCGCAAGGGCCGGACAAGCAGCGGCCGACACCGTCTCTCCCGACGACAGGGAGCCCCGGGACCCGGGGCCGGACAGGGAGACGACATGAGCGAGTACTCGTACCTCGGCCACGACCGCGCGAACACGCGGGCGGTCTCGGACAGCAGCTGGTACGTCCGCCGCGGCCGGATCGACCGGCGCACCTACTGGCTGCACTACGCGCTGCCGCTGTGGGCGGCGAGCGTCGCGGCGATCTGGGCCGACATCGCGTTCGGCACCGCCTGGTACACGGCGAGCTACGAGTCCTACGGCTACTACACCTCCAGCGCCGACGTCACCTTCTCGGGCGGGCCGATCACGCTGCTGGTCTCGCTGGCGCTGTTCGCGCCCTCGATCAGCGCGGCGGTGACCCGGCTGCACGACACCGGCCGCTCCGGCTGGTTCCTGCTGTGGGGCCTGGTCCCGATCGCCGGCGCGATCGTCCTGCTCGTGACGCTCGGCTTCTCGCCGAGCGAGCCCGGCCGCAACCAGTACGACGACGGCGCCCCGCACCCGACCCGGCGGGAGCCCCGGCTCGCGACCTGGTGAAACCGGTTGACCGGACGGGCCAGCCTGGAGGGGTGCGGATGACCTTCTCCCGGCTGGCCGACCGGCGTCCGGTGGAGACCCGCGTGGAGCGCGACGACGGCGTGGTGTTCGCCCTGCGCGGCGCCGGGGGCGGGGCCGACCTGCCGCACGACCTGGTGCACGCGCTGGTCGAGACCGAGCTCGGGATGCGCGAGGGCATCTGGGGCTGCATCGCCGACGGCGTCGTCTGGACGACGATGCGCCACGTCTCCGGCCGGCAGCCCCCGCACGCGGCCGAGCGGTCGGCCCGGCTGAAGCGGGAGCGCGCGGCCGCCATCCCGCGGGCCGAGGGCGTGGCCGACCTGGTTCACCGGTCCGCGCGCGGGGCGGCGGTGCTACCGGGCGAGGCCGCCGCGCTGGACCTGCCGCCGCAGCGGCTGGCCGCCGCCGCGGCCGCCCTGGTCGACGCCGGGCAGCGCTGGCGGGCGCTGCCGGTGGGGGAGAGCTGGACCCTCGAGTGGTCCCCGCCGCAGGCCCGCCCGGGGCGACGCCGCAGGTGAGGGACCCGTCCGGCACACTCCGGGCGTGATCATCGTGCTGGTCGGGGCGGTCGTGCTGGCGCCGGTCGTCGTGATGGCCGACCTCCGCCGCTGGCGGCCCCTGCCGGTCCTGCTGTGGCTGCTCGGCACCGCCGCCGTGGTGCTGTGGGTCGCGACCCGCGACGCCGCCGGCGCCCACGCCGGCCTGCTCACCGGGATCGGCTGGCTGGTCCTCGCGCTGCTCGCTGCGGGCGGCTCCGTGGCCGCGGGCCGGCGTGGCACCGGCACCCGGCCCCGGCACGGGGCCTGAGCGGCCTCAGCAGCCGAGCGCGCCGGCCAGCTCCTCGAACGAGGACACCGACAGGTCGGCGTCGGGGTCGCGCTCCGGCGGCACCCGCGTCCCGCCGAACTCGGCGGGCCGGTGCACGTACGCCGTCCGGAGCCCGCGGGCCCGCGCGGCGGCCAGGTCGTCGACGTGCGCGGCCACCACGAGCACCGCCGACGGCGGCAGCGCCAGCAGCCGGGCCGCCGAGTCGTAGACCTCCGGGTCGGGCTTGTAGCGGCCCACGACCTCGGCGCCGAGCACGAGGTCCCACGGCAGCCCGGCCCGCCGGGCCAGGTCCACCTGCAGCCGCACCCCGCCGTTGGACAGCGGCGCCAGCACGAACCGGCGCCGCAGCCGGGTCAGGCCCGGCACCGCGTCCGGCCACGGGTCGAGCCGGTGCCAGGCGAGCACGAGCTCCGCGGCGACGTCGTCGGGGACGGGGCCCGCGCCCACCGCGGCCAGCGCCTCCGGCAGCGACTCGCGGTGCAGCACGTCGAGCGGGACGAACGGCCGCCCGCCGCTGCGCACCCGGTCCATCGACGGCCGGTACCGCGCCCGCCAGGCGTCGGCGAACGCCGCGGCGTCGACGTCCGGGCCGAGCAGCCGGGCCGCCTCCCGGGCCACGCCGGCGCGCCAGTCCACGACCGTGCCGAACACGTCGAAGGCCAGCGCGCCGACGTCCACGGCTACAGCCCCAGCGCGTGCGCCATCTCGCCGCGCAGCTGGTCGAGCTCGTCCGCGCCGCGGCCCCGGGCGGCGATGATCCCGGCGTCGTCGTGCACCGGGACCACCGTCTCCAGGTACGCCTTCAGCTTGGGCTCGGTGCCGCTGGGCCGGACCACCACGCGGACGCCGTCGCCGAGCAGCCGGACGGCGTCGACCGGCGGGTCCTCGGCCAGCAGGTCGGTGGCGGTGACCGCCCGGCCGAGCAGCCGGGCCGGCGGGTCGGCGCGCAGCCGCGCCATCGCGTCGGAGATCAGCGAGAGGTCCTCCACCCGCGCCGACAGCTGGCCGGTGGCGAACAGCCCGTGCTCGCGCGCCAGCTCGTCGAGCCGGTCGACCAGGGTGCGGCCGCTGCCCTTGAGCTCCGCGGCCAGCAGCGCGACGGCGAGGGCGGCGGAGATGCCGTCCTTGTCCCGGGCCACCTCCGGGGTGACCGCGTAGCCCAGCGCCTCCTCGTAGCCGAACACCAGCGGCTCGGCGTCGGTGCCGGCGCGGATGATCCACTTGAACCCGGTCGGCGTCTCGGCGAACCGCACGCCGTGCGCCTCCGCGAGCGCGGACAGCAGCGAGCCGCTGACCAGCGAGGCCGCGTAGGTGCCGCGCACGCCGCGGCGCAGCAGCCAGTCGGCGAGCAGCGCGCCGACCTCGTCGCCGGTGAGCTGCCGGCCCTCGCACACCACCGAGCAGCGGTCGGCGTCGGGGTCCTCGGCGATGGCGACGTCGGCGCCGCAGCGGTCGGCCAGCGCGAGCAGCAGGTCGACCGCGCCGGGCTCCTCCGGGTTGGGGAAGGTGACCGTCGGGAACCCCGGGTCGGGGGCGTCCTGCTCGGGCACGCTGACCGGCGGGGCGAACCCGGCGGCGGCGAACACCGCCCGGGTGGTGGCCGCCCCGACGCCGTGCATCGCGGTGTAGGCCACGGTGAGGTCCGCCCGCGCGGCGGCGTCGACCCGCTCGGGCTGCAGTGCCCGCACGACGGCGGCCACGTAGCCGGCCTCCACCTCGTCGCCGAGAGGAGTCCAGTCGTCGGACACCGGCACCTCGGCCGCCGGGCCGACGGCGGCGATCGCGGCCTCGATCTCCCGGTCGGCCGGCGGCACGAGCTGGGCGCCGTCGGCGAGGTAGACCTTGTAGCCGTTGTCCTGCGGCGGGTTGTGGCTGGCGGTGACCATCACGCCGGCCACGCAGCTCATCGACCGGACCGCCGACGACAGCACGGGCGTGGGCAGGGGCCGCGGCAGCACCGACACGGCGAACCCGGCGGCCGACAGCACCGCGGCGGTGACCCGGGCGAACTCGTCGGAGCGGCGCCGGGCGTCGAACCCGACGACGACGGCCCCGCCGCCGTGCCCGTGCGCGCTGAGCCACGCGCCGAGCCCGGCGGCGGCCCGGGTGACGACGGCGGCGTTCATGCCGGCCGGCCCGGCGCGCAGCGGCCCGCGCAGCCCGGCGGTGCCGAAGGTCAGCGGCCCGGCGAAGCGGCGCTCGAGCTCGGCGGTGTCCCCGGCGGCGACCAGGGCCTCGATCTCGGCGCGGTCGCCGGGGTGCGGGTCGGCGGCGGCCCAGGCGCGGGCGGTGTCCAGGAGGGCGGCGGGGACGCTCACGAGCCGGCCCCCACGGCGTCGAACTCGGGCAGGGTGAACCGGCCGCCCACCCGCGCGTGCACCGGGTCGGCGGGGTCGGGCTCGCCGTGCGCCGCCAGCAGCGCCCCGGCGTACGCCTCGGCGTCGTCGGCCGGCTCGTAGCCCAGCTCCCGGGCGGCCGTGAGGTCCCACCAGCCCCGGGTGTTGGCCGACACGCCCCACACCACGCGGAAGCCGGGGGAGGGGGCGCGCAGCGCGGCGTCGACCAGCGCGACGGCGTCCCGCGGGGACAGCCAGGTGGCCAGCGCGCGCACGTCCGGCGGCTCGGGGGCCTGGGTGCCGATGCGCAGGCACACGACGTCGAGGCCGTAGCGGTCGGCGTACAGCGCGCCGAGCGCCTCCGTCGCGACCTTCGACACCCCGTAGTAGGTGTCCGGGTGGGGGAGGCCGGCGTCCTCGCGCAGCGGCCCGGACGCGGGCCGCGTGGTGAACCCGGTGGCGTGGTTCCTGCTGGCCAGCACCACGCGGCCGACGCCGGCGCGGCGGGCGGCCTCCAGCACCGTGTACGTGCCGTCGACGTTGGCGTGCCGGATCGCCGGCCAGTCCGACTCGCCGGAGATGCCGGCCAGGTGGACGACGGCGGCCGCGCCCCGCGCCGCGGCGGTCAGCGCGTCGAGGTCGGTGACGTCGGCGACGAGCGTCTCCTCGCCCGGCCGCGGCTCGACGGTCTCGACGACGTCGAGGCTGCGCAGCGGCCAGCCGCGCTCGGGGAGCCCCTCGCGCAGCACCGTGCCGATCCGGCCGGCCGCCCCGGTGACCAGGACCGGGCCGGTCACGGCAGGCGCCCGATGAACTCGACCAGGAACTCGCCGAGCCGCCCGGCCGCGGCCCTGCCCGCGGCGAGCACCTCCTCGTGGTCCAGCTTCTCGCCGGTGATGCCGGCCGCGGCGTTGGTGACCATCGACAGCCCCAGCACCTCCATCCCGGCGGCGCGGGCGGCGATCGCCTCCAGTGCCGTGGACATGCCCACGAGGTCCGCGCCGAGGCCGCGCAGCATGCGGATCTCGGCCGGCGTCTCGTAGTGCGGGCCGGGCAGCGCGGCGTAGACGCCCTCGGTGAGGTCCGGGTCGAGGGAGCGGGCCAGCTCGCGCAGCCGCGCGGAGTACAGGTCGGTGAGGTCGACGAACGTGGCGCCGACCAGCGGCGAGCGGGCGGTCAGGTTGAGGTGGTCGGCGATCAGCACCGCCTGGCCGACCCGGTGCTCGGGCGCCAGCCCGCCCGCGGCGTTGGTGAGGACGACGGTGCGCACCCCGGCCGCGGCGGCGGTGCGGATCCCGTGCACCACCGGCTCGACCCCGCGGCCCTCGTAGAGGTGGGTGCGGCCGAGGAAGAGCAGGACCCGCCGGTCGCCGACGCGCACCGACCGCACCTGCCCGCCGTGCCCGACGGCCGTGGGGGCGGCGAAGCCGGGCAGCTCGCCGATGGCGACGGAGGCCGCGGCCTCCCCGAAGGCGTCGGCCGCGGGGGCCCAGCCCGAGCCCATGACGACGGCGACGTCGTGGCCGTCGCCGAGGGCTGCGGTCAGGTCGGCGGCGGCGGTGGCGGCCAGGGCCGCGGGATCGGGTGCGCTCACCCGGCGACGCTAACCCAGCGCCGGGGCGGCGACCCGGGCCGCCGGTCGGCACGGCAGCCCCGGCCGTCCCCGCGGGCTGCGCCGGCTGAGGCGGTCACCGGCGGCACCGCCGGCGTTCCCCGGGCGGGCACCCGGGCGTCACCTCGGGCGGTGAGGGTCTGCGGGACCCGTTCCCGCACCCCGAGGACCCCCGTGACGCGCTCGTCCCTCCGCGCCCTCCGCGCGGCCGCCCCGCTGGCCGTGCTGGCGCTCGCCGCCTCCGCCGCGCCCGCCTCCGCCGCACCCGCCACCCCGGCGTTCACCGAGCTGGCGACGTTCGACGTCGCCGGCGAGGTCGCCGAGATCCTGTCGGTCACCCCGGACGGCCGCACCGTCGTCTACACCGGCTCCGCCTCCGGCGGGATCGGGCTGGTCGACATCGGCCGGCCCGACCGGCCGCGCCAGGCCGGCGCCGTCGAGGTCGGCGGCGAGCCCACCTCGGTCGCCGTCACCCAGGACGGCCGGCGGGCCCTGGTCGTCGTCGACGACACCGACGGCGCGTTCACCAGCCCCGCGGGCCGGCTGGTCGTCGTCGACCTGCGCACCCTCGCGGTCGTCGCCGAGCACGAGCTGGGCGGGCAGCCGGACTCGATCGCGCTGAGCCCCGACGGCCGCTACGCCGCGGTCGCGATCGAGAACCAGCGCGACGAGGAGCTCGAGGTCGACGGCGTCGAGGGCGGCCTGCCGCAGGCGCCGGGCGGGTGGCTCGCCGTCGTCGGGCTGCAGGGGCCGCCGGCCGGCTGGACGGTCGACCGGGTCGAGCTGGCCGGGCTGCCCGGCCTCGCGTACCCCACCGACCCCGAGCCGGAGTTCGTGGACGTGAACGCGCGGAACGTCGCCGCGGTGACCCTGCAGGAGAACGACGCGGTGGCGCTGGTCGACCTGCGCAGCCGCTCGGTGGTCGGCTCCTTCTCCGCGGGCACCGTCACCCGGGCCGACGCCGACCTCGAGGACGACGGCGCGGCCACCTTCGACGACGCGCTGACCGCGCCCCGCGAGCCCGACGCCGTGCAGTGGACCCCGGACGGGGACCTGCTCACCGCGGACGAGGGCGACCTCGCCGGGGAGCCCAGCGGCGGCCGCGGCTGGACGGTGTTCTCGCCCGGCGGTGAGGTGCTGTACGCGTCCGGCGGCGCGGCCGAGCGGGCACTGGCCGGCGCCGGCCGGTACCCCGACGGCCGCAGCGACGACAAGGGCGCCGAGTTCGAGGGCGCCGAGGTCGCCGCCGTCCGCGGGACCACCTACGCCTTCATCGGATCCGAGCGCGGCGACGCCGTCCTGGTGTACGACCTCGCCGACGAGACCGCGCCGCGGCTGCTGCAGGTGCTGCCCACCGGCGACGCGCCGGAGGGGCTGCTCGCTGTGCCGAACCGGCAGCTGTTCCTCACCAGCAACGAGGACGACGGCACGATCTCGGTGTTCGGCCCGACGCGCTGACCCACCCGTCCCAGTCGTCCCCGGCCGCGTGTCGGCCGGGGACGGCGGGCCGGCTCCCGGACCATGGCTCGGTGCAGCGAACGGTCATCGACGGCGTCCCGGTGTTCAGCGCCGGCGGGCGGGAGCGGACGACGGCGGCGCTGGTCTTCGGCGTCGGCCTGCGCGACGAGACGTTCTCGACCATCGAGGTCACCCACCTCGTCGAGCACCTGGCCATGGCCGCGCTCCCGCGCACGCACCTGCGCTGCAACGCCGTCACCGACGTCGACAGCACCGCCTTCTTCGCCACCGGCCGCCCGGACGCCGTCGCCGCGTTCCTGGAGGGCGTCTGCCGCGCCCTGGCCGACCTGCCCACCGAGCGGCTGGCCGCCGAGGCCGGCGTGCTGCAGGCCGAGGGCTGCGGCACCGGCTCCTCCACGGTCAGCGCGCTGTGGGCCGCCCGCTACGGCCTGACCGGGCCGGGCCTGACCGTCTCGGCCGGGCCCGGCCCGGAGTACCTGACCGAGGAGACCGTCCGGGCGCACGCCGCCCGCTGGTTCGTCCGCGCCAACGCCGCGCTGTGGTGCCACGGCCCGCTGCCCGGGGGCCTGCGGCTGCCGCTGCCCGACGGGCCGCGCCCGGTGCGCCGGGTGCCGGTCCCGCGCCCGCAGGACGGGCCGGTGTGGACGCACACCGACGCCCCCGGCGTCGGGCTGCTGCTGGCCACCGACACCCCCGGCGACGCCGCGCTCGCGGTCGGCGTCGACGTGCTCCAGGACCGGCTGCGCGAGCGCGCCCGCCACGACCGCGGGCTGTCCTACGGCGTCGACTCCCTCACCCTCGACCTCGCGCCCGGCCGCCGCGAGGTGGCGGTCGTGGTCGACGCCCGGACCGGCCGCGACGCCGAGGTCGCCGGGCTGCTGTGGCAGACCTTCGCCGAGCTGTGCGCCGACGGGCCGGACGCCGCGGAGGTCGCGCACGCCGTCGCGGGGCTGGAGGCCGAGCTCGACGACGAGGACGCCGTCGGCACGGAGCTGGCCGACGCCGCCTACTGCGCGGCCACCGGCCTGCCGTTCCGCCCGGCCGCGGGCACCCTCGCCGCCTGGCGCGCGGTGACGCCGGCGCGGGTCACCACGGCGCTGCGCCGGGCCGGGGCGACCGCCGTCCTCGGCGTCCCCGACACCGCCGCCTGGGACGGCCCGGCCGGCGTCGCCCGCCGCCCGCTGTGCGGCACCCTCCCGGAGCTGCCGGCCGGCACGGTGTTCCGCCCGCCGTTGCTGCGCCGGCTGCTCGACCCGGCGGCGCGCGTGGCGCTGGTCGTCACCGACGACGGCCTCGCGCACACCGACGCCGACGGCGACGTGCACGGCATCCCGTGGTCGCGGGTCGAGGCCGTGGTGCCCACCGACGACGGCCGCGGCGTCTCGGTGGTGGGCCGGGACCTGTGCGGCGTGCGCGTCCACCCCGACCTCTACGGCCGCCGCGCCGTCGCCGCGGTCACCGGCCGGGTGCCGCCCGCCGCGCTGCTGCCGCGGCCGCGCACCGGGGAGCCGGACACCGTCCCCACGGCGGTCTGAGTCCGACGGGGGATCCGCGCTGTTCAGGGGGTGCGGGAGCGCCGTCGTCCCTATCCTCGGCAGGGTGCAGATCCCGTTCTCGTCCTCGGAGCGCTCCAGCCTGGGCGTGGAGTGGGAGCTGCAACTGGTCGACCGGGAGAGCCGGGAGCTCACCGCCGGGGCGACGGAGATCCTCGAGGAGATCCGGCCCGACGGCGCCGAGGAGCACCCGAAGGCCAAGCACGAGCTGCTGCAGTCGACCGTCGAGGTCATCACCGGCGTGTGCACCACCGTCGAGGAGGCCACCGCCGACCTCGCCGGCACGGTCGCCGAGGTGGCCGCCGCCGCCGACCGCCGCGGCCTGGGTCTCCTGTGCGCCGGCACCCACCCGTTCACCGACTGGCAGACGCAGCTGATCTCGCCCAAGGAGCGGTACCTGCAGCTGGTCGAGCGGATGCAGTGGCTGGCCCGGCGGCTGCAGATCTTCGGCGTCCACGTGCACGTCGGCGTCCGCTCGCCGGACAAGGCGATGCCGATCGTCAACGCGCTGACCCAGTACGTGCCGCACTTCCTCGCGCTGTCGGCGTCCTCGCCGTTCTGGGTCGGCTGCGACACCGGGCTCGCCTCGGCGCGCAGCAAGGTCTTCGAGGCCATGCCGACGGCGGGGCTGCCCACCCAGCTGCCGGACTGGGCCGGCTTCGAGACCTACATGCAGACGCTGATCTCCACCGGCGCCATCGAGAGCGTGCGCGAGGTGTGGTGGGACATCCGCCCGCACCCGGGCTTCGGCACCGTGGAGCTGCGCATCTGCGACGGCCTGCCCACGCTCGAGGAGGTCGGCGTCGTCGCGGCGCTGTCGCAGTGCCTGGTCGAGCAGTTCGACACCCAGCTCGACCGCGGCTACACGCTGCCCACCCCGCCGAGCTGGGTGGTGAAGGAGAACAAGTGGCGCGCGGCCCGCTGGGGCCTGGACGCCGACGTGGTGGTGGACGAGAAGGGCACGGTGCGCCCCGTGCGGCAGGCGCTGCTGGACCTCGCCGAGGAGCTGACCCCGACGGCGAAGCGGCTGGGCTGCGAGGCGGAGCTCGCGGGCGTGGAGCGGGTGCTCGCCGTCGGCGCCTCCTACCAGCGGCAGCGGGCCGCGGCGCTGGCGTCCGGCGGGGACCTGCGCGTCGTCGTCGACGGGCTGCTCGCCGAGCTGCGGGACGGCCTGCCCACCTCCGGGCCGGCGGCCGGCCCCGACGGTCCCGTCCCCGGCCCGGCGGCGTGCGCCGGCGGCCACGCCGCATGACCCGGACCCCCGAGGAACTGGCCGCCGGGCTCGACGCGTGGGTGGCCGACCGCACCGACTCCCTGGTCGGCGTGCGCCGGCACCTGCACATGCACCCCGAGCTGGCCTTCGCCGAGGTGGAGACGACGGCGTTCCTCGAGCAGCGGCTCGCCGGGGCCGGGCTCCACCCGCGCCGGCTGCCCAGCGGCACCGGGCTGGTGGTCGAGGTCGGGTCCGGCGACCCGACGGTGGTGCTGCGCGCCGACATCGACGCGCTGCCGCTGGCCGACCTCAAGGACGTCCCCTACGCCTCCACCCGCGAGGGCATGTGCCACGCCTGCGGCCACGACGTGCACACCACGGTGCTGCTCGGCGCGACGCTGGCGCTCGCCGCGCTGGACGACCTGCCGGGCCGGGTGCGCTGCGTGTTCCAGCCGGCCGAGGAGACCGTCCCCGGCGGCGCGACGCACGTGGTGGCGGCCGGCGTCCTCGACGGGGCGTCCCGGGCGTTCGCGCTGCACTGCGACCCGGCGATCCCGGTGGGCACCGTCGGCCTGCGCACCGGCTCGATCACCGCCGCCTGCGACCGCATCGACGTCACGCTCACCGGCCCCGGCGGGCACACCGCCCGCCCGCAGCTGACCGTGGACCTCGTCGACGCCCTGGGCCGCCTGGTCACCGGGCTGCCCGGGCTGCTGTCGCGCAAGGTCGACCCGCGGGCCGGGTTCTCGCTGGTGTGGGGTGCGGTCAACGCCGGGGTCGCGGCCAACGCCATCCCGCAGCGGGGCACCCTGCGCGGCACCGTGCGGGTGCTCGACCGCGACGAGTGGCAGCGCGCCGAGGGGCTGCTGCGCGGGCTGGTCGAGCAGGTGGTGGCACCCACCGGCGCCGGCGTCGAGGTGGAGTACGTCCCCGGCGTGCCGCCGGTGGTCAACGACCCGCGGGCGGTGGCGCTGCTGCGCGCCGCGGCGCTGAAGACCGTGGGCAGCGAGAACCTCCGCCAGTCGCCGCAGAGCATGGGCGGGGAGGACTTCGGCTGGTTCGCCGACGTCCTGCCGATCGCGCTGGCCCGGCTGGGCACGCACGGCGGCGGCGCGCCGCTGGACCTGCACCGCGGCACCTTCGACGTCGACGAGCGGGCCATCGGGGTCGGGATCCGGCTGATGGTGCGCACCGCGCTGCAGGCGCTCACCGCCGCCGCCGGGACGTCGGGGTCGGCCGCCGGTGCGCCCGGCCCGGGCCACCCCGCGCGTCCGCACTCCCGGGAGCGCCGGTAGAACGTTCCCCGACCGTGCACCCGATGCGGGGAGTTCACCGATGAGCGCCACCGACACCGCGACGCCCGGCGAGGACGAGGTCCCCGCCGAGCACGAGGTGCCCGACGAGCTGTCCCTCGCCGGCGACTTCCCGCCGGTCGCGCGCGAGCAGTGGCGCGAGCTGGTGGCCGGGGTCCTGCGCAAGGCCGGCCGCGAGGAGCTGCCCGACCCGGTCGAGGACGCCCTGCGCCGCACCGTGGCCACCGGCGTCAGCGTCGCGCCGCTCTACACCGCCGACGACGCCGGCGACCTGCCGACGGCGGTCGGCGTGCCCGGCCTGCCGCCGTTCGTCCGCGGCGCCCGCGCCGGGGCGCACCCGGAGAGCGGCGTGCCCGCCGGCTGGGACGTCCGGCAGCGGCACGCCCACCCCGACGTCGCGGTGACCCGGGAGGCGATCGCGGCCGACCTGGAGAACGGCGTCACCTCGCTGTGGCTGCACCTCGGCGACGGCGCGGTGCCCGTCGACGCCCTCGGCGACGTGCTCGCCGACGTCTACCTCGACCTCGCGCCGGTCGCCGTCTCCGGCGGGCTGCCGGCCGCCGAGGCGCTGCTGGCGCTGGCCGGCGACCGCACCGACCTCGCACCCGGTGGCTCGCTGGGCCTGGACCCGCTCGGCGACCAGGCCGCCTCGGGGGAGGAGCAGGACCTCGCCGTCCTCGCCGGCCTCGCCCGCCGGACCCCCGCGGGCTGGCGCACCGTCGTCGTCGACGCGACCGTCTACGCCGACGCCGGGGCCACCGCCGTCGAGGAGCTCGGCTGCTCGCTGGCCGCCGGGGTGGCCTACCTGCGGGCGCTCACCGACGGCGGGCTGACCGTGGACGAGGCGTTCCAGCGCGTCGAGTTCCGCTACTCCGCCTCGGCCGACCAGTTCACGACGATCGCCGCGCTGCGCGCCGCCCGCCGGCTGTGGGACCGGGTCGGCGAGGTCAGCGGCGCGTCGGAGGCGGCCCGGGCGCAGCGCCAGCACGCGGTGACGTCGTCGGTGATGACGACGAGGCGCGACCCCTGGGTGAACATGCTGCGCACCACGGTCGCCTGCTTCGCCGCGGGCGTGGGCGGCGCCGACGTCGTCACCGTGCAGCCCTTCGACGCCGCGCTCGGGCTGCCCGACGCCTTCTCCCGGCGGATCGCGCGCAACACCCAGAGCCTGCTGGTCGAGGAGGGGCACCTGGCCCGCGTGCTCGACCCGGCGGGGGGCTCCTGGTACGTCGAGTCGCTCACCGAGGACCTCGCGCAGGCCGCGTGGGCCTGGTTCACCGAGATCGAGCGGGCCGGCGGGCTGGCCGCGGCGCTGTCGTCGGGGCTGGTCCGCGACCGGCTGGCCGCCGCCTGGGACGCCCGCGCGAAGCGGCTGGCGAAGCGGAGCGAGGCGATCACCGGCGTCAGCGAGTTCCCCGACCTGAGCGAGAAGCTGCCCGAGCGGCAGCCGGCGGCCGACCTGCACCCCACCGGCGGGCTGCCCCGCGTGCGGGCCGCGCAGGAGTACGAGGAGCTGCGCGACCGCGCCGACGCCGCCGACGCGCGGCCGCAGGTCTACCTCGCCACCCTCGGCCCGGTCGCGCGGCACACCGCGCGGGCCTCCTTCGCCGGCAACCTGTTCCAGGCCGGCGGCGTGGCCACCCCCGCCGCCGACGGCGCCTCCGGGTTCGCCGACGCCGGGACGACGGTGGCCTGCATCTGCGGCACCGACGCCGACTACGCGGAGTCCGCCGCCGCGCTGGCCGCCGAGCTGCGGGCCGCCGGTGCCGCGCACGTGTGGCTGGCCGGCAAGCCCGCGCTGGGGGTGGACGGCGTCGACGGGTACGTGTACGCCGGGTGTGACGCACTCGCGGTGCTCCGGACCGTGCACGAGCAACTCGGCTGGACGGCAGAAATGGCCATTTCTGCCGCTCCCTCGGAGGAGGAGCGGGCATGAGCGGGATCCCCGACTTCGGCGGCGTCGAGCTGGGCCGGCCGGCGGCGCACGCCGGTGCGGACGACTGGGCCAAGGCGTTCGAGGAGGCGACCGGGCGCGGCGTCGAGGAGGCGACCTGGGAGACCCCCGAGGGCATCGCCGTCCCGCCGCTGGCCACCCCGGCCGACCTCGCCGGGCTGGACTTCCTCCGGACCTACCCCGGGCTGCCGCCCTACCTGCGCGGCCCCTACCCGACGATGTACACGACCCAGCCGTGGACCGTCCGCCAGTACGCGGGCTTCTCCACCGCGGCGGAGTCCAACGCCTTCTACCGGCGCAACCTCGCCGCCGGGCAGAAGGGCCTGTCGGTCGCCTTCGACCTGCCCACCCACCGCGGCTACGACTCCGACCACCCGCGCGTGGTCGGCGACGTCGGCATGGCCGGGGTGGCGATCGACTCGATCCTGGACATGCGGCAGCTGTTCGACGGCATCCCGCTGGACCGGATGAGCGTCTCGATGACCATGAACGGGGCGGTGCTGCCGGTCCTGGCGCTCTACGTCCTCGCCGCCGAGGAGCAGGGGGTGAGGCCGGACCAGCTCACGGGGACCATCCAGAACGACATCCTCAAGGAGTTCATGGTCCGCAACACCTACATCTACCCGCCGAAGCCGTCGATGCAGATCATCAGCGACATCTTCGCCTTCACCTCGGCGGAGATGCCCCGCTTCAACTCGATCTCCATCTCCGGCTACCACATCCAGGAGGCCGGGGCGACGGCCGACCTGGAGCTGGCCTACACGCTCGCCGACGGCGTCGAGTACCTGAACGCGGGCAAGGCCGCGGGCCTGGACATCGACGCGTTCGCGCCGCGGCTGAGCTTCTTCTGGGCCATCGGCATGAACTTCTTCATGGAGGTCGCCAAGCTCCGCGCCGGGCGGCTGCTGTGGGCGCGGCTGGTGAAGGAGGCCGGCGCGCGGAAGGACAAGTCGCTGTCGCTGCGCACCCACTCGCAGACCTCGGGCTGGTCGCTGACCGCGCAGGACGTCTACAACAACGTCGTCCGCACCTGCCTGGAGGCGATGGCCGCCACCCAGGGGCACACCCAGTCGCTGCACACCAACGCCCTCGACGAGGCGCTGGCGCTGCCCACCGACTTCTCCGCGCGGATCGCCCGCAACACCCAGCTGCTGCTGCAGCAGGAGTCGGGGACGACGCGGGTGATCGACCCGTGGGGCGGCTCGGCGTACGTGGAGAAGCTGACCTACGACCTGGCCCGCCGCGCCTGGGCGCACATCCAGGAGGTGGCCGAGCACGGCGGCATGGCGCAGGCGATCGACGACGGCATCCCGAAGCTGCGCATCGAGGAGGCCGCCGCCCGCACCCAGGCGCGCATCGACTCCGGCCGCCAGCCGGTGATCGGCGTCAACAGGTACCGGGTGGAGGCCGACGAGGCGATCGAGGTGCTGCGCGTCGACAACGCCGACGTGCTCGCCCAGCAGAAGGCCAAGCTGGCCGAGCTGCGCGCCTCCCGCGACGCCTCCGCGGTGACCGACGCGCTGCGCCGGCTCACCGACGCCGCCCGCGCCGCTGCCGAGGGACGGCGGGACTCGTCGCTGGACTCCAACCTGCTCAAGCTCGCCGTCGACGCCGCGCGGGCCAAGGCGACGGTCGGGGAGATCTCCGACGCGCTCGAGGAGGTCTACGGGCGGCACGCCGGCCAGGTGCGCACCATCTCCGGTGTGTACCGCGACGAGGCCGGCCGCTCCGGGCCGCTCGAGGAGACCCGCCGGATGACCGAGGCGTTCGAGGAGGCCGAGGGGCGCCGCCCCCGGATCCTCGTCGCCAAGATGGGCCAGGACGGCCACGACCGCGGGCAGAAGGTCATCGCCACCGCGTTCGCCGACCTCGGCTTCGACGTCGACGTCGGCCCGCTCTTCCAGACGCCGGAGGAGGTCGCCCGGCAGGCGGTCGAGGCGGACGTGCACGTCGTCGGCGTCTCGTCGCTGGCCGCGGGCCACCTCACGCTGGTGCCGGCGCTGCGCGACGCGCTGGCCGAGCTGGGTGCCGACGACGTGCTGGTCGTCGTCGGCGGGGTGATCCCGCCCGACGACGTGCCGCGGCTGCTGGAGATGGGCGCGGCCGCTGTGTTCCCGCCGGGCACGGTCATCGCCGAGGCGGCGCAGGCGCTGCTGCGGACGCTGTCCTCGCGACTCGGGCACTGATGGCCGCTCCGGACGTCCCCGCGCTGGTCGAGGGGGTGCTCGGCGGCGACCGCCGGTCGCTGGCCCGGGCGATCACGCTGGTCGAGTCGCGCCGCGCCGACCACCGCGAGCGCGCGCAGGAGCTGCTGGTCGAGCTGCTGCCGCACGCGGGGTCGGCCCGCCGGGTCGGCATCTCCGGGGTGCCCGGCGTGGGGAAGTCGACGTTCATCGACCAGCTCGGCGTGGACCTCACCGGCGCCGGGCACCGGGTGGCGGTGCTGGCCGTCGACCCGTCGTCGGCGCGCTCGGGCGGGTCGATCCTCGGCGACAAGACCCGCATGGCACGCCTCGCCGTCGACCGGAACGCCTTCATCCGGCCGGCGCCGACCGCGGGGACCCTCGGCGGGGTCGCGCAGGCGACGCGGGAGTCGATGGTCGTCGTCGAGGCGGCCGGCTACGACGTCGTGCTGGTGGAGACCGTCGGCGTCGGGCAGTCGGAGGTCACCGTCGCGGAGATGGTCGACTCGTTCCTGTTCCTCACCCTCGCCCGCACCGGCGACCAGCTGCAGGGCATCAAGCGCGGCATCCTCGAGCTCGCCGACGTCATCGCCGTCAACAAGGCCGACGGGCCGGCCGCCGCCGACGCGCGCAAGGCCGCCCGCGAGCTGGCCGGGGCGATCCGGATGCTGCGCGGGCACTCCGAGTGGGACGTGCCGGTGCTGACCTGCGCGGGGCTGACCGGCGAGGGGCTGGCCGAGGTGTGGGCCAAGCTGGTCGAGCACCAGGACCGGGCCCGCGCCTCGGGGGCCTTCGACGAGCGGCGCCGCGCACAGCAGGTGCGCTGGACCTGGCAGCTGGTGCGTGACGGGCTCGAGCACCGGCTGCGCGCGCACCCGGCGGTGCGGTCGCAGGCGCCCGAGCTGGAGAAGGCGGTGCTGGCCGGCGAGCTCACCCCGGCGCTGGCCGCGCGGCAGATCCTCGAGACCTTCCTCGGCACCTGACTTCCCGGCGCCCGGAGCCCGCGATCATGGAGCGCCGGTGGCGACACACCGTCGTCGCCCGGTGTGTCGTCCCTGGAGCTCCATGATCGCGGGCGGTCCACAGCCGGCCGCTCGTCCACAGCCGGTCCGCGACGGCGCCCGGCGGCGCGCGACGACCCGAGGGTCCCGGCGTGGACTTCGCGCTGTACCGGACGATCGCGCGCCAGGGCGGCGTCTTCACCGTGACGCAGGCCCGCGAGGGGCTGAGCGAGTGGGAGGTCCGGCGGCTGGTCGACTCGGGGCGCTGGCGGCGGACCCGCTGGCGCGGCGTGCTGGCCGACGCCGAGCTGCCCGACGGCCTCGGGCTGCAGGTGCGCGCGGCCGCGCTCGTGGTGGGCGCCGACCTGGTCGCGTGCCACTCGACCGCCGCGGCGCTCTGGGGCTTCGACGTCCTCGGCGACGACACGCTGCACTTCCTCGGCCCGCCGTCCGTGGCGAACCGGAGCCGACCGGGCATCCGGGTGCACCCGTCGGTCCTCGGCACCGACGACGCGGTGCTCCTCGACGGCGTCTGGTGCACCCCGCCGGCGCGGACGGCCTGCGACGTCGTCCGCGCGACCGCGCCGATCGACGGCCTGGCCACGCTCGACGCCGCCCTGGCCACGCGGGAGTGCACCCGGGCGGAGCTGGCCGCGGAGGTCGAGCGGCAGCGGGCTCCGCGGGGTCATCCGGCTCCGGCGTCTGGTCCCGCACGCGAACGGGCTGGCCGAGTCGCCGATGGAGTCGCGGATGCGCTGGCGGTTCATCGAGGGCGGACTCCCGGCGCCGGACGTCCAGGTGCGGGTCCTCGGCGACGGGTGCAGCTGGTACCTCGACACCGGCTGGCGGGACCAGCGGGTCGCCGCCGAGTTCGACGGGCACGCGGCACACATGACGCCGGAGCAGCTGCGCGACGACCGGCGGCGGCACAACAGCATCACCGAGCGCGGGTGGACCCTGCTGCACGTCACGGCCGCGGACGTCTACCGCGAGCACCGGCGGATGGTCGCCGAGGCGGCGCGGGCCCTGCGGCTGCCTGCTCGGCGGTGATCATGGAGTTGGGGTGGCGACACACCGGGCGACGGCGGCGTGCCGCCACGGGGACTCCATGATCGCGGGGGAACCGGCCGCGGGTCAGAAGGCGGAGCGGCAGTCGCGGGCGCGGAGCTCGGCGAGGTAGTCGTCCGGCGCACCGGCGGCCTCGGCGGCGTCGGCGATCGCGCCCAGGTGCCGCGCCGAGGGCAGCCCGCCCTCGAAGGCGTCCAGCGCGTAGACGTAGGCGACGACGTCGCCGCCGAGGGTGTGCACCCGCAGGTTGAGCTTGCGGTAGAGGCCGCGGTCGGCGCCCTCCCAGGCGTCGAGCTCGCGCTCGTCGGCGGGCGTGAGGTCGTAGAGCGCGACGAACACACCGGGCGCCTCGCGGTCCTCGGCGGGCACGAGGGTGGCCAGCGCGCCCTCCCAGCCGTACTCCTCGCCGCCGAAGGCGAGCCGCCAGCCGCGGATCCAGCCGGTGCCCACGTGCGGGGAGGACGGGCAGCGGCGCAGCATCTGCTCGGGGTCCATGTTGGACCCGTACGCGGCGTAGAGACCCATCGCCGACCGAGCCTACGGCCGGTGTGGCCCGCGCGACCCCGTGAGCCTGCCGACACCGCCCGCCCGGGCTGGGAGGATGGGCGGCGAACCCCGGTCCACGACGCAGGAGATCCGCATGACCCGCATCGTCATCATCGGCGGCGGCCCGGCCGGCTACGAGGCCGCGCTGGTGGCCGCCTCTCTCGGTGCGCAGGTCACCGTGGTCGAACGCGACGGCCTCGGGGGCGCCAGCGTCCTCACCGACTGCGTGCCGTCGAAGACCTTCATCGCCGCCGCGGGCACCATGACCTCGGTCCGCGACTCCAGCGTCCTCGGCCTGCGCGGCGCCGACCTCGCCACCGTCGGCCTGGACCTCACCTCGGTCAACGCCCGGGTGAAGGGCCTCGCCGTCGCCCAGTCGGCCGACATCCACGCCCGGCTGGAGGCCGAGGGCGTGCGCCTGGTGTCCGGGCAGGGCCGGCTCGCCGACGACGTCCGGGGGCTGGTCGAGCACCGCGTCGAGGTCCTCGACCGGGACGGCGGCGTGCGGGAGACGCTCGAGTGCGATGTCGTCCTCATCGCCACCGGCGCCGACCCCCGCGTGCTGCCCGGCAGCGAGCCCGACGGCGAGCGGATCCTCGACTGGCGCCAGCTCTACGACCTCGACGAGATGCCCGAGCACCTGGTCGTCGTCGGGTCGGGCGTCACCGGCGCGGAGTTCGCCTCCGGCTACCTCGAGGCCGGGGTGCCGGTCACCCTCGTCTCCTCCCGCGACCAGGTGCTGCCCGGCGAGGACGCCGACGCCGCCGACGTCATCGCCGAGGTCTTCCAGGCCCGCGGCGGGCGGATCGCCGAGCGCGGCCGCGCCGCGTCGGTGAGGCGCACCGAGAAGGGCGTGCTGGTCGAGCTCACCGACGGGCGCACCGTCGAGGGGTCGCACGCGCTGATGACCGTCGGCACCGTGCCGAACACCGCCGGCCTGAACCTCGAGGCGTGCGGCGTGGAGCTGCGCGAGTCCGGCCACGTCGTCGTCGACCGGGTGTCGCGCACCAACGTGCCCGGCGTCTACGCCGCCGGCGACGTCACGGGCGTCTTCCAGCTCGCCAGCGTCGCGGCCATGCAGGGCCGGATCGCCATGTGGCACGCGCTCGGCGAGGCCGTGCAGCCGATCCGCCTGAAGACCGTGGCCGCCAACGTGTTCACCCACCCGGAGATCGCCACGGTCGGCGTGCAGGAGAAGACGCTGCCCGAGGGGCACGACCTCGACGTCGTCCGGCTGCCGCTGGCCACCAACGCGCGGGCGAAGATGAGCGACCTGCACGCCGGGTTCGTGAAGCTGTTCGCCCGCAAGGCCACCGGCGTCGTCGTCGGCGGGGTGGTCGTGTCGCCCGGCGCCAGCGAGCTGATCCTGCCGATCGCGCTGGCGGTCACCAAGGGCCTGACCGTGAGCGACCTCGCGCACACCTTCGCCATCTACCCGTCGCTGTCGGGCTCGATCACCGAGGCCGGCCGGAGGCTGATGGGGGCCGACGCGCTGGCGTGACGCCCGTGACGGCCGGGACGCGCGGGACGGGATGCCTGTGACGGGTGGAGCGGGTGGGGTCCCGGGTGGTGCACCTGGGACGCCGGCCCGCCGATGCCGGGAGGGATGCACGCCTCCCGAGTCCTGTCGCGGTCCCTCCCGCGGGCCATCGCCCTCGCCGGCGCCGTCGTCGCGCTGTGCGCCGGGCCGGGAGCCGTGGCCCACGCCGGCGACGCCGGCGCCGCCACGGTGGTCGGGGAGCTCGTGCAGGCCTGGCCGGAGACCTCGCTCGAGGGCCAGCACGCGGGGGAGTCGCACGAGCAGCCGCTGACCTTCGTCGAGGGCGCCGACGGCACCTCGGTGCGCGTGCCGACCGACGCGGTCGCCGGCATCGACGTCGGCAGCACCGTCGAGGTGACCGTCGGTGGCACCGCCGACGACGAGGCCACCGAGGACGGCTTCGAGCCGGCGCTCGAGGTGCTGGACACGCAGGTCGTGCGCACCGCGCGGGCGGCGACCACGGTCCCGGCCGGCTCGGTCACCAACCAGGTCACCGTCGCGATGGTCGCGCCCGCCGGTGGCACCCCGGACGGCACCGCGCTCGCGGACGTCGTCGACACGGTCAACGGCGACGTCGCGGCCTTCTGGGCGCAGCAGACCGCCGGTGCGGTGACCGTCGGGGTCACCGCCGCCCACGACTGGCTGACCACCGCCGCCGGCTGCGCCGACCCCACCGCGCTGTGGGACGAGGTCGCCGCGCGCGTCGGCTTCGAGGCCGGCCCCGGCCGCCACCTGCTGCTCTACGTCAGCAGCCGGCCGCAGGACCTGCCCGGCTGCTCCTACGCCCTGGGGCAGGTCGGCGCGAGCCCCGCCTCGGGCGGGCGGCTCTACGTCCGCGACGACCTGGCCTCGGTCATCGCCCACGAGCTCGGCCACAACTTCGGCCTGGGCCACTCCAGCGCGCTGCAGTGCGACGGCACGGTCGAGACCGGCCCCTGCCGCACCGCCGCCTACCGCGACTTCTACGACGTCATGGGCGTCTCCTGGGACCGGATCGGCACCCTCACCGCCGCGCAGGCCGACCGGCTCGGCGTGCTCCCGGCCGCGGCCGTGCAGGACGCCGGCGAGGGGACGACGACGGTGACGCTCGCGCCCCTCGGCGGCGGCACCGGCACCCGCGCGCTGCGCCTGACCGACGCCCCCGGCACCGACTACTGGCTGGAGTACCGCACCGCCGTCGGCCGCGACGCGTGGCTGGTCTCGGACAACCGGTACCGGCTCGACAGCGGCGTGCTGCTGCGCCGCGCCGGCGGCATGCCGGACACCTCCCTGCTGCTCGACGGCAGCCCGTCGGCCGCGGCCGGCTGGGAGGCCGACCTGCAGACGGCGCTCGTACCGGGTGTGCCGGTCGCCGTCGCCGGCGGCGCGCTCACCGTCACCCTCGACGCGGTCACCCCGGCCGGCGCCACGGTGACCGTCGTCCGCACGTCCGCGGCGGCCGGCGCGCCTTCCCCCGCGCCGGCCGCCCCGGCGCCGCAGGTCCTGGCCGGCAGCCCCGCGAGGACCGCGCCCGCGCCCGCCGCCGTCCCGGCCGTGCCGCCGGCGACCGCCGTCGCGCCGCAGGCCCCGGCGCCCGCGGTCGAGGACCCCGCCCCGGTCGCCGCGGCGCCGGTCGAGGCGGCCGCCACGGAGCCCGCCGGCAACGGCTGGGCCACCCCGGCGCTCGCGGCCGGCGGCGTCGTCGGCCTCGGCGGGACCGTGCTGGCCACCCGGCGGGTCCTCCCGCGCCTGCGCCGCGGCTGACCCCTCCGGAGGTGAGGTCCCGCTCCGACGCCTGCAGACGCCGGTGCGGCGGCGTGCGCCGCTGACAGACGGCCCTTGACCGCGAGCGGTCCGGGCACCTGGCCGCCATCCGCGGGTCCTCGTAGCTGTTCTCGACTCGCTGCCGGGGTCCGGGCCGACGGCGCCGTCGCGTTCAGGCCAGACCGAGCATGGGGGCGCTGGGGAGGCCACTGAACCCGGAGGAGTCCTCGCTCAGCCGGAGGACTGGCGACGACGACACGAGCGCTCGTGCAGGCACCGTCAACGCCGGAACCATTCAGGTCCCGAGCGGCCCGAGAGGTGCGGTTCGTCAGGTGACCGGCTGCTCGAGTGCCGGAACGTGGCTGTGCTGACCCCGGCACCGGGTGTGGCGTCGGCGGTGTGCACGGGCTCAGCGCTCGAGGCTCCGTCTCGGTGGGCCGTACCCCTGAGCTCGACCTGGCGGCGGGCCGTGTGAGCGGTTGGCGGGACTGCCGGGAGGTCGTGGCAGCTCGCTCGTGGTGCCGCGCACCGCGTCAGGACGTGCGCGGCTCCAGCGACTCCGACAGCACGACCGACCAGTCGCGGGGGGAGAAGCCGGCGTCGGTGATCCTCTGCAAGTCGAGGATGCTGTTCAGCGGTCGCGGGGCCGCCGAGGGCTTGTCCGCGAAGTACTCGGCTGTGCTCACCCGGCGGACGTCGTCGCCCGAACGCCCGCTGGCGGCGAACACGGCAGCCGCCAGGTCGGCCCACGACGTCGATTCCCCGTTGCCCGTGAGGTTGTAGGCCCCGAACGGCGCTCCCACGTCCAGGAGGTGGAGGATGCCGGCCGCCAGGTCGTTGGCGGACGTCGGCCGGCCGACCTGGTCGGCCACCACCGACGGACACACACCGCGCGTGGCGAGGCTTGCCATGGTTCGGACGAAGTTGTGACCGTCGCCGACGACCCAGCTGGTCCGCACGATGTAGTGGCGGTCGACTCCCGCGGCCTCGCCGTCCCCGTCGGCCTTGCTGTGTCCGTAGACGCTCATCGGGGACGGAGAGAGGTCCTCCGGCATGGCGCCCGGGTGCCGGCCGTCGAAGACGTACTCACTGCTGACGTGGACCAGGGTTGCGCCGACCCGCCCTGCTGCCTCGGCGAGGTGCCCGACCGCGTCGACGTTCGCTGCCCGCACCGCCGTCAGGTTCCCGGGCTCCTCCGCGGCGTCCACCGCCGTCCAGGCGGCCGCATTGACGATCGCGGTGACCCCGTCCCAGTCTTGGCGGAGGACGGCCGCTCGGTCTGTGACGTCGAGTTCGGCGCGGGTCAGTCCGACGAGGTCGGGGCGCGCCCGGAGCAGGGCACGCCCGAGCTGCCCTCCCGCGCCGACGACGAGGACGGTCACTGCCCGCGCGCGGCGTACGCCGCCTCCACGCTGTCCTTGAGCGGACGCCACCAGTCCTGGTTGCCGCGGTACCAGTCGATGGTGGCGGCCAGGCCGTCGCGGAAGTCGGTGTAGCGCGGGGTCCAGCCGAGTTCGTCGCGCAGCTTGGTGGCGTCGATGGCGTAGCGGAGGTCGTGGCCGGCGCGGTCGGTGACGTGGTCGAAGGCGTCGGCGGGCTGGCCCGTGAGCTCGAGGACCAGGCTCAGGACGTCACGGTTCGACCGCTCCCCGTCGGCGCCGATCAGGTAGGTCTCGCCCAGGGTCCCCTTGTCGAGGATGGCGTGGACGGCGGCGTTGTGGTCGTCGACGTGGATCCAGTCACGGACGTTCTCACCAGCGCCGTAGAGCTTCGGCCGCCGTCCGGACAGCACGTTGGTGATCTGCCGCGGGATGAACTTCTCGACGTGCTGGTAGGGCCCGTAGTTGTTCGAGCAGTTGGAGATCGTCGCCTGCACGCCGAAGGAGCGCACCCAGGCCCGCACCAGCAGGTCCGAGGCCGCCTTGGTCGACGAGTAGGGGCTCGACGGGTTGTACGGCGTCTCGGGGGTGAACTTGGCGGGGTCGTCGAACTCCAGGTCGCCGTAGACCTCGTCGGTCGAGATGTGGTGCAGGCGGACCCCGTGCCGGCGCACCGCCTCGAGCAGCGTGTACGTGCCGATCACGTTGGTCTGCAGGAAGGGCGACGGGTCGGCCAGGGAGTTGTCGTTGTGGCTCTCGGCGGCGAAGTGCACGACCGTGTCCGCGCGAGCCACGAGGCCGTCGACGAGGTCCGCCTCGGCCACCGAGCCCCGCATGAATTCGATGCGGTCACGTACCGGTGCGAGCGACGCCTCGTTGCCCGCGTAAGTCAGTGCGTCGAGGACGGTGATCGAGTATTCAGGATGGTTCGCCAGCGTGTAGTGAACGAAGTTGGCGCCGATGAACCCGGCGCCGCCGGTCACGAGGAGATGCACTAGAGGGCCTTCGGAAGGGATTCAGTGGGCGGTGCGGGAGGCGGCACCCACCGCGAGCCCTGGGGTCATTCCAAGCCTGACACAGGTGACGGACCGTTCCTGACAGGTGGGACGGAATCAGGTGGTCAGTCCGTCACATCAGTCCCTGCTGTCCCGTCCGGCGTGCGGGGGAGGACTCACTCCTGAACGTCGGCGATCGTGCAGATGACGGCGCCGCTGGTGACGGTGGCGCCGACCTCGGCCGTCAGCCCGGTCACGGTGCCCGCCTTGTGCGCGGTGAGGGGCTGCTCCATCTTCATCGCCTCGAGGACGACGACGAGGTCACCGGCCTCGACGGTGTCGCCGTCCTCGACCGCGACCTTCACGATCGTGCCCTGCATCGGCGAGGTCAGGGAGTCGCCGGACGCCGCGGAGCCGCCGTGGCCCGAGCCCCGCTTGCGCGGCTTGGCGCCACCACCGGCGGCCACCGGCGCCCCGCCGCCCGCGGCCAGCCCGGCGGGGAGGGAGACCTCCAGCCGCCGCCCGCCGACCTCGACGACGACGGTCTGCCGCGGCGCCTCCTCGTCGGCCTCGGCCGGCGCGGCGCCGTACGGCTGCACCTGGTTGTCCCACTCGGTCTCGATCCAGCGGGTGTGCACGGTGAACGGCTCGCTGGTGAACGCCTCGTCGCGGACCACCGCGCGGTGGAACGGGATGACCGTGGGCATGCCCTCGACGACCAGCTCGTCCAGCGCGCGGCGGGCGCGCTGCAGCGCCTCCTCGCGGCTGGCGCCGGTGACGATCAGCTTGGCCAGCATCGAGTCGAACGCGCCGGCCACCTCGCCGCCGGTCTCGACGCCGGAGTCCCAGCGCACGCCCGGGCCCTGCGGGATCTCCAGCCGGGTGACCGGGCCGGGGGCCGGCATGAAGTTGCGGCCGGCGTCCTCGGCGTTGATCCGGAACTCGATGCTGTGCCCGCGCGGGGCCGGGTCCTCGGTGACCTCCAGCGGCAGGCCCTCGGCGATGCGGAACTGCTGGCGCACCAGGTCGATGCCGCTGGTCTCCTCGCTGACCGGGTGCTCGACCTGCAGGCGGGTGTTGACCTCGAGGAACGAGATCGAGCCGTCGGCGCCGACGAGGTACTCGACGGTCCCGGCGCCGTGGTAGCCGGCCTCCCGGCAGATCGCCTTGGCCGACTCGTGGATGCGCGCCCGCTGCTCGTCGGTGAGGAACGGCGCCGGGGCCTCCTCGACCAGCTTCTGGTTGCGCCGCTGCAGCGAGCAGTCGCGGGTGCCGACGACGACCACGTTGCCGTGCGTGTCGGCCAGGACCTGCGCCTCGACGTGCCGCGGCTTGTCGAGGAACCGCTCGACGAAGCACTCGCCGCGGCCGAAGGCCGACACGGCCTCGCGGACGGCGGAGTCGAACAGGTGCGGGATCTCCTCCTCGGTGCGGGCGACCTTCAGGCCGCGCCCGCCACCGCCGAACGCGGCCTTGATCGCCACCGGCAGGCCGTGCTCCCGGGCGAAGGCCACCACCTCGTCGGCACCGGAGACCGGGTCCTTGGTGCCGGGCACCAGCGGCGCGCCGGCCTTGGTGGCGATGTGCCGCGCGGCGACCTTGTCGCCGAGCGCGACGATCGACTCGGGGGAGGGCCCGATCCAGGTCAGCCCGGCGTCGAGGACGGCCTGGGCGAAGTCGGCGTTCTCCGACAGGAAGCCGTAGCCGGGGTGGATCGCATCGGCCCCGGAGCGCTTCGCGGCGTCGATGATCTTGTCGATGACCAGGTAGGAGTCACCGGGCGTCGTGCCGCCCAGGGCGAACGCCTCGTCGGCGATGCGGACGTGCAGGGCGTCGCGGTCGGGCTCGGCGTACACCGCGACGCTGGTCAGCCCGGCGTCCCGGCAGGCGCGGGCGACCCGGACCGCGATCTCCCCGCGGTTGGCGATCAGGACCTTCTGCACCGGCGTACTCCCTCGAAGACGGACCGGTCGGACTCTAGCCAGCGCCCGTCCGCCCGCCCGCAGTAGGGCGGCGAGCCGGAGCGCGGCTCAGCCGGCGGCCGGCTTGGTGACGGCGTAGCGGAACCCCCGCCAGTTGGGCCCAGGGCTGTCGTCGGGCTGGACCCGCAGCACCACCAGGCCGCGCTCGGTCAGGCGGGGCAGCAGGACCTCCATCGGCAGGCCGTGCATCTGCAGCACCGCGCCGAACCGCCGCCGGACGTAGGCGTGCACCAGCGGCCGGGGCACCGTCCGGTACAGCCGGCCGACCAGGGTGTCCGACGGGCCGGTGGGGACGGCGAAGACCGCCAGCCCGCCCGGTCGCAGCACCCGGCCGAACTCCAGCGCGTAGCCCAGGGACAGCTCCGGCGGCATGTGCTGCAGCACGATGGTCGACAGCACCAGGTCGAAGCTGTCGTCGGCGAACACGGACAGGTCCGGCGCCTCGTTGTGGACGAACGTGCACCGGCCCTCGGCGTCGTGCCGGCGCGCCTCGGCGAGCATCGACGGCGCGATGTCCACGCCGGTCACCCGGTCGAAGTGCCGGGCCAGGGCCTGGGTCAGCCGGCCCACGCCGCAGCCGAAGTCCAGCGCCGTCTCCCGCCGGGCCGGCAGCCCGAGGGAGTCGGCCAGCGCCATGACGTCGTCCACCACGCGGACGCCGGTCGCGAAGAACTCCTCGGGGTCCCAGCGCCCGCCGCGGCGGTCGGGCTCGGTGAGCACCGCCCACATCGGGTCCCGCGAGCCGAAGGTGTCCCACGCCGTGCGCAGGGAGCGCGTGTCCACGCCGGGACACTAGGCCCGGTCGCCGGGTACGAGCCAGCGCCGCCGGGACGGCGCTGGTCAGCGCCGCCAGAGGTCGGTGATCGTCAGCCCGCGGCGGCGCAGCTGCTCCCGCAGCGCGGCCAGCGACAGCCCGATGACCGACGCCGGGTCCCCCTCGACCCGGCGCACGAACGGGGCGCCGAGGCCGTCGAGGGTGAACGCGCCCGCGACCGCCAGCGGCTCGCCGGTGGCCAGGTAGGCCTCGACCTCCGCGGGCGTCGGGGTGGCGAAGTGCACGACGGTCGAGGTGACGACGACGTCGCGGGACTCGACCGCCCCGCCGCGGACGTCGAGCAGCGCCTGGCCGGTGTGCAGCACGCCCGAGCGGCCCGACATGCGCCGCCAGCGCTCCCGGGCGTCGGCGGCGTCGGCCGGCTTGCCCATCGCCTGCCCGCGGAACTCCAGCAGCGAGTCCGCGCCCACCACCAGGGCGTCGTCCTCCCGCCCGGCGACGGCCGACGCCTTGGCCGAGGCCAGCAGCGCGACCCGCTCGGCGACGCGCGGCGCGGTCACCGTGGTCTCGTCGACGTCGCTGACCACGACCTCGGGCGCGAGGCCCGCCTGGCGCAGCAGCGCCAGCCGGGCCGGGGACGCCGAGGCGAGCACCAGCCTGCGGATACCGCTCACGCGAACCTCCCGGATGCGCGCCAGCCGCCGGGGCCGGGCTGCAGCGGCTGCCGGTGCGCGTCGGCCCGGCTCGCCCACGCACCGACCGGGGTCGGGCGCCGCCGCGGCCGGCGCTGCGAGAGCGCGGCCACGACGACGGTGAGGGCGGCGAGCTCCTCGGCGGTGGGCTCGCCGCGGACCACCCGCAGCAGCGGGCGCTGCGCGTCTTCACTCACAGGGGGATGTTCCCGTGCTTCTTCGGGGGCAGCGTCTGGCGCTTGTTGGCCAGCAGCCGCAGCGCCTTGGTGATCTCGATGCGGGTCTCCGAGGGGCGGATCACCTGGTCCACGTACCCGCGGTCGGCCGCGATGTACGGCGACAGCAGCGCGTCCTCGTACTCGGTGATGAGCTCCGCGCGGCGGGCGTCGGCGTCCGGGGCGTCGGCCAGCTCGCGCCGGTAGAGGATGTTCACCGCCCCCTGCGCGCCCATCACGGCGACCTGCGCGGTCGGCCAGGCGAGGTTCAGGTCGGCGCCGAGGTGCTTGGACCCCATGACGTCGTAGGCGCCGCCGTAGGCCTTGCGCGTGATGACGGTGATCTTCGGGACCGTCGCCTCGGCGTAGGCGTAGATGAGCTTGGCGCCGCGGCGGATGATCCCCTCCCACTCCTGCGACGTCCCGGGGAGGAAGCCCGGGACGTCGACGAAGGTGAGCACCGGGACGTTGAAGGCGTCGCAGGTGCGCACGAAGCGGGCCGCCTTCTCGCTGGCGTCGATGTCCAGCGTGCCGGCGAACTGGGTGGGCTGGTTGGCCACGACGCCGACCGGCCGGCCCTCGACCCGGCCGAAGCCGACCACGATGTTCGGCGCGAACAGCGCCTGCACCTCGAGGAACTCCCCGTCGTCGAGCACGTGCTCGATGACGGTGTGCATGTCGTACGGGGTGTTCGGCGAGTCGGGGACGACCGTGTCGAGCTCGTGGTCCTCGTCGGTGACGCCGTCCGGCGTCGTGTCCGCCGGGGCGACCTCGACGGCCGGCAGCGGGTCGAGGTTGTTGCTCGGCAGGTAGGACAGGAGCGCCTTGACGTAGTCGAGCGCGTCGGCCTCGTCCTCGGCCAGGTAGTGCGCGACGCCGGACCTGGTGTTGTGCGTGCGGGCGCCGCCGAGCTCCTCGAGCGTGACGTCCTCGCCGGTCACGGTCTTCACGACGTCGGGACCGGTGATGAACATCTGGCTGGTCTGGTCGACCATGACGATGAAGTCGGTGAGCGCGGGGGAGTAGACGTGCCCGCCGGCCGCGGCGCCCATGACCAGCGAGATCTGCGGGATGACGCCGGAGGCGTGCACGTTGCGCCGGAAGATCTCGCCGTAGAGGCCGAGGGAGACCACGCCCTCCTGGATGCGCGCGCCGCCGCCCTCGTTGATCCCGATGACCGGGCAGCCGTTG
The DNA here is from genome assembly GCF_054050415.1 of Geodermatophilus sp. SYSU D01180. NCBI lineage: Bacteria > Bacillati > Actinomycetota > Actinomycetes > Geodermatophilales > Geodermatophilaceae > Geodermatophilus > Geodermatophilus sp. SYSU D01180. The sequence continues at coordinate 12,791 of NZ_JBJGZH010000027.1, read as the reverse complement.
CGGATGGCCAGGTCGAGGACCTTGACGATCTTCTCGCCGTAGACCTCGCCGAGGCTGCCGCCGAAGACGGTGACGTCCTGGGAGAACACGCACACCGGGCGGCCGTCGACCGTCCCGTAGCCGGTGACGACGCCGTCGCCGAAGGGCCGCCGGGCGTCCATGCCGAAGTTGCTGGAGCGGTGGCGGGCGAACTCGTCGAGCTCGGTGAACGAGCCCGGGTCCAGCAGCGCCTCGATCCGCTCGCGGGCGGTCATCTTGCCCGCCGCGTGCTGCTTCTCCACCGCCCGCTCGGAGCCGGCGTGCGTGGCCTCCTGGACGCGGCGCTCGAAGTCCGCCAGCTTGCCGGCGGTCGTGTGGATGTCGATGTCGCCGGGGACGTGCTCGCCGGCGCTCTCCAGTTCAGCCGCACTCACGGCCCGTAGCGTAGGGGAGTGCCCGACACGCCCTCCGCCCGCTGGTCGGAGCTGGACCGCCCCCCGCTCGACGCCGCGGCGCTGCAGGCCGCGCTGACCAGGGACAGCCGGCTGTGGCGCTCCCTGGAGGTGCTCGAGGAGGTCGGCTCCACCAACGCCGTCCTCGCCGACCGGGCCGCCGACGACGACCTGCCCGAGGGTGCGGTCCTCGTCGCCGAGCACCAGGCCGCCGGGCGCGGCCGGCTCGACCGCACCTGGACCTCCCCGCCGCGGGCCGGGCTCACCGTCTCGGTGCTCCTGCGGCCCGACGTCCCGGCCGCCCGCCGCGGCTGGCTGCCGCTGCTCACCGGCGTGGCGCTGGCCGAGGCCGTCGGCGAGGTCACCGGCGTGCGCACCTCGCTCAAGTGGCCCAACGACCTGCTCGCCGTCGACGGCGCCAAGCTCGCCGGCATCCTGGCCGAGGCGGTCGGCACCGCGGTGGTCGTCGGCACCGGCCTCAACGTCGGCACCCGCCGCGAGGAGCTGCCGCCCACCGGGTCGTCACTGACGCTGGTCACCGGCGCCCCGGTCGACCGTGGGCCGGTCCTGCTCGCCTACCTGCGGGCGCTCGAGCGGCGCTACCTCGCCTGGACGGCGGCGCTCGGCGACCCGGTCGCCACCGGCCTGGCCGCGGACTACCTCGCCTGGTGCTCGACGGTCGGCGCCGAGGTGACCGTCACGCTGCCCGACGGCTCGGCGCTGAGCGGCACCGCGACCGCCGTCGACTGGGACGGCCGGCTGGTGGTCCGCACCGACGGCGGCACGGTGGAGCTGGCCAGCGGAGACGTGCAGCACGTCCGGACACGCCCGGCCGGAGCCTGACGCGCGGTCCGCGCTCGGTCATCCTGGCCGGGTGCCCTACCCCGACAGGCTGCTGGCCGACGACGAGGAGGTCGTCGTCCACCTGCACCCGCACTGGACGACGCTGTTCTGGCCCGTGGCCGGGCTCCTCGCCGTCGTGGGCGCCGGCTCGTACCTCGCCGCCCTCGTCCCGGCCGGCCGCCAGCAGGGCGTGCTCCGGATGGCGCTGCTGGCGGCGGTGCTGGTCGCCCTCGTCGTGCTCGTCGTGCGGCCGGTGCTGCGCTGGCGGACCACGCACACCGTCCTCACCACGCACCGGCTGCTGGTCCGCTCGGGCGTGCTGTCCCGCCGTGGCCGGGACGTGCCGCTGTCGCGCGTCACCGACGTCTCGGTCCACCAGACCCTCGGGCAGCGGGTGCTGCGCTCCGGGACGCTGACCGTCGAGACGGCCGGCGAGGGCGGCCCGGTCGTCCTCGAGCGCCTGCCCGCCTGCGCCGACGTCCAGCAACTGCTGGTCCGGCTGGTCGAGGAGGACGACGAGAAACCGCAGGTGAGTTCTGCTGGTGAGTGGTGGATGTGAGGCGAAAACACTCGCACCAAACGGCACGCGACAGCAGCTTGCCGCGGAGGTCCATGTGGTCGTCAGGTGTCTGCCATCGCGAGGGGCGGATTGGCCAAGGGGCGATGGATGCGCTCTCCTGCGCATCAGGGGTCGGCATGGCGGACGCCTCGACGATCAGGTCAGTGGCCCTGGAGTCATCAGGGCCTGCATGACTCCGAGCTCACTCCAAGCTCGAAGGGGCCGCTTTCAGACCAGGGGACGCGAGATCCGTCGACCACGCGTGGAGATCGCCCCACACCGACGACAGATCTGGCATGCATCTTGGATCTGTGCGTCGGCCGACACGGCAGACCAGCGCCCTGGCCCGCGTCTCATGTCACAAGAACCTCAGGGTTCACTGCGGTGGTGACGGCCTGCACCGACGAGGACTTGGGCTGTCAGCTCTCGACGAAATCCCCCCCGTTTCTCGGCGTGGCGCGACTCAACACCGCTCCAGGGCGACTCCTAGCGTCGAGAGCGAGTGGGACGGACCAGTTCCCCGACGAGGTGACGAGGTGACCATGGAGCGGACGATCGTGCCGACCAGGCAGGCGGGCGCTGCACCGAGTCCGTCTCGACGGGGGCGGCGGTCTCCGGGGGTGCTTGACCCACGGGACAACTCCCTCAACCTGATCCGCCTGGCGCTCGCAGGGACCGTGCTGTTCTCGCACGCTTTCCCCCTCTCCGGCCGTCCGGAGCCCAGTTGGGCAGGTGCGCACCTCGGCACTTGGGCAGTGGTCGGCTTCTTCGTCCTCTCGGGATACCTCGTCACCGGCTCCCGGATGCGGTCCGACGGTGCCCGATTCCTGGCCAGTCGGCTGGCCAGGATTTTCCCCGGGTACCTGGTCTCCCTCGTCGTGGTCGCGTTCCTCTTCGCGCCGGTCGCTTACCTGGTCGAGAACCGATCCCTCGAAGGCTTCCTGACGACGGCGAACACACCCCTCAACTTCCTGTTGGGGAACGCATTCCTGAGGGTGCAGGACTATTCGGTGGCCGGGACGCTGGCCACCGCGCCTGCCCCTTACTCGTGGAACGGTTCGCTCTGGAGCCTGTACTTCGAGTTCCTCTGCTACGTCGTCATCGGTGTCGCGGCGCTCTGCCCAGTGGTTCGCCGCCGCCGGTGGCCGGTCGCGTTGATGTTCGTCGTCAGCGTGGTCGTGCACGTACAGGCGGCCACGGTCTCCTCGTACCTGAGTGGCAACTGGGAGATCGCGAAGCTGCTCGAGCTCCTGCCGTACTTCCTCGGCGGGGCCCTCGTCTTCGTCTGCCGGGAGAGTTGCCCCCTGCGGTGGCAGGCGGCGGTGCCGGCCCTCGCGGTCTCGCTCGTCGTCATCTCGTGGCAGCCGGTGTGGGGGTCTCAGGCGGTGGCCCCGCTGATCGCTTACACGCTGCTGTGGCTGGGGTCCGTGATGCCCTCACCGCAGGTGCTCAAGATCCACGACCTGTCTTACGGCGTCTACATCTACGCGTTCCCGGTCACCCAGTTGTTGGTCTTGTTCGGCGTTGATCGGTACGGCCTGCCGGTCCTGCTCCTCGGGGTCGTGGTGGGCACCTCGGTCCTCGCGGTCCTGAGCTGGCTGCTGGTCGAGCGCCCTGCCAAGGACCTCCTCTCCGGTCGGCGGGCGGCTCGGCGGGCGGAGCGCTCTGCGCTGGCGGCGGCGTTCGCGCCAGTCACCCAGCCTTTGCCCGAGAGGCGCCCGGCCGTTCAACCGTCCTTGCCAGACCGTGCTGCACCCACGCCGACCCCGAGCGCGGTGCCCGCTGCCCGTGCGCCTCGCTACGCCTCCGAGCCAGCGGCGCGCCGGCTCGCCGTCTGACCCGTCCCCATCGGACCGGTCGGTCCTGTCGTACCCCCGAATTACCCTGCGCGCCCATGCGACTCCTGCACACCTCGGACTGGCACATCGGGCGGTCGCTGCACGGCGCGGAGCTGCTCGCCGAGCAGGAGGCGGTGCTGTCCGGGCTGGCCCGGGTGGTGGCCGAGGAGGGCGTCGACGCCGTCGTCGTCGCCGGGGACGTCTACGACCGGGCGGTGCCCTCGGCCGACGCGCAGGCGGTCCTCGACCGGGTGGTCGGCCGCCTGGTCGGCGCCGGCGCCACGGTCGTGCTCACCCCGGGCAACCACGACTCGGCGCGGCGGCTGGGCACCTTCTCCTCGCTGCTGACCAAGGCCGGGCTGCACGTCCGCGCCGAGACCGCGCGGCTGGACGAGCCGGTGCTGCTCCCCGACGCGCACGGCGAGGTCGCCGTCTACGGGCTGCCCTACCTGGAGCCGGAGATCGCCCGGCACGAGCTCGGCGTGCCGGACGCGCGCAGCCACGAGGGCGTCCTGCGGGCGGCGATGGACCGGGTGCGCGCCGACCTGTTCCTGCGCCCCGGCACCCGCTCGGTGGTGCTCGCGCACGCCTTCGTCGGCGGCGGGGTGGCCAGCGACAGCGAGCGCGACATCTGCGTCGGCGGGGTGGACGTGGTGCCGGCGCCGGTGTTCGACGGCGTCGACTACGTGGCACTGGGGCACCTGCACCGCCCGCAGACCCTCAGCGACCGGATGCGCTACAGCGGCTCCCCGCTGGGGTACTCCTTCGGCGAGGCCGGGCAGGACAAGCAGGTGTGGCTGGTCGACCTCGACGCCGGCGGGCTGGCCGGCGTCCGGTCGGTGCCGCTGCCCGCGCCCCGGCCGCTGACCGTGCTCACCGGCACCCTCGACGACCTGCTCGCCGATCCCGCCCACACCGCCGCCGAGGAGGCCTGGGTGTCCGCCCGGCTCACCGACCCCGTCCGCCCCGCCGACCCGATGCGCGCGCTGCGCACCCGGTTCGGCCACTGCGTGCACCTGGAGTGGATCGGCGGCACCGCCGGCGGCGACGGCCGCAGCTACCAGGAGCGGCTGCGCGGCCGGGACGACCTCGACGTCGCGGGGGAGTTCGTCGCGCACGTCCGCGGCGGGGTGGGCGTCACGGCCGCCGAGCGCGACCTGCTGGCCCGGGCGCTGGGCGCCGCGGGCCGCGAGGAGCTCGCCCGGTGAGGCTGCACACCCTCACCCTCACCGCGTTCGGCCCCTTCGCCGGCACCGAGACCGTCCGGGTCGACGAGGTGGCCCGCGACGGGCTGTTCCTGCTCTGGGGCCCCACCGGCGCGGGCAAGACGACGCTGCTCGACGCCGTCGTCTTCGCGCTCTACGGCACCGTCCCCGGCGCCCGCGGCGAGGCCCGCCGGCTGCGCAGCGACCACGCCGACGCGGCCACCCGCACCGAGGTCTCCTGCGAGCTGACGCTGGCCGGCGAGCGGCTGCTGGTCGTCCGCCGCCCGGAGCAGACCCGGCCGAAGAAGCGCGGCACCGGCGAGACCACCGAGCAGGCCAAGCTCACGGTGCAGCGCGCGACGGCCGACGGCTGGGAGCCGGTGAGCACCCGCATCGACGAGGGCTCGGAGTACCTGCGGGTGCGGCTGGGCCTGTCGGCCGAGCAGTTCTGCCAGGTGGTGCTCCTGCCGCAGGGCGACTTCGCGCGGTTCCTGCGCGCCGAGCCCGAGGACCGCGGCCGGCTGCTGCGCACCCTGTTCGACGTCGACCGGTTCGCCCGCGCCGAGGACTGGCTGGCCGGGGAGCGGCGGGCCGCCGAGGAGGAGCTGCGCGCCGACCGGCACCGGGTGAGCACGCTGCTGCACCGCGTCGCCCAGATCGCCGACGTCGAGGTGCCCGAGGAGCTCGCCCCCGAGCTGGTCGGCGCCCGCCCCGGCGCCTCGGTCGGCGCCTGGGTGACCGGGGTGCGGGGCCGGGCCGCCGAGCGGCTGGTCCGCGCGGCCGCCGAGGCCGACGACGCGGCCGCGGCGAGCACCCGGGCCGAGGCGGAGCTGGCCGCCGCGCGGGCGCTGGCCGACCGGCACGCCCGCCGCGACCGCGCCCGCGCCGAGCTGGAGCGGCTCACCGCCCGCGAGCCGGAGCTGGCGCCGCTGCGGGACCGGGCCGACGCCGGCCGCCGTGCCGAGGTCCTGCGCGACGTGCTGGACGCCGCCGGGCGCGCCGCCCGCGCCGCCGAGCGGGCCGCCGCCGCCCGCGCGGCCGCCGATGCCGCCTGGGCCGCGGTCTCCGGCGGGCGCCCGGCCGGTCCGGAGCCGGCGCGGGAGCTGCGCGACGCCGCCGCCGCGGTGCGCGCCCTGCTGCCCGAGGCCGACCGCGCCGCGGGCCTGGCCGCCGAGGTCGTCCGCCTGGCCCGCGAGGGCGAGCGGCTCACCGGCCGCGTCGCCGACGGCGCCCGCGCCGTCGAGGAGGAGCCCGCCCGGGTCGCCGCGGCGCAGGCCCGGCTCGACGCGGCGCAGGCCGCCGCCGCCCGCCTGCCCGGCCTCACCGCCGCCGACGAGGCCGCCCGCGCCGCGCTGGAGGCCGCCACCCGCGCCGCGGAGGTGACCGGCCGGCTCGACCGCGCCGCCAAGACCGCCGACGCCGCCCGGCTGGGCTGGCTGGAGGCGCGCGAGCGGCTGGTCGAGGTGCGCACCGCCCGGCTCGAGGGCATGGCCGCCGAGCTCGCCGCCGGGCTGGCCGACGGCGCCGACTGCCCGGTGTGCGGCTCGCCCGAGCACCCGCGCCCCGCGGTGCCGGTCGGCGCCGCGGTCACCGCCGACGACGAGGAACGCGCCCGCGCCGCCGTCGACGCCGCCGACGAGCGGCGCACCGCCGCCGGCCGGGCGGTCGAGGAGCTCGAGCGGCAGCTCGCCGTGCTGCGCGCGCAGGCCGGGGAGCTGCCCGCCGCCGAGCTGTCCGGGCGGGCGGCCGCCGCGGCGGCCGAGCGCGCCGAGGTGGCGGCCCTGGCCCGCGAGGTGGAGCCCGCCCGCCGCGAGCTGGCGGCGGCCGAGCAGCGCCGCGACGCCGCCGTCACCGCGCTGGCCGCCGACCGCGAGGCGCTGCAGCGGGTCACCGCCGAGCACGGCGCCCGCGCGGAGACCCACGCCGAGCTGGCCGCCCGCCTCGACGCCGCCCGCGGCGAGGACCGCGACCTGCCGGCCCGCGTCGCGCGGCTCACCGCCGAGGCCGCCCGCTGCGAGGCCGCCGTCGCCGCCGCCGAGGAGGAGCGCCGCGCCCGCACCGCCGCCGAGGAGGCCCGGGCCGCCGCCGGGCAGCGCGCCGCCGCGGCGGGCTTCGCCGGCGTGGGGGAGGCGTCCGCCGCCCTGCTGGAGGACGGCCGGCTGGCCGCGCTGGACCGGCGGCTGCGCGAGCACGACGAGGCGCACGCGGTCGTCGTCGCCACCCTCGCCGACCCCGAGCTCGCCGACCTCGGCGAGCGCCCCGACGTCGCGGCCGGGCAGCAGCGCTGCGCGGAGCTCACCGCCCGCCGCGAGGACGCCGTCACCGCGCTCGACCAGGCCCGTCGCTGCGCGGACGCCCTCGACGCGCTCGCCGGCGACGTCGTGTCCGCCGAGGTCGAGCTGGCCGACCGCCGCGCCCGCGCCGAGCAGGTCTCGGGCCTGGCCGACCTGGTCGGCGGGCGCGGGGCGAACACGCTGCGGATGAGGCTGCAGTCGTTCGTGCTCGCCGCGCGGCTCGAGCAGGTCGCCGAGGTGGCCAGCCGGCGGCTGCAGGAGATGTCCCGCGGCCGCTACACCTTCCTGCACAGCGACGCGCTGGGCCGCCACGGCGCCCGCGGCGGTCTGGGCCTCGACGTCCTCGACGAGTACACCGGCGTGCGGCGGCCGACGAAGACCCTCTCCGGCGGGGAGAGCTTCATGGCCTCCCTCGCCCTCGCCCTGGGCCTGGCCGACGTCGTCACCGCCGAGGCCGGCGGGGTGCAGATGGACACCCTGTTCGTCGACGAGGGCTTCGGCACCCTCGACGCGCAGGCGCTCGACGCGGTCATGGGCGTGCTCGACGAGCTGCGCCGCGGCGGGCGGACCGTCGGCGTGATCAGCCACCTGGAGGAGCTGCGCACCCGCATCCCCACCCGGCTCGAGGTCGTGGCGGGGCGGTCGGGGTCCCGGCTGGCTGGGTGAGAGACCCGCCGAGGGAGCTCAGGCCCCGGTCGTGGCGGGATCGACCCCGGCCACCCCGGGGTTGACGCGCGTCCGCACGGGCACGGGCTCGAGGGACGGCATCACGAGGTCGGCGCCGGCCTTCATGGGGAAGACCCACCGCCGATAGGCAAACCAGCGGACCACCGTGCCCAGCCCGATGGACACCACATTGGTCGCCTGCAGCACGAGGGCGTGCTCTTGATCCAGCGGATGGCGCACGAACGCCACCAACGCCAGCCCCAACGACAAGGTCAACGCATTGACGAGCGCGAAAACGACGTACTCGCGTCGGTAACCGGTGCGCTCGCGGTGTGCGAACGACCAGAACCGGTGCCCGGCGTAAGCCGCGGTGGTGGACACCAGCGTGGACACCAGCTTCGCCGTGACCGCGCCGGTGCCCCAGGCATACAGGAGCTGGAACAGGCCGGTGTCGAGGACGAAGCACGCGGCACCAACGGCACTGAAGGTGCTCAGTTCTCTGAGCACCGAGCGCCAGGCACCGCTGAGGCGATGCCGGACCCCTCGCAGTGTCGGCACGTGTTCCGACTGTACGGACGGCTGCCTATTCGAGCGGCCTTGACATGGGGACTGCAGTCGGCGTCGCCGCGCGCAGGTCATGGCCTTGGCGCTGCCCGTCGTCTGATCTAGGGACTGCCACAAAGACCTGCGATCAGTCTGCGACCGAGTCCCGCTCCGAGCGATCCGAGCAATTCAGTGTCGCCCGGTCGACCTCGTAGACCGTGACATCGCCGAAGTGTGCGACGTCGTCGAGAACGGGGCTGTCCTCCAGCCCTGCGAAGCCCGGCGGCGTCGTGTAGCTCTGCCCGTTGAGCTCGACCAGATACGGGTATACGCCGGACGCCACGCCGATGCCTGGGGCCTCGGCGTCCGCGATGACGTAGGCGATGTCGAGGCGGCACGCCTCCGACCGGATGGCCGGATCAGTGTCCAGTTCGTCGAAGTCGACGAGCAGGTCCGCGGTGTAGGGCAGGGAGGGCTGTGCCAAGGTCGCGGTCTCGACCACGGGCAGGCCGTAGAGGACGTAACCGAATGTCGAGCCGTCATTGGCGTTGTTCATCACGCGCTCGCCCGGCTCGATGCGGTCGCGAACGTAGCGGGCCGCGGCCAGGTCGTCCTCGTCGACGCGGATGAAGTCCGGCGTGTCGTACCTCGCGGCGACGGCCTGGGTGTTCACCTGCGCATAGGGAATGCACGCGACGGCGAGGATTGCTACCGCCGACGCACCGAGCGCCAGGGAGACCGCACGGGAGTGGCGGGCGGTACCGGCCCGCGAGCGGGACCACTGCTCCAGGAGGTGGCGGATCCCCCAGACCAGCGCGGAGACAGCGACGGCTCCCGTGAGCCACTGGAAGAGAGCCAGGCCCCCGTTGATGCGGACGTAGCTGTTGTAGAAGACGCCGGCCAGGACGGCCAGTGGGCCGACGAGGCGGTCCATCAGGAACAGGGTGAAGAATGCTGTCCAGAAGGCCAGCGCCGCCAGGAGGGCACCGTTGCGCCTGGCTACCAGGCACGCGGCGACACCGACGCCCGAGAGGAGGGCGATCAGCGCCTGCGTGAGCTGCAGCGTCGGGTCGAGGAAGCCCCCGTAGGTCGCTGACAGCGAGATGCCGATGGCGTCGTTGAGGGGCGTCACGGGGAAGTCCCGCGGCCAGCTGGTCACAGTGTCCGTCGCCGTCGCCGCCGCGATGCCGAGAGGGACCAGGAGGACCCCGGCGACACCCCCGGCGACCACCAGCGTCCGCAGTCTGCTCAGCTGGGGTGCCCACCGCGGTCGCTCAGTCAGCATCTCCGCGATCAGCCAGGCGATGGCCGAGGCCCCGACGACGACGGCGTTGGTCGGGTGCACGGCCACGGCACCGGCGGCTCCGAGGGCCACCGGGAGCACCCCCGCCCAGCCGTACCGGCTGGCGATGACCAGCGCCGCAATGGCGCCGGGGGCCACGGCGAGCGCGGCGGCATTCGCCAGGATCCCGCCGTCGTGCAGGAGGGCGATGATCGGCCGGTAGGCCACGGAGCAGAGCAGGGCAGCCGTCACCGCAGAGAGACCCCGCAGGCTGCGAGGTCGCAGCAGCGAGGCCAGGACGGCGACCCCAACAGGCATCACGACGCAGAACAGGACCACCGTGGCTGCGTTGAGTGCATTCACCGGGTCCGCGCCGAGGCTGCCTACCAGGGCCGCGTACTGATGAAGCCCGTTGGGGTAGTAGGTGGCCGGCTCCCCGGTCAGCACGTCGGCAGGGAAGGCCTGCCACGGGGCTGCGAGCCCCGAGAGCATGATGTGCGCGACCACGACCCCGTGGAGCACGGTGTCGTGCTCTTGCGGCAGCGTGCCGAGGCCCCCGAGACCCCGCAGGTGCGTACTCAGGGCGAGGGCACAGGCGCTGAGGACGCCGGCGAGGGTGAGGACTACTCCTGCGGACGGGCGCTGCCGCACGGCGGAGATCGGAGCCCGCCGACCCCGGCCGACCAGGAGGGCGACGGCGAGGAACACGAGTGCAACGAGCGCGAAGGCCAAGGGTCCCCATCGCCACCCGGTCAGCCCGGTCACGACCCCGCTGACGTAGGTGATGGCGAAGGTCACCAGCGGGGCGCCGACGAGGAGGATGCGTCGCCTCCCGCCAAGAGCGGCCGCCAGGACTGCCCCACCGGGGACGTAGAGGACCAAGACGCCCCACGAGAGCAGGAGCGCGTCAGCGGGAGACACCTGGGGATTCCTCCGATTGCGCCGGCGACACCCGCGTACTTGCGCCCGGTGATCGCCGTTCGCGGATCATGCGGTCGGCTGGAGGCCCGCGGACCCTTGAGATCCGTGCCTCGGCGGCCACGGTAACCGACACAGCCCACTGAGCACGGCGGGCGCTGAACCGCGCGTCCCGGGCGTCTCTTCCTGCCTCTCTGACCACATCCGGTGTGATCCGTGCGGCAAAGGAGCGGAACCACGTCGTTCCGATGTCATCCTCTGCCGGATCCTTCGAGCACACCATGGAGGTGCGCACATGCGACGAATGGCAGGACTCCTGCTCGCCGCAATCATCACGACCAGCGGACTGGTCGTTGGCTCCGCCACTGCAGCCCATGCGGTACCCCTGGACAACGGCTTCTACAAGACGCCGTACGAAGACACCATCTACGAGGTGTATGGGACCTATTACCGATTCGTGGACGAGGTTACGTATAGCGAGTGGGCAGATGCGGGGTTCCCGCCGCCTCGGGCGACGCCCACGGACTTCGTAAAGTATCCGTGGTCCCCAACTATCTATGCGGTTACCTACTGGCCCAGTGACTCCAGCGACTGGCAGTGGGATCGATTGACCTACGAGCAGTGGCAGCGCGCAGGCTTCCCGGCGCCCCGGAACGCCGGCTACATCGACGGCACCTCCTACCACCAGTGGGAGACCTCGCCGCAGATCTTCGCGGAGGGTGAGGACGGTGTCGTCCACGCCCTCACCTATTCCGAGTGGCAGGCTGCGGGCTCGCCTGCTCCAGAGGTCCAGGTCAACGAGGGCTATGTGAAGCTGCCCTGGACGCGGGAGATCTTCTACCTTTACGACCTCCGCGGCGGCTACGGGCGGCCCATTAACGGAGCGGAGTGGTCCGCGGCAGGCTTCCCAACGCCCCGCAGCCAGCCCTGGATTCCCGGCGAGGAGTGGTATCGCTCTCGCTACAGTCCGACCATCTACTACGAGGGTGGGGGGCTGTACAAGGCGGTGACGTACCAGGAGTGGCGGGCAGCCGGATCGCCTGCGCCGCGCATCTACTGACAGCTTCTGCCAGCACCTCGGCCCCCGCTCCGGACCGGAGCGGGGGCCGAGGTCGTCTCCGGCGGTAGACCGCACGTGCACGTCCCGGGGTCGGTGCTGTCCACCCAGTCAGCGGGCGGGGGAGTGCCGTCGGGCAGCTCTAGGGGCAGGGGCTGGCACGCTTGCCGCTTGCCCTGCGTCGGCCGCCGCGCAGGCCCGCTTCAGGGCTGGCGGGCAATCGGGGCCCCGTACCAAGTGCCCACTCATGCTCCTGAATGACACAGGCCCCGCTCCACCCGGAGCGGGGCCTGTGTCGTCCGTGTCAGCGAGGCGTTACGGTCACCGAGCCGGTCGTGCGGTTCACGGTCACTGTGCCGCCCTCGAACTCCTGGACGTCCCGGCTGTCCGTGGAACGGACGTCGCCGGTGGGGTGGCCCAGGTCGCCGTTCTGGCGGTCTCGGCTGGTCCAGGCCTCGAGGATGGGCCCGGTGACGGCGTGCACGCCGCCGGCCGGGGTCCAGGCCAGCACCCCGCGCTGGAAGTCCTGGGTGCAGCCGGTGCCGGTGCACCCCATGTCGCCGGTCGGGTAGCCCAGGGTGCCGGTCTCCCGGCCGGTCCAGATCCAGCCTTGGTGGATGGCGCCGTTGAGCCACCGGGCGCCCAGGCTCGCGGTCCAGGTGACGGTGCCGCCCTGGAAGTCCTGGGTGCAGCCGGTGCTGGTGCACGCCATGTCGCTAGTGGGGTGACCCAGCGGACTGGTCTGGCGGCCGAGCCGGGTCCACAGTTCGCCGATCGCACCGCTGACCGCGTGCACGCCCTTGGCCGCCGTCCAGGCCAGGATCCCGCCCTGGAAGGTCTGCAGGCACCCGCCGGCGGGGCAGGACATCTCCTCGACGGGATAGCCGAGGGGGCCGCTCTCCCGGCCGGTCCAGCCCCAGCCCTGCGCGATCGCGCCGGACACTGCCCTAGCGCCGGTGGCCGGCGACCAGGCGAGCGTGCCGCGCTGGAAGTCCTGGCGGCAGCCGCCGTCCCGCAGCTGGCACCGAACGTCGCCGGTGGGGTGGCCCAGGTCGCCGTTCTGGCGGTCTCGGCTGGTCCAGGCCTCGAGGATGGGCCCGGTGACGGCGTGCACGCCGCCGGCCGGGGTCCAGGCCAGCACCCCGCGCTGGAAGT